>RHMC01000311.1 GCA_003719395.1 Streptomyces altiplanensis
GGACGCCAAGAGCGCGCTGATCACGCTCGTCGAGCACGCCCTGATGGCGCGACTCAAGTAGTCCGTGCTATACGGCAGTTGTCGTAGCGGCGCCCGGGGCGGACTGTGTCCTTCGACACTCTCCGCCCCGGCGTTCATAACGTTTCGAAAGAGAATTGCTCCGCCACGGCCACCGCGCGCGTTCGTGCGGTGCCGCTGCGCTCACATTGACTCCGCCATTTGACGCCGCTCGCTCTTTTTGACCGTTTTATCTGAGGCTTACACCACTCGGAATGGCCGGTTCTCGCTGTTTGGAAGGCAGCCGCTTGCCGTGCTGGAATTCGTCGAACTCCCGAGTAGTACGGCCCTGAACGAGAAAAACGGCACAGCGTAGGTGCCGGCGCCGAGAGGTTGTTGGTCGAGTGAGGCGTAGCAAGACGAGCTCCGCACAGCAGCAGGCGCGGGGCAACTTCACCCCGCCGCCGCGAACAGCGACGTCGCCCGCGGCCTCGCCCACTGCCCCTGCCGCCCCCAGCGGCAGCGACAGCAGCAGCGGCCGGTTTTCGCCGCGCAACTGGCGCGTGCCCACCAAGCTGAACGCGATCCTGCTCATACCCGTGCTGGTCGGTCTCGTCATGGGCGGCTTCCAGGTCAAGGGGTCGATCGACACCTGGCAGGAAGCCCAGGACGCCGAGAAGACCGCGCTCCTGGTGCGCGCCGCCTCCGAGTACGGCCAGGCGCTGCTCAACGAGCGTGACCTGACCGCCGCCCCGCTCCTCCAGGGCAAGCGCACCAGCTCCGCGGTCACCGAGGTCCGCGCCACGACCGACGCCGCCGCGAAGAAGTTCCACGCGGCCACCAAGGGCCTCCCCGAGGGCCAGGGCCTCGAACGCCGCCTCGACCTCTTCGCGAAGGAGGAGCCCAAGCTCCCCGCGCTGCGCAAGGCCGCGTACACCCAGGCCTTCGACCCGGTGAAGACCGAAGAGGGCTACACCGCCGTTCAGCACTCCCTGATGGAGCTGTCGAACGAGCTCGGCCTGGGCACCGGCAACATCACCGCCTACGGCCGTACGGTCTACGCCATCCAGCTCGCCAAGGCCGCCGGGTCGCTCCAGCGCTCCATCGGCACGCACCTCCTGGTCCGCCCGAGCGGTGACCCGGAGAAGTTCGCGCAGCAGACGGTCGCCTTCAACTCGTACAGCTACCTGGAGCAGATCGCCCTCGGCGAGTACGTCTCCGGTGGTACGCAGGAGGACACCGACAAGCTCGAGCGGGTCATGAAGGAGAAGGCGGAGGACGGCGCCAAGAAGCTCGCCGCCGCCAAGCACCAGGCCGACCAGGCCGGCGTCCCCTTCAAGGCTCCGCCGAGCAAGGACGGTTCGGTCTTCGACGGCATGGCCGAGCAGATCGGCAAGGGCAAGCCGGCCGCCGGCCTGAAGGAGAAGGGCGTCACGCCCGAGTTCTGGATGGCCGCCGCCACCGCCAAGTTCGATGGCTACAGCGAGATCGAGACCGACCTCGTCGACAAGGCCGTGAACGAGGCCGCCACGATCTCGTCCGACGCCAGGACCGACGCCATCGTCAACGGTCTCGTCGTGATCATCGCGCTGCTCGCCTCGGTCCTCCTGGCCGGCATGATGGCCCGTCAGATGAGCAGTGCGATGAGCCGGCTGCGGACCGCCGCCTTCGGCATCGCCGAGCAGCGCCTGCCGATGCTGGTCGACCAGCTCTCCCGTACGGAGCCGGGCCGCGTCGACACCCGCGTGGAGCCGATCCCGATCACCACGCACGACGAGATCGGCGAGGTCGCCCGCGCCTTCGACCAGGTGCACCGCGAGGCCGTCCGGCTCGCCGCCGAGCAGGCCATGCTGCGGGGCAACGTCAACGCGATCTTCACCAACCTCTCGCAGCGCAACCAGTCCCTGATCGAGGGCCAGCTGACCCTGATCACACACCTGGAGAACAACGAGGCCGACCCGGACCAGCTGGAGAACCTCTTCAAGCTGGACCACCTCGCGACCCGTATGCGCCGCAACGGCGAGAACCTCCTCATCCTCGCGGGCGAGGAGCCCGGCCGCCGCTGGAACCAGCCGGTCCCGCTGGTCGACGTGCTCCGCGCGGCCTCTTCCGAGGTGGAGTCGTACGAGCGCATCGAGCTCAGCGGCGTACCGGACTCGGAGATCCACGGCCAGGCCGTGACCGACCTCGTGCACCTGCTGGCGGAGCTGCTGGAGAACGCCACCACGTTCTCGTCGCCGCAGACGAAGGTGCGCGTCACCGCGACCCGGCTGCCCGACGGCCGCGTCATGATCGAGATCCACGACAAGGGCATCGGCCTCACCGCCGAGGACTTCGCGGACATCAACCACAAGCTGGCGAACCCGCCAACCGTGGACGCCACCGTCTCGCAGCGCATGGGCCTGTTCGTGGTCGGCCGCCTCGCGGACCGGCACAGCATCCGCGTCCAGCTGCGCCCCTCGGGCGAGCAGGCCGGCACCACGTCGCTGGTCATGCTGCCGGACGCCATCACCCACGGTGGCGGTGGCGACGCGCTGCCGCAGGACGACTTCACGGTCTCCTCGATCATTCCCGAGCAGCAGCAGGCGTTCGAGAGCGCCCCGATGCGCACCGCGGCCGAACTCGGCTTCGACGACTCGCGCTACGGCTCCGAGGAGCCGGACGAGGCGCAGCTGGACCCGGTGGGCCGCTCGCTGATGCGCGAGGAGCGGCGTGCCCAGCTGGGGGCGCAGGTCACCGGCGACCGTCCGCTGTTCCGTGACGAGGTACCGCAGCAGGCGTCGTACGAGGACCCGCAGCAGCAGTACGAGCAGCAGCCCCAGCAGTCGGCGTACGACCAGCAGGGGTATGACGACTACCCGGCCTACCAGGCGTATCCGGAAGCCGAGTACCAGGAGCCCGCGGCACCGCAGGCGGCGTACGAAGATGGGTACGATTCTGCTTCCCACCAGGGGAACTGGCAGGATCAGGGCTCCTACAACGGTACGTACGAACAGGGATTCGGATCAGAACCGGAATCTGCGCAGGACGCTCCCGCGAACGGCCGGGAACGCGTAGGCTTCGACCGTCCGGGTACCGCCCCGGCCCCCGCCCACGAGTTGACCGACGCGGGCCTTCCGCGGCGCGGCGGCCAGCAGCACTGGCAGCCCACCGGGGAGCCGGCCGGGCAGTCCGCCGGGCAGGAAGCCGCGCAGCAGCCGGCCGTGGCCCAGCAGCAGGGCGCGGACGGGAAGGGCGGCACCGACGAGTGGCGTTCGTCGAACGACGAGCGCTGGCAGCGGGCGGAGAAGCTCCGTGAGCCCAAGGCGGGCGGAGTCACCTCCTCCGGTCTTCCCCGGCGGGTGCCCAAGGCCAACCTGGTCGAGGGAACCGCGGAGCAGACCCCGCAGGGCGGCCCCCAGGTCTCCCGCGCTCCCGAGGACGTACGGGGCAGGTTGAGCAACCTGCGCCGCGGCGTCCAGCAGGGACGGAACGCGGGAACGGACACGAACACAGCGGCCACTTACGATCAGCACGGTGGCCATGGCAACACCTACAACCAGGAGCGTTAGTGTGAGCCCGATGAGCCAGGCGGCGCAGAATCTGAACTGGTTGATCACCAACTTCGTGGACAACACCCCCGGGGTGTCCCACACGGTGGTGGTCTCCGCCGACGGACTCCTGCTGGCAATGTCCGAGGGCTTCCCCCGGGACCGCGCCGACCAGCTGGCGGCGGTGGCCTCCGGCCTGACGTCGCTGACGGCGGGTGCCTCCCGGATCTTCGAGGGCGGCGCGGTCAACCAGACCGTGGTGGAGATGGAGCGCGGCTTCCTCTTCCTGATGTCGATCTCGGACGGCTCCTCGCTGGCCGTACTGGCCCACCCGGAGGCCGACATCGGCCTCGTGGGCTACGAGATGGCCCTCCTGGTGGACAGGGCCGGCAGTGTCCTCACCCCGGACCTGCGCGCCGAGCTGCAAGGAAGTCTTCTCAACTAACAGACAGACAGTGCGCTGTGGTGGCCCCGGGCTTTAGGGTGCGGGGAATGGCTCCACAGCAACGGGTGCCCGGCAGTCGGAGGAGGAAACGTGGCAACACCCCCGGACGGTTCTTCGGCCAACTGGCCTTACGGCCAGGGCCAGAATCAGGGTGACACCTCGCAGAACAGGTTCAACTTCCCCTCCGCACCGAGCCGGGCCCAGCCGTACGAGCCGCCGCAGCAGCGGCAGCCGCGCCCCCAGCCGGCGCAGTCGAGGCGGGCCCCCGCGCCCGCCGCCACCCAGGCGAACCACAATCCACTGGTTCGTCCGTACGCCATGACCGGCGGCCGCACCAGGCCGCGCTACCAGCTCGCCATCGAGGCACTGGTCAGCACCACGGCGGACCCGTCACGTCTGCAAGGGCAGTTGCCCGAGCACCAGCGGATCTGCCACCTGTGCCGGGAGATCAAGTCGGTTGCCGAGATCTCGGCACTTCTCACCATCCCCCTCGGGGTTGCCCGGATCCTCGTCGCCGACCTGGCAGAGGCCGGACTTGTAGCCATTCACCAGCCCGGCGGCGACGAGTCCGCCGGCGGTCAGCCAGACGTGACACTGCTCGAAAGGGTGCTCAGTGGACTTCGCAAGCTCTAGCAGCGGAGCAGCCCGCTCCACAACCTCCGCGAAGATCGTGGTGGCGGGCGGCTTCGGCGTGGGCAAGACCACGTTCGTCG
>RHMC01000312.1 GCA_003719395.1 Streptomyces altiplanensis
GGACGCCAAGAGCGCGCTGATCACGCTCGTCGAGCACGCCCTGATGGCGCGACTCCGGTAGGACCGGCAAGGTCCGGCGTACGTACGAGAAAGGCCCCCGCCACTTCGAGGAGTGGACGGGGGCCTTCGTCGTACGCGCCGGGAAAGCGGTGGGGCTCAGCCCTGCCAGCTGTGCGGGGCGCGGAAGCCCGGGGTGCGCTCCAGGCGGCGCCAGCCGGCCGTGGAGCGGCCGTGGTGGGCCGGGGCCGCTTCGGAGCGCCCGCGGCGCGGGCCATCAGGATCGCGGTGATCGCGGCCAGCTCCTCGGGCTCGGCGTGGCCCTTCTCGACGCGCAGCAAGGATTCGTTCATGGGGATTCTCCGTCTTCTTCGCAGGGTTACTGCGGGGGGTTGCCGTGCTTGCGCGACGGCAGGTCGGCGTGCTTGTTGCGGAGCATCGCGAGGGAGGCGATCAGCACCTCGCGGGTCTCGGCCGGGTCGATGACGTCGTCGACCAGACCGCGCTCGGCGGCGTAGTACGGGTGCATCAGCTCCGCCTTGTACTCCTTGACCATGCGGGCGCGCATGGCCTCGGGGTCCTCGGCCTCGGCGATCTGCTTGCGGAAGATGACGTTGGCGGCGCCCTCCGCGCCCATCACCGCGATCTCGTTGGTGGGCCAGGCGTAAGTGAGGTCGGCACCGATGGACTGGGAGTCCATGACGATGTACGCACCTCCGTAGGCCTTGCGCAGGATCAGGGAGATCCGGGGCACCGTGGCGTTGCAGTACGCGTAGAGCAGCTTCGCGCCGTGGCGGATGATCCCACCGTGCTCCTGGTCGACGCCCGGCAGGAAGCCGGGTACGTCCAACAGGGTGACGATCGGGATGTTGAACGCGTCGCACATCTGCACGAAGCGCGCGGCCTTCTCGCTGGCCTCGATGTCGAGGACACCGGCCAGGGACTGCGGCTGGTTGGCGACGATGCCGACCACCTGGCCGTCGAGGCGGGCCAGCGCGCAGAGGATGTTGGTGGCCCAGCGCTCGTGGATCTCCAGGAAGTCGCCGTCGTCGACGAGCTCCTCGATGACCTTGCGCATGTCGTACGGGCGGTTGCCGTCGGCCGGGACCAGGTCCAGGAGCACGTCGGAGCGGCGGTCCGCCGGGTCCTGGGACTCGGCCGTCGGCGGGTTCTCGCGGTTGTTGGAGGGCAGCATCGAGATCAGGTAGCGGACCTCGGCGATGCAGGTCTCCTCGTCGTCGTACGCGAAGTGCGCGACGCCCGAGGTCTCGGCGTGCACGTCGGCGCCGCCGAGACGTTCTGGGTGATCTCCTCGCCGGTCACCGCGCGGACGACGTCCGGGCCGGTGATGAACATCTGCGAGGTCTCGCGGACCATGAAGACGAAGTCGGTGAGGGCGGGGCTGTACGCCGCGCCGCCCGCGCACGGGCCGAGCATCACCGAGATCTGCGGGATGACACCGGAGGCGCGGGTGTTGCGCTGGAAGATGCCGCCGTAGCCGGCGAGGGCGGAGACGCCCTCCTGGATGCGGGCGCCGGCGCCGTCGTTGAGGGAGACCAGGGGCGCGCCGGCCGAGATGGCCATGTCCATGATCTTGTGGATCTTGGTGGCGTGGGCCTCGCCCAGCGCGCCGCCGAAGATGCGGAAGTCGTGGGCGTAGACGAAGACCGTGCGGCCCTCGACCGTGCCCCAGCCGGTGATGACACCGTCGGTGTACGGCTTCTTGGCCTCCAGGCCGAACCCGGTGCCCGGTGCCGGCGCAACTGCTCGACCTCCTTGAACGTGCCGGGGTCGAGCAGCAGCTCGATGCGCTCACGGGCGGTCAGCTTGCCCTTGGCGTGCTGGGCTTCGGTCGCCCGCTCACTGGGGCCGCGGCGGCGGCGGGCCTGCTCGCGCAGCGCGAGCAGCTCGGCCACCCGGCCACGGGCGTCGGTGGGCTCGCGCGGCGTCTCGTCCAAAACGGTCATGTACTGACCCTACGAAGGCGCACAAGGAAAACAGGCCGTCGACTCTTCACAGTCTCCGGCCCGTTCTCCTGTCACCACCGGACAGAACCATCCGCCCATGCAGCCTAAGTACCAGCCGAGAGCCGTCGCAGATTGTGGAGGTCCGACAAGGACCTCCCGCGCCGTCAGCTGAGAGACACCTCACAGCGGTGGGTCGCTCCGGCCGTGCCGGGTGTGATGCGGAGCCTCAGCGTACGGCCGGTGGACAGCACTTCGACGCCGGGGTCCTTCGTGAGGACGCGGACGCGCGGACGCCGCGGTGCTCCCAGGTGATTTCCAGCGGCCGGCCGGTGCGCGCCGGTTCACTGACCGCGAGCGTGGCGGTGCGCCGCCCGCGATGTGTGGCTGACGCCATCACTTCGTTGACGAGCACGCTCGCCGGGGCGGTCGCCGTCAGCCGCTCCACCGTGCCCGGCTGCCAGAAGTTGGCGGCCGTGACGCCCAGGGAGCGGACGGCGACCGCCTGGACGGCGCGGGTGTTGGCGAGCACCTTCAGCCAGTCGCGGTCGGCCGAGCGGGCGGCGACGGTGCGGCGGGAGGCTCCCGGCATCAGGAGGTAGGTGTACGACGCGTCCACCGGGTCGGTGCCGTGGTCGAGCCAGAGGGTCTGGTAGCGGCGGGTCCGCCGCTCGGTGGTGCTGGTGGTGTTGATGTCGCTCCAGGAGCCGGTGCGGTCCTCGCGCAGGGTCTTCAGGTCCGCGCCGCCGGGGAAGACCCAGCCTCCGTGTCCTTCGAGGTGGGCCCAGCGGGGAGTGGCGTGGCCGGTGCCGACCGTGAGCGGGTTCGTACCGCCTTCACCGAGCATGCGGTTGTCGACGACCGTCTCGGCGGGTACGCCGTCGGTGGAGGTGATGCCGGCGCCGAGGCACACGACCGTGTCGGCCAGGCAGAACCACGACTTGCGGGCTTCGAGGGTGGAGCCGAGGCCCTTGAGGTGCTGGCCGACGGCGGCGAACTCGCCGTCGGTGGTGCCGCCGACCCATGAGGCCGCGGGCTTCGGGGCGCCCCATTCGCCGCCCGCCCGGTCGGCGAGCCGCTTGGTGGACACGGTGGTTCCGGGGAGGCGGTAGAAGTCGACGGTGGGCCAGAACCAGTCGGTGTACTGGTCGTTGGCCCTCTCCCCCGGCCACCAGTAGAGCATTCCGGCGCCGGTGTGCCAGCCGCGCGGGTTCTCGCCGTTGCCGCACTCGTAGTACGAGATCCGCTCCGAGGCCATCGAGATGCCGGCCGCCCAGCCGGGGCGCCGGTGCACGGCCCGGTCCATGGAGGCGAAGAGCTTGTGCGCGACGGGTTCGGGGGCGGCTGCCACGGGAGAGGCGGCGACGGCGTGCAGCCGGGAGAGGTCGGCGACGCCGAACTGGGGTGCGGTGAGCAGGGGCGTCGTACGGTCGCGCTCGATCCAGCCCTTGACCATGGCGGTCCAGCGGCGCCGCTGCGCCTCGGACGCGCCGCCGGCGAGCAGCGGGACGGCGGCGATGAGTCCCTGGCCGTGGAAGTGGTCGCTGCGCATGACCTTGCGGTCGTCGCTCCTGAGGTAACCCCGGCTGATGGCGCGGCCGTTGACGCTGTCCATCATCAGGCCGTTGTAGATGAGGGGCGCGTAGGCGTTCTCGACGGAGTCGAGGATGATCTGGCGGTTCGGGTCGGTGACGGCCCAGGTGGAACCGGCCAGGAGGGTGAAGAGGCGGCCGAGGCCGTCGAGCATGACCTGTCCGTACGTTCCCGAGTAGGCGACCCAGGTGTGCTGGACGAAGGAGCCGTCGGCGTACAGGCCGTCGCCCTTGGTCACGTACGGGAAGACGGGCGAGAGGGCGTCACGGGCGAGGGCGATCTTCGCCGGGCTGCGGCCGAGGATGCCGCGCAGGGCCACGGAGCGGCAGAGGTCGACGCGGTTGGCGCCGGTGCTCGTGCCGGAGTAGTTCTTCAGCACGGCGTCGGGGACGAAGTGGTCGACGGCGGCGCAGGCGGCCTGGCGCTGGGGGTCGGTGAGCTCGTCGTGGAGGGCGGCGACGATGTCCATGAGGAGGCGGGGGCTGCCGATCTGCCACTCCCACCAGTTGCCGTAGCGGGTGGTGGAGGGGTTGTAGATGCTGGTGGAGAGGTGGTCGAGGCCCTTGACGATGTCGGCGAGGAGGGCGGCGTCGGCGGTGAGGCCGGTGCCGGGCTGGAGGTAGGCCTGGGTCATGGTCCACAGGCGGCTGTAGCTCTGGGTGATGCCGGCGGGCGGGTCGAAGGTGTGACCGGGCCACAGGGAGTCGCCGGCCGGGGCCATGGTGGCGCGGAAACCTGCGGCGAGACGGCCGGTCTCCGCGAGACGCGAGGCGTACGGCTCGGCGGCCGGGTCGAATCCGGTGCCGAGCGAGAGCTCGACCCAGCGCAGGCGGAGCGTCTCGTACTCGTCGGCGCCATCCGCCGCTCGCGCGGAGCCGGGACCGGCGAGGGCCAGGCCGAGTGCGGTGGCGGAGGTGGTGGCGAGGAAGGCACGGCGGGACCAGGCGGGCGGGAGCGGCACGGGGGCCTCCGGAGCTGGAGTGGTTTAGACCTGTGCCCGCTGGTGTAGCACGGCGCTCCGGGAGCAATCAATGGTCGTGCGAGCACCGGGAGAAAGCGCTTGCCCCGAGGCGGGCCGGGCGGCGGTGATCGGGCCGATCGTCGTGCCGCACGGCATCGCGTTGTTCGA
>RHMC01000313.1 GCA_003719395.1 Streptomyces altiplanensis
ACAACTCCCGGCCCATCCCCAACCGCTGCGAACCCTGACCCGAGAACAACACCGCACTCTTCGTGCGTCCCGAGACCAGGCCCTCCACCGCGCCGGGAGCCGTGCCGTTCTTGAGCCAGGCCGCCAGTGCCGCACGCCCTGAGCCGCTGTCCTCGTCCGCGACGACCGCGAGACGGTGCTCCAGGCTCGCCCTGGACGTCGCCAGGGAGAGCGCGGTGTCCACCGCGCGCAGTCCGGGCTCGCGCTCCAGCCTGCTCAGGAGCGCGGCCGCCTGGTCGCGCAGCGCTTCGGCGGTCCGGCCCGAGACGACCCACGGCACCGCGCTCGCGCGGCGCGCGGGAGCGGTCTCCTCCGTCGCCTTGGCGGGGGTCGCGTCGCGCTGGGCGCCTGCTCGACGATCACATGGGCGTTGGTGCCGCTGATGCCGAACGAGGAGACGCCGGAGCGGCGCGGGCGACCGGAGTCCGGCCACTCGCGGGCCTCGGTGAGCAGTTCGACCTTGCCCGCGGACCAGTCGACATGCGTGGACGGCTCGTCCGCGTGCAGGGTCTTCGGCACGACACCGTGCCGCATCGCCATCACCATCTTGATGATGCCGGCGACGCCGGAAGCGGCCTGTGTGTGGCCGATGTTGGACTTCACGGAACCGAGCAGCAGCGGGCGTTCCCGGTCCTGGCCGTAGCCCGCGAGCAGGCTCTGCGCCTCGATGGGGTCGCCCAGCGGCGTACCGGTGCCGTGGGCCTCCACGGCGTCCACGTCGCGGGGCCGAGGTTGGCGTTGGCGAGCGCCTGGCGGATCACCCGCTGCTGCGAGGGACCGTTGGGCGCGGTGAAGCCGGTTGGAGGCGCCGTCCTGGTTGACCGCAGAGCCCCGGATCACGGCGAGGACGGGGTGTCCGTTGCGCTGCGCGTCGGACAGGCGCTCCAGCATCAGGACGCCCGCGCCCTCGGACCAGCCGGTGCCGTCGGCGGACTCGGAGAACGCCTTGCAGCGGCCGTCCCTGGCAAGACCGCCCTGCCGGCTGAACTCGATGAGCGAGCCGGGGGTGGACATCACGTTGACGCCACCGGCGAGCGCCAGTCCGCATTCGCCGTTGCGCAGCGACTGCACGGCCAGGTGGAGCGCGACGAGGGAGGACGAGCACGCGGTGTCGACCAGGTGATGGCCGGGCCTTCGAGGCCGAGCGCGTACGACAGGCGGCCGGAGACGGCGCTGGCGGCGATGCCGGTGCCGACGTCACCGGTCGCGTCGTCCAGCGACCTGACCAGGAGGTAGGCGTAGTCCTGCCCGTTGGTGCCGATGAAGGCGCCGGTACGGGTGCCGCGCAGCCGGGTGGCGTCGATACCGGACCGCTCGATGGCCTCCCAGGTGGTCTCCAGCAGCAGCCGCTGCTGGGGGTCCATGGTGACGGCCTCGCGGGGTGAGATGCCGAAGAAGCCCGGGTCGAAGTCGGTTACGCAGCTGAGGAATCCGCCCTGTTGGCTGACGGAGGTGTCGCGCTCGTCGGTGGTGCTGTCGCGCAGGGCGTCCAGGTCCCATCCACGGTCGGTGGGGAAACCGGAGATGGCGTCGGTGCCGGAGGCGACGAGCTCCCAGAGGTCCTCCGGGGAGTAGACCTCACCGGGGAACCGGCAGCTCATTCCCACGATGGCGATGGGTTCCCGGGCCGCGGCGACGAACATTCTGTTCTGTCGCCGCAGTCGCTCGGACTCCTTCATCGCGGCGCGGAGTGCTTCCACGACGCCGGCGGCGGGTGCGTTCTCGGTAGGGGCGTTCATCGTCTGCTCCATCACTCTCGCGCTACAGGTCGGACTGGCCGTTGAGCGCGGCCCGTACCAGGTCTGCCACTGCCATCGAGTCGATGGACTCGTCGGACGTGTCGTCTTCCGCCGGGGCGCTTTCGCCCCGTCCTGCCAGCTGGAGCAACGGTTCCAGCACACCGATGTCCCGCAGTTGTGCCAGCGGCACCGAGGCCAACAGGGCCCGGATCTCCGCTTCTTCGCTGTCGGTCCCCGCCGCGTTCTCGGGCATCAGCTGTCCGAGCACGTGTTCGGCGAGGGAGCTGGGGGTGGGGTGGTCGAAGACGAGCGTCGCGGAGAGGCTCAGGCCGGTGGCCTTGTTGAGCTGGTTGCGCAGCTCGACTGCTCCGAGTGAGTCGACTCCGAGGTCCCGGAAGGACTTCTCGGCGCCGACGGCGTCCGTGTCCGGGTAGCTGAGAACCTGAGCGGCCTGGGTGCGGACCAGGTCCACGACGGTTTCGAGGCGCCGGTTCGCCGACAGGGCGGCGAGCCGGTACCGCAGCCCGGTCTCGGCCGCGCTGTCCACGGGCGCGCCGTGGCGGCGACCATGCTGTCGTATCCGGGGAACTCCCGGAGCAGGGCGCTGGGCCTGGCCGTGCCGAAGGCCGCGACGAAGCGGTCCAGCGCGACCTCCGCGGAACCGCGGTCGGCTCGGGTTCCATGACCAGCCTGAGCATGGTCTCGCAGGCCAGTTCCGGGTCCATGGCGCCGACACCGGCGCGCTTGGCGGCCTCGACGGCCCCGGCTCCTTCTGCCATTCCGCCGCCTCCCCAGGCTCCCCAGGCGACCGAGGTCGCCGGGAGGTCCTGTGCCCTGCGCCGTTCGGCGAGGGCGTCCAGGACCGAGTTGGCCGCCGCGTAGTTGGCCTGGCCGAGGTTGCCCACGGCCGCCGAGGCGGATGAGAAGAGCACGAACGCCGTGAGGTCCGATCCACGGGTCAGTTCGTCGAGCAGGAGGGCCGAGGTGACCTTCGAGCGGAAGACCGCCTCGAACCGCTCCGGGGTGAGCCGGTCGAGCACTCCGTCGTCCAGCACACCGGCGGCGTGGATCACTCCGGTGAGCGGGTGTTCGGCCGGGATGTCCGCGAGTACGGCGGCCAGTTGGGCGCGGTCCGCGACATCGCAGGCCGCGACGGTGACCGTGGTGCCGAGCCCGTCGAGCTGGGCCCGCAGTGCGTCGGCGCCCGGCGCGCAGGGCCGCTGCGGCTGAGCAGTACCAGGTGCTGGACGCCGTCCTTGGCGAGCCGGAGGGCGACCTGCGCACCGAGGGCGCCGGTGCCTCCGGTGATCAGCACGGTGCCGTTCGGGTCCCAGGTGCGGACGGGCCGCTTGCCGGGGGCCTGTACGAGGCGCCGGGCGAGGACCGCGGAGGTGCGTACCGCGAGCTGGTCCTCGCCGTCGAGGCCCGCCAGTGCTCCGGCGAAGCCCGCCGCGGCCCGCTCGTCCAGAGTCTCCGGGAGGTCGACCAGACCGCCCCAGCGCTCCGGGTACTCCAGCGCGGCGACCCGGCCGAGACCCCATACGGCGGCCTGGAGCGGGTGGTTCACGGTGTCCGTGCGGTTCACGGACACGGCGCCCCGGGTGGCGCACCACAGCGGCGCCCCGATGGCGGCGTCGCCGAGCGCCTGCGCAGCACGGCGGTGAGGGCGACTCCCTCGGGCACGCTGCCCGCCGCGGTCTCCCGCAGGGCCAGGAGCGAGAGGACACCGGCGAAGCGTGTGCCGTTCTCGGTGCGCGACCGCAGCTCCCCGGCCAGCGCGGCCCGGTCGGGGCCGGCCACTGCCAGCCGTACGACCTGGGTGCCCAGCACGTCGAGTACGGCGTTCACCCAGGGGTCCTCGGTGAACTCGGCGGGGATCACGGCGAGCCAGGTCCCCGTCAGGGCCTTGCGGTTCGCGGTGGCTCCGCCGGTCAGCGCCTTCCAGACGATCCGGTGGCGCCAGCCCTCCATGACCGATTCGTCGTTCTGCTGCCGACGCCAGTCGAACAGGGCCGGCAGCACCTTCGAGAGGGCGTCGCCCTCGACGTCCAAGGTGGCCTCCAGCGAAGCGAAGTCCTCCTGTTCCACGGCGTCCCAGAACGCGCGGTCCGTCGTCCAGGATGTCCTGCGCGTCGCGCCCGTGGGGGTGACGCCCGGCATGACGTCCGGCCAGAAACGGCCGCGCTGGAAGGCGTACGTCGGCAGGTCGAGCCACTGGGCTCCGGTGCCGGCGAAGAACGCGGACCAGCGGGGGCCCGCTCCGTGGACGTGGAGCCGGGCGAGCGCGCCGATGAGGGTGGTCTCCTCGTCGCGGTTCTTGCGCAGGACCGGTATGACGACGGCGCTCTGCGGTGCCGTCTCCTGGGCCATGGCGGCGAGGACGCCGTCGGGGCCCAGCTCCAGGAACGTGGTCACGCCCCGGTCGGCGAGGGTCTGCACACCGTCGGAGAAGCGCACGGCCTCGCGGACGTGGCGCACCCAGTACCCGGCCGAGCACAACTCCTCGGCCGAAGCCGTACCGCCGGTCAGGTTGGAGACCACCGCGATGCGCGGAGCCTCGTACGACAGGCCCTCCGCGACCGCCCGGAACTCCTCCAGCATCGGATCCATCAGCGGCGAGTGGAACGCGTGCGACACGCGCAGACGCGTCGTCTTGCGCCCCAGCTCCGCCAGCCGCACCGCGACCTCCAGGACCTCCTGCTCGTCACCGGAGATGACCATGGACGAGGGGCCGTTGACGGCCGCGATCGACACACCGTCGACCAACAGCGGCAGGACCTCGTCCTCCGTCGCCTGCACCGCGACCATCGCTCCACCGGACGGCAGCGCCTGCATCA
>RHMC01000314.1 GCA_003719395.1 Streptomyces altiplanensis
TCACCCGCCGCAGGCGGCGGGGTCTGACCCGTCCGGCGAAGAAGGCCGTGCCCGCTCACGACCAGATCGGCCGCGACTTCACGGCCGCCGCCCCGGGCAGGAAACTGGTCGGTGACATCACCTACACCCCACCGACGAGGGCTGGCTGTATCTGGCGACCTGGCTGGACCTGGCGACCCGCGAGATCGTCGGCTGCTCGATGGCCGACCACCACCGCGCATCCCTGGTGGTCGACGCACTGACGACGGCCGCCGGACGTGGCCGGCTCCAGCCCGGCTGCATCGTGCACTCGGACCGCGGATCGGAGTACACCGCTGACGAACTCCGCCGGGAAGTACGCCGGTCGGGGCTACGGCAGAGCAGGGGCCGAACCGGCTCGTGCTACGACAATGCCGCCGCCGATAGCTTCTTCGCGCTACTGAAAGCAGAGATCGGCACCCACCGCTGGCCCGACCGGACCACTGCCCGCGCGGAGATCTTCACCTTCATCGAGACCTTCTGCAACCGCAAGCGGCTGCGGAGGCATCCAGCCTGGGGGTGCCTCACCCCGCTGGAGACCCGGCAGCGACACGAGCACGAACACCTCCTCGCCGCGTAAGCAACGCGTGTCCAGCATCACGGGGAAACTTCAACGTGACATCCGTGCTGCTGCACATTCTCGGTGATCGTCAGATCCGCGCGGTCCGCTTCGTCTCGGTCACCGTAGTCATGACAGAGAACGCAGCGGCACTGGAACGGATCATCAGTCATGTGCGGAGGCTACGAGGTGAGCGTACGAGTCGGGCAGCCGTGGTTCGTGACCACCCGTTCAATCGAACGGCATCGTCGGTCCGGGAGCGTCGGCTGGGAGCGGACGAGGAGTCCTGGCTGCGATCGAGGGGCGGGACCCGGCGACCACGAGAAGTGGCGGGTGAGGTCGCCGCGCGAATGATTCGTTTCGCGGGGTTCACGGCCGCCGGCACCCCGGCCGCCGGCCATCGGTCCGGCCTGGGGCTCAGGCCCGCTACCGGGGTGTCTGCCGTTTGTGGATCACGGGCGCCGATGCGTGTTGTTGCCGGCGCGTGCCTCTGTCCGTGGCTGCGAGTGAAGGGTGCACGGGTGTGGTGTCGCGGTCGGCCGGTCTCTCCACCCGGCTTTGGTTCCGGGCGGAGAGGCCGAGTAGCAGAAGGCCTCAGACTGCGACGGAGAGCAAGTCCACCACGAAGACGAGTGTCGAGCCCGCCGGGATCAACGGCGAGGGTGACTGGTTGCCGTAGCCGAGGCGCGGGGGAACGATGATCTCACGCCGGCCGCCGACCTTCATCCCCCTGACCCCTCGGTCCCAGCCCTTGATGACCTTGCCACCGCCCACGGCGAACTTGAACGTCTGGCCCCGGTCCCAGGAGGTGTCGAATTCCTTTCCGGACTCGAAGGTGACCCCGACGTAGTGAACCTGGACAACCCTGCCCGGCTTCGCCTCAAGCCCGTCCCCGACGACGAGGTCGCGGATTGTCAGCTCGGTGGGAGCGTCACCCTCCGGAAGGTCGATCCCGGGCTTCGTCAGTTCACTCATTGCAGCCTCATTCGCTCGCCGCCGGAAGCTCTCATACAGACCAGCCAGGCGCATGGTCACTCTATGCAGTAGATCATCATGCTGCCGTGAACGCTGATCTCCTAGAGTGCATCAAGCTCAACGGGGCACGCGGCTCAGCGTGACTGGGCGTGCTACGTCATCGGTACGCTGCGCCCGTACTCGATGATGGCGAGGCCCTGCTCCCCGCGTCCGCGGGTATGGCCTCTGGGCGTCGCCTGGTGGCGCGTGGCCCGCTGCGCGGAAGGCCCTTCAGCCTGCGCTGATCAGGGCTTCGTGATCCGGCTGATGGTCCGGCGCTTCATCTGCGGGTCGGTGGACTGCCCGCGCCGGGCGTTCGCCGAGCCGTTCTCCCGGCTGGCCGCCCCGCATGCACGGTTCACCACGCGGCTCAACCACGCCTTGGAGCGGGTGGGGCTCGCGCTTGCCGGGCGGGCCGGCGCTCGGCTGGCTGCCCAGCTGGGCTTCGGCGCGGGACGGATGACCTTGTTACGCAGGGTCATGGCATTGCCCGATCCGCGGTTCAGTACGCCCTGTGTGCTAGGCGTGGACGACTTCGCCATCCGTCGCGGCCAGACCTACTCCACCGTCTTGACCAGCGTCGAAGACCACCGCGTGGTCGATGTACTCCCCACCCGCGAAGCCGGGCCACTGCCGCCTGGCTGACCCGTCACCCCGGCGTGGAGATCATCTGCCGGGACCGGGCGGGCGCCTACGCCGAGGGCTCCCGGCGCGGTGCCCTCGACGCTCTGCAGGTCGCTGACCTGGCGGGGCATCGGGGGGGCCTGCCGCAATGCCCTGCCGGTATGTGAGGGAGCCGTCGCGGCAGGCGACCTCGACACCAGGGTGTTCGCGGAGCCACCGACTGAGCTGTTCCGCGTCACGTCCTTTCCAGAGGGTCAGCGGGAGCCGGGTGGTGGCGTCGACCAGGAGAGTGCCGTAGGTGTCGCCGTGAAGCGTGAGGTCGTCCACCCCCAGCACCCGAGGTGTCTCCAGTGGCGGAAGAGGCACCCGCATCAACTGCGGCAGAACGGTGCACCGCGAGAGCTTAATGCTCAAGATCCGCAGCATCCGAGAACCTCCCCGGCCCGCCAGCACCACCCCGACCGCCTCCACCAAGCGCTGCAATTGTGGTGTGCGCCGCTGGTAGCGCACGGTCAGCCCCGCCACCTGCTCTGCGAAGGTCACCTCGGGCACGTCGCGTTTTCGCAATACAAACGGCGTGCGGACAGGGCGATGCGAAGAGGCCGGCCCCCGAGAGAGACGTCGGCCAGGCGCCGTACGTAGCAGCTGTGGCACCACTCGCTGAGCTGGCCGCATCCCGTACATGCCGTTGGAACACCGGACCTCGTGGGGGCGCGAACCACCGCGACAGCATCGGAGACATCAGCTGAAACCACCAGCACGTTGGCTACTGACTTCAGCTCGTCAGGGTGATTGTTGGTGAAGTCGGTAGCAGGTTTGGGTGGGTGGCTGTATCCGTGGTGTGTGAGGTATGCGGATGGGGCGGGTTGACCGCCGAAGGGCGTCAGCGTCGCGAATCGGTACGGATTCAGGCGGCCGAGCTGTTCGAGCAGGGGGTCAAGCCGCCAGAGGTCGCACGGCGTCTGAGGGTCAGCCGGAAGTCGGCTTATGAATGGCGTCAGGTGTGGCGGGACGGCGGAGCCGCGGCGCTGGCCTCACGTGGCCCGGGTGGCTCGAGATGCAGGCTGTTGCCGCACTGCCTGGAGAAGCTGGCGGGGTTCTTGGAGGAAGGGCCGGCCGCGTACGGCTGGGTGGAGAACCAGGTGTGGACCGCGTCGCGGGTGGCGACGCTGATCGGCCGGAAGTTCCACGTCGCCTACAGCGTCTCGGGTGCCACACGGTTGATGCACCGGCTCGGCTTCAGCCCGCAGGTGCCCGCTCGCGCGGGTCGCCGAACGCGACGAGCAGGCCGTCACCGTGTGGAAGGAGGCGACCTGGGCGGAGGTAAAAGAGCGCGGGCGGCCTGCGGGGGCTACGTCTGCTTCGAGGAACGAAGCGGGCTTCACCCGTCGCCGCCCCGGGGCCGGACCTGGGGCCGGCGAGGCCGCACCCCGGTCGTGACCGTCAGCGGCCGCCGTTCGGGACGGTTGTCGGTAGCCGGGCTGATCGCGATGCGGCCAGGCTCCCGGATCCGCCTGTGTCACCGCCTGCGTATCCACCCCGCGGGCAAGGGCAAGCGCCGCAGCTTGAGCGAACGGGACTTCATCGCGCTGGTCGACGGCGTCCATCAGCTGATCAGGCACCGATCGTGCTGGTCTGGGACCGGTTGAACACCCACGTCTCCCGCAGGATGCGGGACCTCGTCGCCGAACGGGCGTGGCTGACAGTCTTCCTGCTGCCCGCCTACTCGCCCGACCTGAACCCGGTCGAAGGCGTCTGGGCACACGTCAAACGAAGCCTGGCCAACCTCACCGTCATGGCCCTCGACCGCCTCGAAGCCCTCGTCCGCAACCGGCTCAAACGCCTCCAGTACCGGCCCGACACCCTCGACGGCTTCATAGCGGGCACCGGCCTGACCCTTCACGACCCAACGTCACCCTGACGAGCTGAAGTCAGTATCGAACGGAGTGCCTGGTCGGGTGATCTTGGCCGGGTGGGTGCATGAGGACAGGGCCTCCTGCGCAACACGAGGGTTGTCGAGACCAGCTCGTGTGCCAGAAAGGCCCTGTTGATGCAGTGCTACGTGGTACCGCTGCCGGTGTCCAACTCCCCACGTCCTTCGTGTGACTGTCTCGCTCATCGGTTCGGAACCCGGCCGACCGGCCGGACCGGGTACCGGCCTACGGCTCGGACATGACGGACGCGGAGTGGGCGGTGGTGCGCGATGCGTTGCCGGTGCCGGCCCGGATGGAGGGTCGGGCGGGCAGCCGGAGGGCTACTGTCACCGGCAGATGCTCGATCAATGCCACGAAGTTAAGGACCTGCTGGTGATGTCAAGGGCGGGTGCGACGCGAA
>RHMC01000315.1 GCA_003719395.1 Streptomyces altiplanensis
CCGCCCGCCCCCTGCCCCCGCGGCCGTTCGGCCACCATCTCGTACTCCGTCTCCGACAGGTTCCCCGGCATCGCCACCGTCTCCCCGCTCCGCAGGAAGCCGGCCTTGGTGTAAAGCGCCTCCGCCCGCCCGTTGCGCTCGTGGACGTCAGCCTGGCCCGCTCGATCCGCGGATCCGTCAGCGCCCACGACCACTCCAGCGCCGCCCGGAAAAGCTCCTGCGCCACCCCGGTCCCCCGCGCCTCGGGCCGCACGAAGACACCCACGACATGCACCTGGTCGACCTCCGGCGCACCGTCGAACACCCCCTCCGCCCCCGCCCGTTCGACGATCACAGTGACGGATCCCACCCACCGCCCGTCCGGCGCCACCGCGACCGAACTGCCGCGCCCCGGAACCGTCCCCCGTGACCCGGTCCGTACGCCCCTTCCAGAAGGAGTCGGGCTCGCTCACGGCCTTCCCGTACGTCTCCAGAAAAGCGATGCCCGCCAGCGGGTCCTGGAGCGCGGCGAGCCTCAGCTCCTTCGCCTTGGCCCACTCATCAGCGCGTACGGGTCGAATCACACAGTCCATCCGGCGATACTCACCCGTCCCTGCCCCTGAGCCAAGCGATTTCGGCGTCGTACCCGGGTACTACTCCCCGCGCCCCGCTCCCGCCCACGGTCGGACGATGCGCCTCCGCCCGCTCCGTAGCGTCGAGTTCATGACCAGGCCAAAAGGAATCGAAGCAGTCGGACTCACCAAGCGGTACGGCGACAGGACCGTCGTCGACAACCTCACCTTCACCGTCCGACCCGGCGCCGTCACCGGCTTCCTCGGCCCCAACGGAGCCGGCAAATCCACCACCCTGCGCATGCTCCTCGGTCTGGACGCACCGACCCGGGGCCACGCGACCGTCGGCGGCCGCGCCTACGCCGCGCACACCGCCCCACTCCACGAGGTCGGCGCCCTGCTGGAGGCCCGCTCCGTCCACCCCGGCCGCACCGCCCACCACCACCTGATGGCACTCGCCCACACCCACGGCATCCCGCGCAGCCGCGTCACCCACGTACTCGGCCTCGCCGGCCTCACCGACGTCGCGCACCGCAGGGTGAAGGGCTTCTCGCTCGGCATGGGCCAGCGCGTCGGCATCGCGGCGGCGCTGCTCGGCGACCCGGCCACGGTCGTCCTGGACGAACCGGTCAACGGACTCGACCCGGAAGGCGTGCTGTGGATCCGCACCCTCCTCAAGTCCCTGGCCGCGGAAGGCCGCACGGTCCTCGTCTCCTCCCACCTGATGAGCGAGATGGCCCTGACCGCCGACCACCTCGTGGTCATCGGCCGCGGCAGACTGCTCGCCGACACCACGGTCGCCGACTTCGTACGGGACTCCGCGCAAGGCGTCGTCAAGGTCGTCACCCCCGAGGCCGGCCTCCTCTCCGAACTCCTGACGGCTCCGGGCGTCGACATCACCTCCCCCGCCCCCGGCACGCTCGAAGTCCGCGGTACGGACGGCGAACACATCGGCCGCACCGCCGCCGCCCACTCCATCCCCCTCTTCGAACTCGCACCCCGCACCGCCTCGCTGGAGCAGGCCTTCATGGACCTGACGCGCGACGCGGTCGAGTACCAGGCCACGCCCCTGGAAGGAGCCGCAGCATGAGCACGCCCGCCCACCGGGTGACCCCCGGCCGCGTCCTGCGCTCCGAGTGGCACAAACTGTGGACGCTGCGCTCCACCTGGATCACCCTGCTGACGGCGAGCGCGCTGACGCTCGGTATCGGCCTGCTGATGGGCGCGACCTACACGACGGGCGGCGGCGACGGAGACGTCGACACCGTCCTCCTGGTCCTGATCGGCATCCAGTTCGCGCAGATCGCGCTCGCCGTCCTCGGCATCCTCGTCACCGCGGGCGAGTACTCGACCGGCATGATCCGCGCCTCACTGACCGCCGTGCCGCGCCGGCTCCCCGTCCTGTGGTCCAAGGCCGCGGTCTTCGGCGCGGTCACCTTCACCCTCACGCTCGTCACCGCCTTCGTCACCTTCCTGACCGCGCAGCTCTTCCTCTCCGGCACCGACCAGGCGGCCTCGCTCGGCGACCCGGACGTGGTGCGCGCCCTGACCGGCAGCGCGGCGGCCCTGACCCTGCTCGGCCTGATCGCCCTGGGCCTGGGCGCGCTGCTCCGCTCGGTGCCGGGCACTGTCGGCGCCTTCGTCGGCGGCGTCATGATCCTCCCGGAAGTGCTCGCCATGCTGCCGTACGACATCGTCGGCGACGCCGTGGAGTACTTCCCGTCCAAGTCGGTGGAGGCCCTCGTCTCCGCCCAGGCCGTGCCGGGCGCCGCCTCGCCCGGAGCGGCGCTGCTCGCCCTGGTCCTGTGGGCGGCGGCTTCCCTGACGGCGGCGGCCCTGCTGCTCAAGCGCCGCGACGTATGAACACGACGTATGAACACGAACTCCCTTTCGCACGCCCCCTGTACGAGGATGAACAGGTGACGCCCGCCCCGAGGAGTGAAGCCGGCGCCCGGGACCAGGACTGGTCCACGGGCGCTCCGGCGCTCACCCGGAAGATCCAGCGCCTCCTGCAGCGCGTACGCGCCTTCGACCGGCACCGCCCACTGGTCTGGGACCTGCTGCTGACCGCCTTCTTCGTGACGGCCGCCCTGATCGACTACGGCGAGGGCGGCTGGCAGACCATCGCACACAACGCGGACCTGCCCGACCGGCTGGTGCTCTCGATGAGTTTCGGCCTCTCGGTACCCCTGCTGTGGCGCCGCCGCCACCCCCTGCCCGTCCTCACCGCCATGGCGCTGGTCGCCCTCGCCAACAGCCTCACCGGCGCCGTCCTGCAGGCGGCCCTCCTCCAGCTCTTCCCGGTCTTCCACATCGCGCTGCGCCTGCCGCTCAAGACGCTCTGGTGGGCGGCTGCGCTGATGATGGGACCGTCCGTCGCGGGCGCCCTCCGCTTTCCGCCCGACGGCTGGAGCGAGCAAGTCGTACCGGCCGTCTGGGCTTTCACCATGGTCACGCTCCTCGGCATCGCGGTCCGCACCCGCAGGGACTACACGGAAGCGCTGGTCGACCGCGCCCGCCGCCTGGAGACCGAACGCGACCAGCAGGCCCAGCTCGCCGCCGCCGCCGAACGCACCCGTATCGCCCGCGAGATGCACGACATCATCGGCCACAACCTCTCGGTCATCACGGGCCTCGCGGACGGCGGCAGGTACGCGGCGGCCAAGTCCCCGGAGCGCGCCGCCCAGGCCCTCCAGGCCATCAGCACGACGAGCCGCACGGCCCTGGCGGAACTGCGCCGCGTCCTCGGCGTACTGCGCGAGGACGAACCGCCGTCGGCCGACCTCACTCCGCAGCCCGCCCTCACCGACCTGGACCAGCTCATGGACGGCGTACGGGCCGCGGGACTGCCCGTACGCATGACAGTGAGCCGCCACCCCGGCTCCGTGCCACCGGGACCGGGCCAACAGCTCACCGTCTACCGCGTCGTCCAGGAAGCCCTGACGAACACCCTCAAGCACGCGGGCCCCGGCGCCACCGCAGAAGTCGACGTCACGTACACCCCGCAGGCCATCTCCGCCACCATCACCGACACCAGCAGCACAGCGCCTTCTCCCGCCCCCGAGGGCCGGGGCATCACGGGCATGCGTGAACGGACAGCCCTGTACGAAGGCACACTCGAAGCCGGCGCCAGGCCCTCCGGCGGCTGGCGCATCCACCTGCATCTCCCCCGGAACGAGGACCCCGAGCCGTGACGACCGTGCTCATCACCGACGACCAGCCCATGCAGCGCTTCGGCTTCCGCATGCTCCTCGAAAGCCAGGACGACATGACGGTCCTGGGCGAGGCGTCCAACGGTACGGAGGCCGTGCGTCTGGTCTCCCGGCTCCGCCCGGACGTCGTCCTGATGGACATCCGCATGCCCGGCCTCGACGGCATCGAGGCCACCCGCCGCATCGTCGCCGCGGGCGACCGTACGAAGGTCCTCATCATGACCACCTTCGACCTGGACGAGTACGCCTACGCCGGACTGCGTGCCGGGGCCTCCGGTTTCCTCATCAAGGACGCGCTCCCGGAAGAACTCCTGTCCGGCATTCGTGCGGTGGCGACGGGCGACGCGGTGGTCGCCCCGAGCCTGACCCGCCGGCTTCTCGACGCGTACGCCCACCACCTGCCGAAGACAGCAGTCGACGGGGCGGCAGCACCGGACGCCCGCCTCACGCCCCTCACCGACCGGGAATTGGAAATCCTCACCGTCATCGGCCAGGGCTGGACGAACACCGAAATCGCCGAACGCCTGCACCTCGCGGAATCGACGGTGAAGACCCACGTTTCCAGAATCCTCGCCAAAACGGGTGCCCGGGACCGGGTGCAGGCGGTCATCCTGGCATACGACACAAAGCTGGTACGGCCGGTGTGAGGGACCGGTCCGGGAACGCAGGAAAGCCCCGCACCAGGAGGTGCGGGGCTTTCCCACAATGATTGTTCGGCGGTGTCCTACTCTCCCACAGGGTCCCCCCTGCAGTACCATCGGCG
>RHMC01000316.1 GCA_003719395.1 Streptomyces altiplanensis
GCGCCACGACGGCATCCGCCACCGCCGCCCCCACCGCCGCGCCCGCCTCCCGCACCGCCGGCGCCGCGGCGCCCCGGCTGGTCGACAACCGTTTCTGGTCCTCCGCCACGGACTGGCGCGGCGGCGCCGGGGCCGGTACCAAGGTCGTCGCGGGCCGCAGGCCCGGACTGGCCATCGCCGTGCCGTCGGCCCGTACCGGTTACACCGATCCGCAACACCGGCGGCGACCTCCACCTGGGAGAGCGCGACGTGGACCTCTCCGGTCCACCGCTCCACGGTCCCGGCGACCGAGATCATCGCCTCCTGGAACGCCCACACCCCGGCCGGCACCTGGATCGCGGTCGAGCTGCGCGGCACCTACACGGACGGCACCACGACACCCTGGTACGTGATGGGCCGCTGGGCGGCGGGAGACGCCGACATCAGGCGCACCTCCGTCGACGGCCAGAGCGACGGCCGCAGCAGCGTCTGGACCGACACCCTCTCGGTCGACGACGCCACCACCGGCCTGCGCCTGGCCTCGTACCGGCTGAGACTGACCCTCCACCGCAAGCCCGGCACCGGCCTCACCCCCACCGTGTGGCGGCTCGGCGCGATGGCCTCCGACATCCCGGACCGCTTCACCGTGCCCGCCTCGCGGGCCGGCGTCGCCCGCGAACTCGTCGTCCCGCGCTACTCGCAGAACACGCACATCGGGCAGTACCCCGAGTACGACAACGGCGGCGAGGCGTGGTGCAGCCCCACCTCCTCGCAGATGATCATCGAGTACTGGGGCCGCAGACCCACCGCCGAGGACCTGGCCTGGGTCGATCCGGCCTTCGCGGACCCGCAGGTCTGCCACGCGGCGCGCTTCACGTTCGACTACCAGTACGACGGGTGCGGCAACTGGCCCTTCAACACCGCGTACGCCGCGACGTACGAGGACATGAACGCCGTCGTCACCCGCCTCCACTCGCTGGCCGACCTGGAGACGCTGGTCGGCGCGGGCATCCCGGCCATCACGTCGCAGTCCTTCCTCAAGGAGGAGCTGACGGGCGCGGGGTACGGCACGGCGGGCCACCTCATGACCGTCATCGGCTTCACCCCCGACGGCGACGTGATCGCGAACGACCCCGCCTCGCCGAGCAACGAGGCCGTACGCCGGGTCTACAAGCGCCGCGAGTGGGAAAACATCTGGCTCCGCACCAAGCGCTACAACGCGAGCGGGAAAGTGGCGTCCGGCACAGGCGGCGTCTGCTACCTCTACTGGCCCGACCGCCCCACACCCGCCCAGCAGCGGGCTCTGGCGGCCGTCGGTATCCGCTGACCCCGCCGGCCCCGGGGCGTGACGAACGTCATCTACCCCGGGGCGTCCCGGGGGCACTGTGGATCCCATGACTGCGACCACTGCCGACATCACCCGCATCAAGACCCGGACCGGCACCGGCGGACCCGATGAGGACGGCCCCAAGATCCTGGAGCACGTCCTGGGCTGGACCCTCGTCGTGGTCCTCGCCATGTTCGTCACCCAGGCCGGTCTCATGTGACGCCGGCATCCGCGCCCGCACACGGTCACGCAGCCCGCGCGGCGCTGGCCGCCGTGCGTGAGCCGCTCGCCGCGCTGCCGGACGCCGCACTCCGTACGATCGAGAGACCGCGACCGAGCTGCCCGGCGCCGTCCGCGACCCCGTGACGTACGTCATTCCATCGGGCATACTCAACGCGCCACAGCCGCCTGCCTGCGACTTCCGTGATCCGGAGGAGTGCCGGCGGCCAGGCAGTGAGACCGGCGGCGCCGCCACACCCTGCGCGCGTGCCCGCCGCAGCGCCCGACAGGGAGGAGAGCGCCGCAATGTCCGACCGCGCCCCGCAGCCGGTGGAACGTCAGCTGCCCACCGAGGAGTCCCGGGACCTGCTCGCGCTGGTGCGCGACATGATCCAGCGGGAGATCGCCCCCAGGGCCGCAGCCGAGGAGGAGGCCGGGCACTTCCCGCGCGAGATCTTCGCACTGCTCTCCGAATCCGGTCTGCTCGGCCTGCCGTACGACGCCGAGTACGGCGGCGGGGACCAGCCGTACGAGGTATACCTCCAGGTACTCGAAGAGCTCGCCGCCGCCCGCCTCACGGTCGGCCTCGGCGTCAGCGTCCACAGCCTCGCCTGCCACGCCCTCGCCGGCTACGGCACCAAGGAGCAGAAGGCCGCGCACCTGCCCGCCATGCTCGGCGGCGGCCTGCTCGGCGCCTACTGCCTCTCCGAGCCCGCCTCCGGATCCGACGCGGCCTCGCTGCGTACCAAGGCCGTCCGTGACGGCGACAACTGGGTCGTCACCGGTACGAAGGCATGGATCACCCACGGCGGGATCGCCGACTTCTACACCCTCCTCGCCCGTACGGGCGAGGAGGGCGCCCGGGGCATCTCGGCCTTCCTGGTGCCCGGCGACGCGGAGGGGCTCAGCGCCGCCGCGCCCGAGAAGAAGATGGGCATGAAGGGCTCGCCCACCGCCCAGCTGAACTTCGACGGCGTACGGGTCCCGGACTCCCACCGCATCGGCGAGGAGGGCCAGGGCTTCGCGATAGCGCTGTCCGCGCTCGACTCGGGGCGGCTCGGCATCGCGGCCTGTGCGGTCGGCGTCGCCCAGGCCGCCCTGGACGAGGCCGTCTCGTACGCCACCGGGCGGCAGCAGTTCGGCCGGCCGATCGCCGACTTCCAGGGCCTGCGCTTCATGCTCGCCGACATGGCGACGCAGATCGAAGCGGGCCGTGCGCTGTACCTCGCGGCCGCGCGCCTGCGGGACGCCGGGCGGCCCTTCTCGCAGCAGGCGGCGATGGCGAAGCTGTTCTGCACGGACACGGCGATGCGGGTGACGACCGATGCCGTCCAGGTGCTCGGCGGCTACGGCTACACGCTGGACTTCCCCGTCGAGCGCTTCATGCGCGAGGCGAAGGTGCTCCAGATCGTCGAGGGTACGAACCAGATTCAGCGCATGGTCATCGCCCGCCGTCTCGTGGGCCCAGAGACCCGCTGATCCGCCCCGACTCCGGCCAGGCCGGGGCCGTCACGAGCCGGGACCACTCCGGGTCGCGGCGCCCCGGCAGGGTCCGGCCCTTGCTGTGCCACTGGCGCAGGAGTGCCCGGTAGAGGGGCGGATCGGCGGGATGCGGAACCGATTCTGCGGAGACGGAGGGCGGAGGGACGAGACGTCGGAGTCCGTCGCCGACCGATGTGTACTGCAGGGTCATATCGGCTCAACAGCCGCAGAGCCGCCGGAGTTATCGCCGATCCCATTCGAGCGTCCGTTCGCGCGGTAATCCGCACTGCCCGCCCCTCCGGAAAGGGGCGGGGGGAACACGTGGGAGGCGGCGGGAAGAGTGCCTGCCGGACGGGCCCTACGCGCCGCGCCGCAGCTGCGACACCTTGAGCGGACGCGAGCCCGGACCGCCGACGTGCGAGAACGGCTGCGTCCGCCAGTCGAACCCCTGAGGGAGCGTCAGCAGCAGCGCCGTTTCCTGCTCCTGGACCTCCAGGCTCTCGTCGGCGGGCTTGGCGTCCGCCGCCGGGCGCCCGGTGCCCGCGCACGCCGTGAGCCCGAACGGGTTCCACGGAGTGGGGCACTTCGCGTGCTCGGGCAGGACGTTCTCGTCCGCCAGCAGCGCGATCGGCTGGGTGCAGTCCGGGCAGATCACCCGGTACATCTCAAAGGTGTCGTACGCGTCGAAGTCGTCGAGATCGTCGACTTCGTTGTCGTCGACGGATTCGACGGATTCGACGGATTCGACAGGCTCCGGTTCGGTACGTCCGGTGCGCTTCGGGCTCTGCATGGAGACACTCCCCCTCGGGTGGGCCGACAAGGCGCTGCGACCTCGACCACAGCAAGCACTTCCCGTCACGCACGCGCGGTAATCGCGCCTGCCCGATGGACACGGCCTCAGGCATGTGGTGTTCGTCACATGCTCGTCGCAGGCGCCCTCCTGAGCGCTTCCGGCTGTGCCGGAAGCCCTCCGGGGCAATAGGTTGATCCGCTATGGAGGAGCTGGATCGTCAGATCGTGGATTTGCTCGTCAAGGACGGGCGGATGAGCTACACCGACCTGGGCAAGGCCACGGGCCTGTCCACCTCGGCCGTGCACCAGCGCGTGCGCAGGCTGGAGCAGCGGGGGGTCATCCGCGGCTATGCCGCGGTGGTCGACCCCGAGGCCGTCGGGCTGCCGCTCACCGCGTTCATCTCGGTGAAACCGTTCGACCCCAGCGCGCCCGACGACATCGCGGAACGGCTCGCGGGCGTGCCCGAGATCGAGGCGTGCCACAGCGTGGCCGGCGACGAGAACTACATCCTCAAGGTGCGGGTCGCCACCCCGCTCGAACTCGAGCACCTGCTGACCCGCATCCGTTCCCTGGCCGGCGTGTCCACCGCGTACGACCGTGTCCTCTCCACCCCGTACGAGGCCGCCCCGCCGCAGATCTGACCCCGCCCCGCCCCCCCGCGCACGGAACATCCCGCGCGAGGGGCGAGACTGGTCCCCATGACCGAGCACA
>RHMC01000317.1 GCA_003719395.1 Streptomyces altiplanensis
TCACCCCAGCTCGCCCACCAGCAAATCACCGCGACCCCTCATCGATAACCGCCCCTGTGCCGTTCAGAAATGTGTCGCTGCAGGTCGTAGAGGTCTGGTGGCGCTCGGGGCCGCCTGGGACGATGTCATGGGTGATGGTCTCGCTGGTGTATCAGGTGACGAGGAAGCTGCTGTCGGTCCCGGCTGTGCTTCTGTGCCGGCAGGTGGCCAAAGACGCCGAACTTCTGGTCCTGCGGCACGAGAACGCGGTGTTGCCTCGACAGCTCGCGGGTCCGGTGCGCTACGAGCCGACGGACCGGTTGTGGTTCGCGGCCCTGTCCTCGCTGATACCCCGGCGGCGCTGGACGGAGGTGTTCCCGGTGACGCCGGGCACCGTGCCGGCGTGGCATCGAAGGCTCGTCGCACGCCGATGGGACTACAGCAAGCGCCGGAACAGGCCTGGCCGACCACCGACTGCGCAGGCCGTCAAAGAGCTGGTGCTGCGGCTGGCCGAAGAAAATCCGCGCTGGGGCTGTCGCAGGATCCAGGGCGAGCTCGCACGGCTGGGGCATCAGGCCGGAGCGTCCACGCTCTGGCAGATCCTGACCGCCGCCGGCCTAGACCCGGCTCCCCGCCGGAGCGGCCCGACCCGGCGCGAGTTCCTGACAGCGCAGGCCGACAGCATCATCGCCTGCGACTTCGCCCATATCGACCTGGTGGACCTCCGTCGGGTCTACGCACTGGTCTTCCTCGAGCACGGCACGCGCCGCCTGCACATCACCGGCGTGACCGCTCACCCCACCGCGCGGTGGACACTACAGCAAGCCCGCAACCTCGCCGCCGACCCGGGCGTACGCTTCGAGTCGCTGCGCTTCCCGCTCCGCGACCGGGACAGCAAGTACACCGAGGCCTTCGACGCGGTCTTCGCGGCCGAGGGCATCGAGCCCCTGAAGACCGCACCGCGCTCCCCACGGATGAACGCGCACTGCGAAAGGGTCACCGGCACACTTCGGCGCGAGTTCCTCGATCACCTGCTGATCTTGAACGAGGCCCATGCTCGATGCGTGCTCGACGCCTATGTCCTCCACTGAGCCTCCGCCAACCTGAAGTCGCAGGTCAAAGGGCTGGTGTGACCGGCTCTCGCGGTGCTCACGCTTGTCACGGGCGTCTGTCCGAGCAGTAGATCGTCCGTCAGCGGTTGATTTCGAGGGTCGTCAGGACGAGCAGAGCGCGCAGGAGAGGGGTGGTGCGGGCGGGGTTGGTACGGAGTTTGATGAGGTTCTGCCAGTTCTTGAGGTGGGCGAAGCCGTGTTCGACGGAGCCCGTTCAATGGCGGGGACGTGGTCGGTCTCCTTCTGCCCTCGAGTGAGCTTGTGGGTGTGGGTGGTGATGTAGCTGGTGACGATCACGGGGTCGGGGATGTCGTTGTCCAGGCTGCGGAAGCTGAGGTCGGCCAGGGCCCCGAAGCCGGCGGCGTGTAGGTGGGCCAGGATGTGGTCGTGGCGGGCGGCGGTGTTGTCGTGGGTGCGGTCGAGCCGGGCGGATGGGACCGGCGGAGGCCCAGGGATCGTCCGGAGCGGTCTCCTGCGGGGAACCGCTCGGGTGGTACGGGTGATCTTCACGGTGGTGAACGTCATCGACAGGAGGTGGGACGCACACCGCCCCGGTGTAGTCCTGATCCCTGGGGTGCTTGTAGTGGCTCCCGCTCTCGCCGGAGGAATGGTCCCCGTTCCGATCCGACGAACTTGTCAAGGCGTCCGGTTAGGATGCTGGGCAGGGTGGAGGGAATTGAGATGCCGCAGAACGCGGCCCGGGTGACCGTCATGATGCCTGACGGGCAGGACTTGCTGGCCCGTCTGTATGAGCGGCGGCGCGCGGCGGTGGGATGGCAGTACCGGGTGGGCATCACCTGCTGGGTAGTTGGCAGCAGCGGCCGTACCGAGCCCGCGGAACAGAGTGTCTGGCTCGACGCCCGTCATGTCCGTCCCCTCGAAGGCGGCGACTACAGCCGTATCCCCACCCTCGCTACTCCCACCGCCGGCGGGCAGCAGGCCTGGACGGTACAAGACCTTCCTCACCGCCCCGGCCACCCCGGAGCACGCCTGATCCACGTCATCGGCTGCCAGCCCCACGCCGCGCCCATCACCCTCAACCAGGCTCTTGAGATTCTCCGCCAACCGCGCACCGTCCCGTGCCGCGAATGCAGCGCAGCCACCTCACTCCCCACCCCGACCGATCCGCTGCCGCCGTAACAAGACAGCGGTCCGCTCGGAGAAAGGGAGCACGGTCCGGACGGGATTGGCACGGGTGATCAGAGAGCGGGCTGGCAGTATGGGCGTGTAAGCGAGGGTGCGTTGGAAGCCGCCCAGCGGGAATACCAGTCAGCACAGCAAGCGCTGCACGCTGCCCGTCGAAAGCTGACGGCCGCCGTCCTGGATGCCTACGCGAACGGCGAGCCCGTCGGCCGGATTGCCGAACGCACCGGCCAGAGCCCCACCAGTGTCTGGAACACCCTCGCCGTCCACGGCATCACACCCCGCAATCGCATCAACGGCTCCACCTGACAGACGCCGGCTCCTTCCGAGTTCGGAGCACAGGCGCCGGACGCGGTCCGGCGCCTGTGGGGCCGGTTTGCTGGTGTTCGGTCAGAAGAGCGCCAGGCTCTCGCCGCTGGTGTCGGCGATGACGGGCCGAGGTGCGGCAGGGAGGCCGTCCAGGCGGTCGGGGCCGGCGGCGGCCGCCACAGCAGGGGCGGCTTCGGCCAGCCAGGTACCGAACCGCTCGACGGCCTCCCTGTAGGGCACCCGTGCCAGGACGCGGTGCTCACCGGAGGGGCAGAAGTCGACGGAGACGGTGAGCAGGCAGGAGCGGGGGGTGTTCTGGCTGCCCGTCCACGAGACGCGCAGCATTCCGCAGGGCTTCCGTCCACGGGAGCCAGGGTGGGTGGGGCGCAGGGTGCGGGTGGCTGTGTGGGCGGTCCATGCGGCGAGGTGAGGCAGAGGCAGGGTGGTGCGGGTGCGGCAGCCCGGACAGCGGTGCCAGTGGCGCAGCCAGCCGACCGCGTCGGTCTCGAAGAGGCGCCGGTAGCGGTTGGCGACGCGGATGTCGTTGTCGTACAGGTGGTCGGGTCGCTCCAGCGTGTTGCAGGACGGGCAGACCGGGGCGCGGACGTAGCCGTGTTCATGGCAGTGATCCAGCACAGCAGCCGGCGCCGTACCGCAGACGGCACACACCCACCCGGCCACCTGGCGGGACATACCCGGCTTGCGGCTCAGCACCGAATACAGCTGACCTCGCAACTCCCCTCTATACGGGCGCTGCGGAATGGCTGGAGCGTTCACGCCCGCCGTGGACCGGCTGTCGGTAGCCCGGGGATGCCTGCGGTGCTGTTCGGTGACAGATGTCTCCGCCTTGCAGGCCAGCGTGGTGTGCAGCCACTCGGCTTCGGTGTGCTCGGCCGCGTCCAGCAGTCTGACCACGGCACGCGGAAGCCACCACGACCGTTCCGCCCTGTCACGCAACCGCTGTACCAATAGCCGCCGCCAGTCGACCCCCGCCAGATGAGACCATGGTCCGGGCTCATGATCGGCCTGCCGTCCGGGATGATCTGCCTCTTGCAGTTCCCAGCTGATGCGCCGGCGCCATCCATGCAGCGTTCCACCCGTGAGCTTCTGCTCCGGCATACCACGGAACGGACCGATACGGACCAGGTCCAGGGCGTCCATCTCCACCGCGTTCCATGCCGCCGCCGCCCGGTGCACCTCAGCCTCCGGAACACTCCACCGGCCGTCGCCCGTCCTTACCAGCTCCACTACACAGGCACCGAGCATGACGTACCGCCCAGACCAGACATCAGGAGAAAAACGGGCGAATGCCGCAGGAGTCGTTGGTACCGCGCTACCGGCCGTCAGGCTGGCCCACACGCTGTCCGCGGCGGCCAGAGTGACCAGACGATCTGACCGGCCCGGGACAACACACTCAGACATGCCGAAAGGCTAACGACCGACACCAGCAGACCGACAGCCGGTGCCTCGTTCTGGTGCCGGGAGAATCGCCTGGCCAATCGAGGCCGCAACACCGACCCCACCCGCACCACCCAACTTCTGTGAGCTCTCCTCGTCCTGACGAACCTCGAAATCAACCGCTGACGGATGATCTTCTCCGAGGACTCCCGCCCACGACCAGCACGAGTACCCAAGCACTGGTCACACCAGGTCTTTGACCAGCAACTTCAAGTTGGCGGAAGCTCACTGCAACGGCCATCGCCCCACCAGGCCCGAGGACAACTCCCTCCCCGTGCCCAGGAGCACCCAGTGCCCCCGACCGGCCTGACCGCGCACCGACTCCTCCGCACCCGAGTACTCGGTGGCGTCATCAATGGGTCGTGTCCCGCGTCGTGGTGTAGGGGATCAAGCGTTACGCGTTCCGGTACGAGGC
>RHMC01000318.1 GCA_003719395.1 Streptomyces altiplanensis
CCGCAGGGCCGGCGCGGCCCGCACGGCCCGCGGACAACGCCGGCTGCGCCGTGGAGAACGACCCGGTTCTGCCGGCGCAGCCGGCGCCGTACCAGGACCGTCAGCACCGACAGCACCGAGGAGCGGCCCGCCGAAGCCAAACGGCTGCAAGCGCTGGAGCTGAGTGCCGCCGTCGCCACGCCCCCTTTCCGGGACACGGTGGAGAAGGACGAGGTGGTGGAGGCACAGGTGACGCTCAAGCACGCCCACGAAACTCCCGTGGGAGAGGGTGGCGTGATGGATGAACCTCTTCAGAATGACCACCGACCGGGTGAGGACTGTGGGGTGGTGAGACGGGCAAAGCTCCTGGACTTCGAACTTTGAGGGAGTTGTCGAGAGTCAGCTCTTCGACAAAGGGCTCTGTGGGTGACCTTGTCCTGCCGCATTGGACCTGCCGTAACGGCTGACAAGGGCGGAGACCCAGTCCAGCAAAGCCACTGACGTGGATGCGGCAACTCGATCCTTGGCAGGGCCGGTCGGCAGGCTGTTACCCCGTATGGGATGAATCGGGCCATACGCATCGGGAGCCTCCATGTCCACTCCTACGGCAATCCGTCTGATCGGCCTCTGGTGGCACTGCACGGAATCAAGGGGCACGGGGCGAGGTGGCGGCATCTCGCCGCAGCACATCTCACCGAGTCGTACGTGATAGCCCCTGACCTGCGCGGACACGGCCACTCGGCCATGGAACCGTCCGGGGACCTTGAGCGTCAGGTCGCGGACGTGCCGGCCATGCTGGACAGCCTGGGGCTCACGCGAGTCGACGTAATGGGCCATTCGTACGGCTCCCTGGTCGCCACGCACCTGTCCCGGACGGCTCCAGAACGCATCGACCGGCTCGTCCTCCTCGACCCGTCGGTCCAGCTTCCGGCGCAGTCAATGCGGGAACAGGCCCGCAGGGCCATGCCCCTCCCCTCCTACGACACGCCCGAGCACGCGCGGGCCGAGCGTGCCGCCGCATGGCCCTTCGCGTCCAGACAGACGCTGGACGACGAAGGGGAAGAACAGCTGGCACAAGGGCCGGACGGCCGGTGGCGCCGGCGCGTCGAAGCAGCGGCTGTGGTCACCGCGTGCTCCGCGATGGCCCGCCCGCAGATCCTTCCTTCACCCACGGCGGACACGCTCTTGACGATCGCGCGGCGATCGGGCTTCGTACGCTCCGAGTACGTCGCCGACTGCGCGGCCTGCTCGGCGACAAACCGACCGTTGCCGAGGTGGCCGCAGACCACGATGGCGTCCCGCCGGATGGTGTAGCCGATCAAGGTGCCGGAATCCGCAGGTCGGGGAAGGTGGCGCCGCCGGACCGGGTGTTCAACTCGCCTCAGCAGGGCGCCTCGTGGACTGCCGCCTCTGCGGAGATCGTCAGGGGCCTCGTACCGGAACGCGTAACGCTTGATCCCCTACACCACGACGCGGGACACGACCCAGACCACATGCTGTACCTCGAACGACCCGACCTGGTCGGGCCGCTGCTGCACCGGTTCCTCACCCGGCAGACGGTGGACGGCGGCCGCGTGCACCGAGCCTTCTCAGGGTCGCCGCTCCAGGGTGAGGACGGCTGTGGCAACCGACGTCATTCCGTTCGGGCTGCACCGTGACCTGCGGAAGATCCGCCAGGACTTCAGCAGTGCCCTGCCGCGTTCGACGGATGCCCGAGCCTGAGCCGGTGCTTGGTTGATGGCACGCTGCGCCAGCTCCTTCAAACCCCTCGACGACCGAGCGGACATGAAAGACTCCGCGAGGGCGGACGCCCCTCGCCACAGGGGCCTGCCCAAACCACACAAGCCTCACAGGTCAGGACAGTAGTCAGCCCATTCTCCGACCGGTCTCAGAGGCAGCGATGAATCTGCCCGGACCGGAGAGTCTCACCACCGTTATCGCCCCATCACAGGAGAAACACGTGGCTCAGCTACTGAGAGTCCAGAACTTCAGCGTCTCGAGTGACGGCATCGCCGCCGGTGAGGACCAGACCTTCGAAAGGCCGTTCGGCCACGTCGAGCCCGAGAGGCTTTTCGCCTGGGCCGGCGCCACGGCGAGCTGGCCCATGCGCACCGGCCCCGGGGGAAGCCGGGGCCTGGACGACTACCTCACGCGGGACTACGCCCGCAACATCGGCGCCGAGATCATGGGCCGCAACAAGTTCGGGCCCCAGCGCGGGCCCTGGCACGACCACGAGTGGCAGGGCTGGTGGGGTGACGAGCCCCCTTTCCGCACCCCGGTATTCGTCCTGACCCACCACAAGCGACCTTCGCTCACGCTCTCCGACACCACGTTCCACTTCGTCGACGGCGACCCGGCCACGGTCCTCGCACAGGCCCGGGAGGCGGCGCAGGGCAAGGACGTCCGACTCGGCGGCGGGGCCACCACCGTCCGGCAGTTCCTCGACGCCGACCTCGTCGACACCATGCACGTGGCGGTCTCGCCGGTGAAGCTCGGGTCCGGAGTACGGCTCTGGGAGTCCCCCGATGAGCTGCTCGACCGGTTCCACCTGGAGGTCGTTCCCAGCCCGAGCGGGGTGACGCACCACCTGTTCTGGCGAAAGTGACCGGGCCTCAGGGCCGGCCCCCGGTCGGCTGTCCTGCCTCCCAAGGCTGCCCTGAAGCGGGCCGTCGAGTCGCGCCTCGGGCGGTCAGCCGGCCTTCGCGGTTTCCTCAGCTCGTGCCCGGGTGGAGGTGGGCCGGCAGGAGCCGGTGCCGGTCTCGATGACCGTACCGTCGGAGGTGAGGCGGTCGACGGTGGCCGCGCAGAGCCGGGGATCGGTGAACGCCTTTGCCCACCCGTCGAAACGTACTGCCATCGCCGTCCGACCGGACCGCAGACCCGACCACTGGGATCCGTCCCGGACACCGCGGTTTCCTCGGGTCACTCCTCCACAGTCCCCGCCCCGCCCCGGTGCGCGGCCGGCAGGTGCACCACCACCAGCGTGAACGCGGCCAGTGCGATGTTGCGTGCCGCGGCGTCCAGGCCGTTCCAGTCGGACGACTGCCACATGGCGAACCATTCCCCGCCGATGGCCATGAAGCCGAGTCCGAACAGCAGCAGCACCATCACGAGGCCGAGCGTACTCACCCGACGCGCACGCTCGTACGCTCCGCGGCGCAGTCCCATGCCCCAGAGCCAGGTGGCGAGAAGGAGGAGTACCGCGGCCAGGCTTTCCCAAACGATGATGACGACGTAAGCCACGTTCTGCACGACCGGCGACTCGATCGCACGCCACATCAGGTCCGGGTCCTTGAAGGTCGTGTCCATCGCGAGGACGTGCTGGACGAACTGCTGATTGGTCCCGAAGTCAGTGATGTTGCCGAAGGCGACCAGGGTCATGTAAAGCGCCATGGTGCCCGTCAGTGCCGTCGCCGCCACGGGCAGCGTGCCGAGCCGGACTGTCCTGTCGAGCCCCGCCCGCCACGTTCCGGTGTTTTTTTCGCTGCCTGTCATGTGCCCTCCCCGTCAGTCCGGCGGCACGTCCTCGGCCGCGCGGATTCGCCAAAGACGAGTATGCCGCTCGACCGGGCTCGACCCGGTCAACCGGTGCCCGAACCGCCCGTGCACAGCCGCCAGTTCGCCCGCCCACAGCCTGACGCCGGCAAGGGCCCCGCCCATCACCACACCACCGAACGGCCCGGCCGTCCGCCGCACAAAGAACCGTTGCCGTATTAGGAGGCGTTCGACGCGTCGCCCTCGGACCTGGAGGAGACCAGGACGCCGACCTTGTCGATGCGGTGCTCGGGGTTGCCGCGGTCGTCGCGCCAGAAGTTGCCGGCGGCGTTGTCCTCGGGCGTCGCACAGGTGGAGATCGTGATCATCGCCTTGGTGGGCTTCTTCCCCGGCTCGCCCGGGACCGCGGCCCGCTGCTCGGCCAGAGAGCGCTCCGACCTGAAGGAGGTCTTCCTGGTCTCCGTGATCCGGTACTCATGCACCATGCCGCCTGCCATGACGAGGACGGAGTCGCCGGTGTCCAGGGCCGGAAGATCACGCAGCGGCCCGCCTGCGGAGAGCCGGTGCGCCGTGACCAGGTAGTTGCCGATCTCTCCTGGGCCGACGCCGCCCTTGTCCCCGTGCGGGCTGGCCGCGAGGCCCTTGTCCTGGATCCGCGTGCCGGCCCAGTCGTCGGTGGTGCCCTCGTACGGGACGACACGCAGGTTCTCCAGGCCGATCTCGGGGATGGCGAGCACGGCGGGCCGGGTGCGCGCGTCGCTCTTCGGAGGCGGGGGATCGAGCGCCTTCGCCGCCATCACGTAGTCGGCCTGCTTGATGGTGATGACCGAGCC
>RHMC01000319.1 GCA_003719395.1 Streptomyces altiplanensis
AACGTCCGGCGCCCGAGGAGCGCCCCGGAGCGGCACCGGCCCCAGAGCCCCCGCACCCGCCCGCACGCCTCACCCGGTGGCGAAGAGCACCGCCAGCGCGATCGCGCCCGCCACGCACGGCTCGATGATCTCGTACGCCCAGCGGACGGCCGGCTCGCCCTGCGCGGTCGGCCGCGATCCGCACCGCTCCGCCTGTCGCGCAGGTCGTCGACAGGTCTGGTCGGCGGGCGCCCTGCGCGTCCGCGCGTCGGTGACGTCGGCGGTCGCGGAGGTCCTGCCGTACGGGTCGTCGGTCGCCCGCCTGGCCTGCTGCCGGGCGACGCGCTTGCGCTGGCGCAGCGAGACGGGCACGGCCCACAGCTGGTACTTCCGGCCGCCCGCGAAGACCTCGCTGGAGTAGCCGGCCCGTACGCCCTCGACCGTCCCCCAGGGCAGCGTGACCGTACGGAAGGGATTGCGGATCCGGAGCCGGTCGTCGTTGGCGTACACGGCGGGCCGCAGCGTGAACGCCACCACCAGCGGCACGGCGAACAGCAGCCCCGCCACGGCGGCCCACGGCGTACGGCCCTCCCCGCGCACCAGCGCGTCGCCGCCGATCCAGGCGGCCAGCAGGAGGATCAGGACACCGCCGACGAGGGCGGAGGGCGACCGGAAGACGCGGTCGGCGTACGGCGGCTCGTCGGACCGGCCGGGACCGCCGGGGTTGCCGGGGCCTCCGGGACCGCTGGGGCTGCTTGTCATGCGGCCGATTCTGCCTCACGTCACACAGGCTCGGCCGGGGCCGGGGGTGTACAGGCCGCTACGCGCGTAGATATGCTGCAGTGGTGACCATGCCCACCACTGCACCCGCATCCGCGTTCGCCGACGTGACCACGTCCGACGCCGCGCTGCGCCGCTTCCTGCACGGGCTCCCCGGCGTGGACCCCGTCGGCCTGGAAGCGCGCGCCGCGTCCCTCGGCACCCGTTCGGTCAAGACCACCTCGAAGGCGTACGCCATCGACCTGGCCATCTCGATGATCGACCTCACCACGCTCGAAGGCGCGGACACCCCGGGCAAGGTCCGGGCGCTCTGCGCCAAGGGCGCCAATCCCGATCCGACCGACCGCACCACGCCGCGCGTCGCCGCGATCTGCGTCTACCCGGACATGGCGGCCACCGCCAAGGACGCCCTGGCCGGCACCGGCATCAAGGTCGCCTCGGTCGCCACCGCCTTTCCGGCGGGCCGCGCCGCGCTCCCCGTCAAGCTCGCGGACGTGCGCGACGCGGTCGCCGACCGGGGCGGACGAGATCGACATGGTGATCGACCGGGGGGCCTTCCTCTCCGGTCACTACCTGAAGGTCTACGAGGAGATCGTGGCCGTGAAGGCCGAGTGCGGCGACAAGGCCCGCCTCAAGGTCATCTTCGAGACCGGCGAGCTCTCGACGTACGACAACATCCGCCGCGCGTCCTGGCTCGGGATGCTGGCGGGCGCGGACTTCATCAAGACCTCCACCGGCAAGGTGGGCGTGAACGCCACCCCGCCCAACACCCTGCTGATGCTGGAAGCCGTACGCGACTTCCGGGCGCAGACCGGAATCCGGATCGGTGTGAAGCCGGCCGGCGGCATCCGCTCCACCAAGGACGCGATCAAGTTCCTGGTGCTGGTCAACGAGACCGTCGGCCAGGACTGGCTCAGCAACGAATGGTTCCGCTTCGGCGCGTCCTCGCTGCTGAACGACCTGCTGATGCAGCGGCAGAAGCTGAGCACCGGCCGTTACTCCGGTCCCGACTACGTGACGGTGGACTGATCACCATGGCATCTGTATTCGAGTACGCACCCGCTCCCGAGTCCCGCTCGGTCGTCGACATCGCGCCGTCCTACGGCCTGTTCATCGACGGCGAGTTCACCGACGCGGCCGACGGCAAGGTCTTCAAGACGATCTCGCCGTCCACCGAGGAGGTCCTCTCCGAGGTCGCCCGGGCGGGCGCCGAGGACGTCGACCGCGCCGTCAAGGCGGCCCGCAGGGCTTTCGAGAAGTGGTCCGCGCTGCCCGGCTCCGAGCGCGCCAAGTACCTCTTCCGCATCGCGCGGATCATCCAGGAACGCTCGCGCGAGCTGGCCGTCCTGGAGACCCTCGACAACGGCAAGCCGATCAAGGAGACCCGCGACGCGGACCTCCCCCTGGTCGCCGCGCACTTCTTCTACTACGCGGGCTGGGCCGACAAGCTCGACCACGCCGGGTACGGGCCGGACCCCCGCCCCCTGGGCGTCGCGGGCCAGGTCATCCCCTGGAACTTCCCCCTCCTCATGCTCGCGTGGAAGATCGCCCCGGCGCTCGCCACGGGCAACACGGTCGTCCTCAAGCCGGCCGAGACGACCCCGCTCTCCGCGCTCTTCTTCGCGGACATCTGCCGCCAGGCCGGGCTCCCCAAGGGTGTCGTCAACATCCTTCCCGGTTACGGGGAGGCCGGCGCCGCGCTCGTCGGGCACCCGGACGTCGACAAGGTCGCCTTCACCGGCTCCACGGCCGTCGGCAAGGCGATCGCCCGCCAGGTCGCGGGTACGGACAAGAAGGTCACCCTCGAACTCGGCGGCAAGGGCGCGAACATCGTCTTCGACGACGCCCCGATCGACCAGGCCGTCGAGGGCATCGTCACCGGCATCTTCTTCAACCAGGGCCAGGTCTGCTGCGCGGGCTCGCGCCTGCTGGTCCAGGAGTCGGTCCAGGACGAGCTGCTCGACGCCCTCAAGCGCAGGCTCTCCACGCTGCGCCTGGGCGACCCGCTGGACAAGAACACCGACATCGGCGCCATCAACTCCGCCGAGCAGCTGGCCCGTATCACCGCGCTCGCCGAGACCGGCGAGGCGGAGGGCGCCGAGCGCTGGTCCGCGCCGTGCGATCTCCCCTCCTCCGGCTACTGGTTCGCGCCGACGCTCTTCACGGGCGTCACGCAGGCGCACACCGTCGCGGCGCGACGAGATCTTCGGCCCGGTGCTGTCGGTGCTGTCGTTCCGTACGCCCGACGAGGCCGTCGCCAAGGCCAACAACACCCAGTACGGCCTGTCGGCAGGCATCTGGACGGAGAAGGGGTCGCGGATCCTCGCGGTCGCCGGCAAGCTCCGGGCGGGTGTCGTCTGGGCCAACACGTTCAACAAGTTCGACCCGACCTCGCCCTTCGGCGGCTACAAGGAGTCGGGCTCCGGCCGCGAAGGCGGCCGCCACGGCCTGGAGGCGTACCTCGATGTCTGATCGACTCTCTGTCTTCAAGACCTACAAGCTGTACGTCGGGGGCAAGTTCCCCCGGAGCGAGAGCGGCCGGGTGTACGAGGTGACCACAGCGACATCAGCCGCCGGCGCGGCGGGCAAGGACAACTGGCTGGCGAACGCCCCCCTCGCCTCCCGCAAGGACGCGCGAGACGCGGTCGTCGCGGCTCGCAAGGCGTTCGGCGGCTGGTCGGGTGCGACGGCGTACAACCGGGGCCAGGTCCTCTACCGCATCGCCGAGATGCTGGAGGGCCGCAAGGACCAGTTCGTGCGCGAAGTCGCGGACGCCGAGGGCCTGTCGAAGGCGAAGGCCGCCGTCGTCGTCGACGCGGCGATCGACCGCTGGGTCTGGTACGCGGGCTGGACCGACAAGATCGCCCAGGTCGTGGGCGGTGCGAACCCGGTCGCGGGCCCGTTCTTCAACCTCTCCACCCCCGAGCCCACGGGCGTCGTCGCCGTCGTCGCCCCCCAGGAGTCGTCCTTCCTGGGCCTCGTCTCGGTGATCGCCCCGGTGATCGCGACGGGCAACACGGCCGTCGTCGTCGCCGCGGAGAAGGCCCCGCTGCCCGCGCTCTCCCTCGGCGAGGTCCTGGCCACGTCCGACCTGCCGGGCGGTGTGGTCAACATCCTGACCGGGCGTACGCAGGAGATCGCAGCGCCGCTCGCCTCGCACCAGGACGTCAACGCGATCGACCTCACGGGCGCGGACGCAGACCTGGCGCGCGATCTGGAGATCGCCGCCGCGGACAACCTCAAGCGGGTTCTGCGTCCACAGCCTGTGGACTGGTCGGCCGGCCCCGGCACGCACCGCCTGACGGCCTTCCTCGAAACCAAGACGGTGTGGCACCCGACGGGCTCCCTGGGCGCGTCCGGCTCCGCCTACTGATCCTCATGCCCCATGCGGATGGCCCCGTACCGCTCGATCCGGTACGGGGCCCATCCGTGTGTCCGGGCGTCCGTGTGTCCAGGTGTCCGCGTGCCCGCGCGTCCGCGTGCCCGGGCGG
>RHMC01000031.1 GCA_003719395.1 Streptomyces altiplanensis
CCGGCTTCCGTACGGTCCACGGAAGCCGGCCCGTGCAGGTGCGTGCCGTTTCCTGGTGCGGCCGAGGACGCGCCCCGTGGTTCCGCCGGACACACCCTCCCCCGGGGAAGCCGGGCCGACCACCCTCCGGGCGGGACCGGCCGCATGAGTAGGCTCCTGGTACATCAGACCGGCCCGGGGGATCCACAGGTGGAACGAGCACACACAGAACGACCGCGCGTGGACACCCCGCGCCGGATCGGCCCGTACCACCTGATCACCCGCCTCGATCCGGCCGGCCCCGGCACACCGCCCGTGCCCCAGCGCCGGTTCGTCGCGCGCAGCGCGGACGGCGACCGTACGGTACTGATCAGCTCCCCCCTCGAAACGGCCGACCCCGGACGCTTCCTCGTCGAAGCCGGCGCGGCCCGCGGCCTGCTGGGCCCCTGGGTCTCCCCCGTCTCCGAACTCTCGCCCCCGTCCGCGGCCCCCTGGTACGCCTCGCCGTACCTCCCCGCGCTGCCGCTCCCGGTGGCCCTGGCAGTCCACGGCGGCCGCTGCCCGAGCCCACCGTACGAGCTCTGGGCGCGGCCCTGGCCGAAACGCTCGCGGGCGCACACGCCACGGGCATCACCCATGCGGGCCTGTCCCCCGCGGCCGTGCTCCTCGCCGGGGACGGCCCGCGCCTGACCTGTTTCGGCGCGGCCCGCGCGGCGGCCCCGGACGGCGACCGGCGCACCGGTCTCCCGGGTCTGGAGCCGGGCAGCCTGGCCCCGGAACAGGCTTCGGGCGGCCGCCCGCGCCCGCCGGGCGACCTCTACGCACTGGGCGCGGTCCTGGCGTACGCCGCGACGGGGCACACGGTCCCGGACCGTGCCGAACTCCCCCAATCGCTGCGCTCCCTGATCGCACACTGCCTGACCCGCGACCCGGCGGAACGCCCCACCGCCGCCGAGGTCCTGCACTCCCTTTCCCCGTCGTCGTCCGCCTCCGCCGCGACGGTGCCCGGCTCCGCCGCATCGCTCCTCACACCCGGCTGGCTGCCGGGCCGGGTGGTGGCGGCGGTGGCCCACCAGTCCGCGAAGTGCTCGCCGCCGACTCCGCACCCCACTGCCCTCCAGGACGACCTGACCGATGCTGTCCCCCCTCACCCACGACGACCCCGCCCGGATCGCCGGGTACCGCCTGACGGCCCGCTGGGCAGCGGCGGCATGGGCACCGGTCTACCTGGCCCGCTCCGCCGGCGGCCGCACGGTCGCGCTGAAGATGATGCACGCCGGCATCGCGTCGGACCCGGCCTCCCGTACCCGCTTCCGCCTGGAGACAGACGCGGCCCGCATCATCGGCGGCCACCACGGAGCGACGGTCGTCGACGCCGACCCGCTCGCCGAAACCCCGTGGCTGGCCACCGAGTACGTCCTGGGCCCGCCCCTCGACGACGCGGTCGCCCTCTGCGGTCCCCTGCCCGAGCCCTCGGTCCGCGCGCTGGGCGCGGCCCTGGCCGGGGCCCTGTCGCAACTCCATGCCTCGGACGTCGTCCACCGCGACCTGAAGCCGTCCAATGTGATGGTCACGGCCTACGGCCCCAAAAGTCATCGACTTCGGCATCGCCCGGGCGGCCGGCGACGAGCGCCTCACGCGTACGGGAGCGGCGGCGGGCACCCCCGCCTTCATGTCCCCGGAACAGGTCACGGGCCAGGAACACACCCCGGCGGGCGACGTGTTCGCCCTCGCGGGCGTCCTGGCCTTCGCCGCCGCAGGCCGCGGACCCTTCGGCACCGGCCAGGCCGCGGACCTGCTCTACCGCGTCCGGTACGCGGAGCCGGACCTGGCGGACGTACCGCCCCCGCTCCTCCCCCTGCTCATCCGCTGCCTCTCCAAGGACCCCGCCCAGCGCCCCACCACGGCCCAGCTCGCCGCCGGACTCCACGACGGCCACGGCGAGTTCGCGGACCACCTGCCGGACCTCCTGCTCGCGGACAGCGCGCCCAGGGCGACGGAGTCTGGCAGTACCAGCCCTACCGACTCCCCGCACCGGAGGGGACCACCCGGGACCCGGCCTCCGGCGCCCCGGCCCTCACTCGCCGCAGACTCCTGACGGTGGGCGGGAGTTCGGTCCTCGGCGTCGCGGCGGCGGGGGCGGGCGCGTGGGCGTGGCTGGGCCCGAAGGACCCGGGAGGCGGGACGGGGGCGGGCCGGGACCGGCCAGGAGCAGTACCGCCGCCTCCCCCACCACCTCGGAGAAGCCGCTGAGCGACTACCTCTGGCAGGTCCAGATCCCCCCGGTGGACGACCTCACCCTCCGCGTCTACCCGGCGGCCGATCCCTTCCCGGTCGTCCTGGGCGACCACGTCCTGCTGACGATCGGCACGGGGCTGGCCGCCGTCGACCCCAAGACCGGGAAGGGCGCCTGGACGAGCGGCGACGTCGAGGACGCGTGGCGCGTCACCACGGACGGCAAGCAGATCTTCCGCATCCCCGACCACGAGTTCTTCGGCATCGAGGGACAGGTCAAGCCCCTGGTCGTCGACTCGGTCGACGCGGCCACCGGCAAGACGGCCAAACCCCGGCAGACCTTCCCGGACTTCAACGTCCTGCACAAGGAAGGCCAGTTGGTCTGCTGCGCCGACGGCATGCTGTATCTGGTCGGCGGCACGGGCGGGTACAAACGCGGTGGCTATCAGAACGGCCAGTCCTGGTATCTGGTGGCCGTCGACATGCGGTCGGGCGCAGAGCGCTGGCGCCGCCCCCTTCCGCCCCGCAAGGAGGAGGCCCGCAGCCCGCACTTCCTCGCGGGCCGGGTCGTCGGCAACCGGCTGGTGCTGCTCCAGGAGACGGCCGCCGGGAAGGTGCGGCTCGCGGTGCACGACTCCGTACGGGAGGGCCCCTCTGGTCCGCCCCCGCGACCGACGCCGAGCCCGATCCGGTCCGGAACCTGCTGACCGTGGACGACCGGCACGTCTATCTGGGCTTCGGCCCGCTGCGCGCCCTGCGTCTGGCCGACGGCAAGGAGGCCTGGACCCTTGCCAGGAGCCGCCCGGACGCCTCCTTCGGGCCGCCGTCCCTCAAGGACGGTGTGGTGTACGCCGTGCAGGACAAGCGGGGGCCTCGTCGGCGTCGGTGCGGCCGACGGGCGGGTGCGCTGGGAGGAGGAGGGCGGGGAGGGCACGCGGGCGGACCTCACCGATCCCCCGGTAGCAGGCAGGAAGTACGTGTACAGCAAGGGACCTTCGGGCCTCCGGCGGATCGACGTCTCCACGCGCACGACGACCGCCACCTACAAGACCTCCGGGACCCGCTTCATCGCCCATGAGCGCGCCCGGGTCGTCTTCGCCCTCGGTGGCCCGCTGATCGCGGCGTACCCCCTGGAGTAGCCGGGCCGTGCCCCCGGGAGCGGCCGGCCCGTGGTGGTCCCGGCAGCAGGCCGCCCCTCCGTCACGTCCGACACGTCCGACAAGCCCTCTGGAAAGCGCAGCCATGAAGCCCCTCAGTACCGGTGACCCGATCCGCCTCGGCCCGTACCGCCTCCTCGGCGTACTCGGCGAAGGCGGCATGGGCAAGGTCTACTTGGGACAGGACCGCACCGGACGCCCCGCCGCCGTGAAGGTGCTGCGCCCCGAACTCGCCCACGACCGGCACCTCGCGCAGCGGTTCGTACGCGAGGCCGAGATGGCGAAGGCCGTCACCAGCAGAGGCGTGGCGCGGGTGCTGGGCGCGCAGACGGAGGGCGGGCGCCCGTGGATCGCCACCGAGTTCCTGGCCGGTCCGACGCTCGACGAGGCCATCGGCGCGTACGGCCCGATGGACGGCCCGACGGTACGTGCCCTGGCCGACGCGCTCTCCCGTACGCTCTACGACATCCACACCGCCGGTCTGATCCACCGCGACCTCAAGCCCCCGAACATCGTGCTGACGTCGTCGGGTCCGCGCATCATCGACTTCGGCATCGCCCGCCCCCAGCACGGCCTGACCCTCACCACCACCGGCCAGACCCCCGTAACGCCCGGCTACGGTGCCCCGGAACAGATCCTCGGCCGGCGCGTCGGCCCGGCCGCCGACATCTTCTCGCTCGGCGCCGTCCTCGTGTACGCGGCGAGTGGCCGTCGTGCCTTCGACGCGGCCCATGTGGCGGCCGTGCAGTACGAAGTCGTCCATGGTGAACCGGACTTGAGCCAGGTCCCCGCGGAACTCCGGCCCCTGATCGGCCCCTGCCTGGCGAAGGACGCGGACCTGCGCCCGGCTCCCGGACAGGTCGCGGCGGCTTTCACGCCGCCGAAGGGCGCGGACCGTGTCTGGCGGAGCGGCCCGCTGGCGGCCGGCATCAAGACGCGCGAGACGGATGTCCAGCGCGCGACCACCACGGTCGACGGGCCCCGCCCGGTCTCCCGCCGCCGCGCGCTGACCGCTCTCGCGGCGGGTGGCACGGTCCTCGTGGCGGGCGGCGGCGCGGGGGCGTGGTGGTGGCTGCGGGACAGCTCCGAAGCGGGCACCGGCACCGACGGGAAGGGCGGGAAGGGGACGTCGGACCCCTTCGACATCCCTCCGGCCGTGCAGGTCGAGGAGGCGGAGCCGCTCGACCCGGACAAGGGCGAGTACATCGTCGGCGAAGCCCCGAACCCCCTGTGGGGCCCCCTGCCGGTCGTCGCGGCGGACACACCCGCGCCCCTGCCCGTGGGCGACGTGGTCGTCATCGGGGCGAAGGCGGGCGGAGTGGCGGCCTTCGACATGGTCACCGGCAAGCAGCGCTGGCGGGCCCCGGCCGCCGTCCCGTCGGGCCGCTACCTCTCCCTGTCCGACCGCCTCGTGGCCCTGGTCGACGCCAGGGGCACGCTGCGGACGTACGTACCCTCCACCGGCGCCCCCAAGTGGACCGCCCCCGCCGAGGCGCGCACGCACTCCTGGCGGAGGACGACGAGGCGGTGTACGTCGCCACCCGGGACGCCGCCTGCGCTCCGTCGGCCGCTCCGACGCGAAGATCCGCTGGACGGCCCCGGTCGCCGTGAACCTCCGTACGAAGGTGCACCCGCTGGCCGTCGAGGCCGCCGGCCGCCTGGTCCTCTGCACGGCCGAGGGCGATGTCCTCGCCGTCGACACCACCGACGGCAGCAAGGTCTGGGACCGTCCCGAGCAGTCGGACGAGGTCCTGCGCCCCGCGCACCAGGACGGCGTCGTCTACCTGGGCGGCCGGACGCTGGCCGCGCTGGACATCGGCGACGGGAAGGAGCGGTGGTCGGTCCCCGCCGGCGAGGACTATCTCGGCAACCCTCAGCCCTGGCGCAGTCCGACGGCCTACCCCGGCATGCTCTTCGCCGCCCACGACAACTGGCCCAAGCGCCTGGACCCCAGGACGGGCAAGGACGTCTGGAGAATGGGCAGCGGCAACGGTCCCCTGCGGGCCCAGGGCTCCGGCGTCTGGACCGTCGACACGGACGAGCTCTCGCCGCAGGTGAGCGGCCTCGACCTGACGACGGGCTACCCCCGCATGGTGTACAGGGAGGGCGAGGGAAGCCGCTGGGGCCTCGCGGTCGGCGGCAACCGCGTCTTCTTCCACGACTCGCACTCCCTGACGGCCCTGCCGGTGTTCTGAGCCGCCCCGGCCGGTAGCCGCACCCAGCCGCGGGAGCTCAGCCGGACCTGACGGTTCGGGTTGTCCTTGTCCGTGTCCGCCAAACTCCGTCAAGACAACCGGCAAGGTACCCGATCGCGCCTCCACACGATGCGCCGTCGGAAAGGCACCACGCTTGTCTCCCCCCTACGCCTCAGACAGTCGGGTTCCCTTTCGGGAGAGGCGTACGGCCCGACCGTGAGAGGCATCTCCCGGCGGCCGGGTCCTGATCAGCGGATCGGTGTCAGCTGCGCCAGGCGTCGCTCGATTCGGGCGAAACGGTGGAGGGCGCCGGGCGACCTTCCGCTCCGGTGGGCACGGCGATCGGTGTCGCGATCGACGGCGCCGTCCTCGCCGACCGGATCGGCCGCACGGTGTTCCGGATCGGCCCGCTCACCGGCGTGGCCCTGCTCCGGTTCGAGCTCGACCGCCTCACCTCGGTCTCGCTCCGGGACATCGCTCCAGGTGCGGCGGTGGCCTGCGTCGAAGCGGAGGTATCCGATGTGGGACCTCCCCGCCGTGCGCGATGCCGAGGAGTGTCCAGGGGGCGCGGAGATCGCTGTCCGCTTCCTTGACCTGGCGGTGATCGGTGGCGCCGACCTGCGTCAGTGACGTGTGGTAGCGGGCTCGCACCGCTAGGACCTCACGAAGGCAAGAATGTCGGGGTTGAGGACGGCGGGGTGGGTGGACAGCATCCCGTGCGGGTATCCCTCGTAGCTTTTGAGGGTGCCGTTCTTGAGCAGTTCCACCGACTTCAGGCCCGAGTCCGCGAAAGGCACCACCTGGTCGTCGGTGCCGTGGAGCACCAGAACAGGAACGTCGATCCTCTTGAGGTCCTCGGTGAAGTCCGTCTCGGAGAATGCCTTGATGCACTCGTAATGCGCATTGGCAGCGCCCATCATGCCCTGGTGCCACCACTTGTCGATCAGTCCCTGCGATACCTCGGCACCGGGACGGTCGAAGTTGTAGAAGGGGCCACTGGGCACGTCGATGTAGAACTGCGCACGGTTGGCGGCCAGGGCAGCGCGGAAGCCGTCGAACACCTCGATCGGTGTGCCTTCCGGGTTGCTGGCGCTCTTCACCATGATGGGAGGCACCGCGCTCACGAGCACAGCCTTGCTGACGCGTCCGGGCTTGGCCTGCGCGACGTATCGCGCGACCTCGCCGCCGCCAGTCGAATGCCCGATGTGGATGGCCCCCTGCAGATCGAGGGCGTCCGTGAGGGCGTTCACGTCGGCGACGTATGTGTCCATGTCGTGGCCGGTAGCCGTCTGGCTGGAGCGTCCGTGCCCGCGCCGGTCGTGGGCGATGACGCGATACCCCTCTGCAAGAAAGAAGAGCATCTGGGCGTCCCAGTCGTCGCTGCTCAGAGGCCAGCCGTGGTGGAAAACAACCGGCTGGCCATCGCGCGGACCCCAGTCCTTGAAGAAGATGTGTGCACCATCGGGCGTGGTCACCGTGCTCATATCTGATCCTTCGATGTGGAGGAACTGAAGAATTGCTGCTCCTTCGACGCTACATGCGCGCGACATGCAAAGCGTGCTGGAAGCTGTCCCGGGAGTGCACTGCTTTTGCCGTGAGTGCACTGTTTCGCTCAGGGGCCCGGCTCGTCAGGGTGATTGTCAATGGGCACCTGCCAGGCGGAGCGAATCGCCTGGGCCCCGCCTGGCGTCAACGGTCGGAACGGGCCCCACGTTTCCGGTCTGGATTGGCCCCGGTTCATGGCCGACACGCAGATTGTTCCGGCCCGGGCTGTCCGGATTCCGGCCTCAGCCGGCCCGACCCTGGTCGTCGTGGCCTTGCCTTGGTCGAGGCGGACTGATGCGCCTGGGTGGTCATGAGAGAGGACGGTGCGCATGACGACTTGAAGAGCACCGGCCGGGCGGCAGCGCCGGGTCGAGGTCTCGACCTGGGACGGTGATCGCCGGATCCGTGCCGCGTGCGAAACCGCAGACTGCTCCCACCCGTTCCGTTTCCGTCCGCCTGGTTCTTCGAGCGGAAGGACATGGACCAGCTACGACGAGCGAGCAGCCTCGCTGCTGGTGGTGACGTTCTCCGGGGCGGCGAGGATGGGCTGGGCGACCTCCCGGGGCCGAAGGTGACGAGGAACCTGCCCTCGTCACGCACCTCGTAGCCGGTCTTGAGGCAGTCCACGACATCGCCGCCGAGCCGGTCCGCCCCCGCGGCGACGAGGCCGCCGTACGGGCCTCGCTCGTCACGGGCCCAGCTCGGGGGGGGCGTCGGGTACGTCGGGTACGTCGCGCCGGAGACCTCCCGGTCGTCGGCCCAGCCGACGACGTGGCCGCGGCGGACGCGGCGGCGGTGAGAACGTCATCGCGCTGACACTCCGGGAAGGACGAGACACTACGGGCGCGACACACTCGCACAAGACACGACCTCGCCGCGCAGGCGACCGAGTGAGCCGCTGAGGTGTCCGCACGGCAAGAGAGGCGGCCGGTGTCCGGTGCCGCCGGGGTCAGCCCGGCTGCGGCGGCTTCTGCGCGTCGAAGGCGAAGAGAGTGTTCTGGGCCGCGGCCACGATCACCGCACGCCCCGCAACGGTCACGCGCGGGCTTGCGCCCTGCTCGCCCGTCAAACCATCGGCCTGCGGGTCTGTTGTCCACAGAGGCTTGCCGTCGTGCGGCGACAGCGCGACCACCCGGCCGGTGGCCGAGCTGAAATACAGCGCGTCGGCTCCCGCAACGGGGCCCGACGCGCCCTCCACGCCCGTCTGCCGCGACCACTTCTCCCGGCCGGTCGCGGGGTCGAGCGCTGTGACGAGACCGGTCTGCCTGCTCACGTAGACGGTGCCGTCCGCCATGCCGGGCGTCCCCGCGTATGTCTTGGCCAGTCGGGAGTACGTGACCTTCCGCGAGACCGGGTCGACCCGCGCCACCCCGTCGTAGCCGGCCAGCGCCGTTCCCTCCATGTGCCTCTGGAGGAGTACGAGCCTGCCGTTGGCGACGCCCATCGGCACGGCGGGGCCGTCAACCGCGATGGGCCTGCCCAGTGTCCCCGAGGCACGGTCGACCGCGTACAGGGTGGGGTGGCGCACCTCTGAGGCATCCATCTCCGCATCCGTGGCGCACATCGCGAAGAGCTGTGAGCCCACCGGGACGGGAGCGCACTGCGTACCCGCGGGGAACGACGTCGTCCAGGTGACCTCACCGCTGTGCGCGTCCCGGGCCTCGAAGCGGGAGTTGGAAGCGTCGACCGTCACGACCCCGGAGCCGACCACAATGGCGTCCTGAGTCCGGCCCGTGACGGCCGTCGACTGGGCGCCGGACGGCACGGACCACAGCTCCCGGCCGTTGTTCGCGTCGATGGCCACCACCTCGCTGAGAGGGTCCTGCGGGGCGTCCTGGGCGGCGAAGCGGTAACCGAGCACCGTGTCGTCGGTGGCGCCCACCAGGTGCATGCCCTGGACGGGGACGCCCGGGCTCTTCACCGTCCACACCCGCGAGCCGTCCAGGGGCCTGATACGGGTCGCGACAACACCGCCGCCCCCGCAGAACAACGCGTCGCCGCGCGCGACGCAACGCAGCTCGTCGGGGATGTCCTCGCGACCGCCCCGCACGGTCGTGCGCCACGGCTCGAAGCCGTGCGGAAGTGCTGCACCCGGCGCCGCGACGCTGTTGCCCCTGTCGCCGCCGCTGTTCTCCCCGAAGCCGCCCTCCTTCAGCGCGGCGACTCCCCCGCCGATCGCTGCCATCGCGACCGCGGCCGCGAGCACAGGCCGCCATCGGCTGCGCAGACGGCGGCCGATGGGGGTGCCGGTGTTCCCTGTATCGGGACCGGCCGGGGCGGTGGCCGGGGCAGCCGGCACCGGGGTGGCCCGCGTCGCGAAGTGATGCTGGGTGATCATGTCGCGGGTGCGGCCCGCTCCGGCCCCGTTCGCGTCGGTCCCGCCGAGGTCGGCCGGCAGGTCCCGCAGCAGCACGAGGAGTTCGTCCGCCGAAGGGCGCTCCTTGGGCTCCTTGTCCAGGCACGACTCGACAACCGCGCGCAAAGCCACCGGCACGGCACCCAGCGACGGCTCCTCGTGCACCACCTGATACGCCGTCATGTACGGGCTGTCCGCGTCGAACGGCCCGTGGCCCGTCGCTGCGTACACCAGCAGCGTCCCCAGCGAGAAGACATCGGACCGCGGCCCCACACCACGCGGCGCCTGCAACTGCTCCGGCGACATGAAGGGCGGCGTACCGATGACCCGCCCCGTCATCGTCAGCGTCTGCTGGTCCACGGCGCGCGAAATGCCGAAGTCGATGACGCGCGGCCCCTCGGGCGAGAGCACGACGTTCGAGGGCTTCAGGTCACGGTGGACGACCCCCACCCGGTGGATGTCGCGCAGCGCCTCCGCCAGACCGATGGCGAGCCTCCTCAGCTCCGCTCCGTCCAGCGGGCCCTTCGTGGCGATGTGCTGGGCGAGCGTGTGCCCTTCGATATAGGTCGTCGCCATCCACGGCTGCTCGGCCTCAGGGGCGGCGTCGACCACGGCGGCGGTGAACGCACCGCTCACCCGTCTCGCGGCCGCCACCTCCTGCCGGAAACGGATGCGGAACTCGTCGTCCCCCGCGAACTGCTGGTGGATCAGTTTGATCGCGACAGGTCGCCCCGAACTCGTACGGGCCAGAAATACCGTGCCCATGCCCCCCGAAGCCGAGCCGCGCCTCAAGCGGATAGCCGCCGATCTCGGCTGGATCACCCACGCGCAGCGACACTCTTCCCGACCTCCCGTCCCCCGTGCACCTCTGCCGCCACGGGCCTGCGTACCTGTCCTGCACACAAACTAGCCACAGGGCAGTGCGGCAGAGCAAAGCGGGTGACGAACAGCGAGCCCAGGGCTGCTTCCGTGCCGCACACGACGAAGTCCCGCCAAGAGGAGCATGGCAGGGCTTCGCCGTGCCGTGGAAACACCGCGCTCTGCGGCCCATCGCCACACGCAGAACCCCCGTCGGCACGGGCCAAAGCAGAAGGGCCGGCGAACTCTTCGCCGGCGGACCAAGTCCAGGGCCATTCCCGGACCATCGCTCACAACGGCTCAGAAGCCGCCGTTTTGGCCGGCCGACAGGGTGACGCCCCCTGTACCACCAGCAGGCGGAGAACCTGCCGGCCGCCTTCGCCCACCATGCGGCATCAACGCGCGCTGGTCTTTGGGTGCGGCCGGCCTCCCCGTCTGCCGTCCCACCGCCACGACCGACTAACCGATGAAGCTCAGCCGCACTTGGCGGTTGGGGTTGTCCCTGTTCGTGTCGACCAGGCAGACGGACTGCCAGGTGCCCAGTTCCAGCCCGGCCGCCGACCACCGGCAGCGTCGCGTGCGGGGGCACGAGGGCGGGGAGCACGTGGTCGCGGCCGTGGCCCGGGCTGCCGTGGCGGTGTTGCCAGCGGTCGTCGGCGGGGAGCAGGGTGTGCAGCGCGGCGAGAAGGTCGGTGTCGCTGCCGGCGCCCGTTTCGAGGATCGCCACACCGGCCGTCGCGTGCGGGACGAAGATGTTGAGCAGGCCGTCCCTGCCCCGCGCCGCCTGCCGGAGGAACTGTTCGCACTCCTGCGTCAGGTCGGCCACGGTCTCGTCCGAGCCGGTGGCGATGTTCAGGATGCGGGTGGTGAAGACGTCGGACATGCCTCCATCATGCACGGCACTACGCGCCCGGCAGGGTGTCCAGGTCCGGCTGGACCTCCACCGTGCATTCGGCGTCCTCCGGGCCCACGCCCTCCGCGTCGCGCCATACGCAGATCCGTACGTGGTGGACCCCCGATCCCTCGTGGTCCCACTCCGTCGCAAGGTCACGCACCACCACCGCGGCGACGAATTCGGCGTCCTCGGGCTGGGTGGCGGTGGTGACGGTTCCCCGGTAGCGCTCACCCAGCGGATGCCAGCCGGCGCTTCCCGCGGGCGCGTCCACCCGGTACACGTATGTGGCGGTGGTCATTCCGGCACCGTACCCGCATCGGCGGGAATTACGTGGGGCCGGGAAGATCCGCGCCACCGGCTCCGTTAGTAGAAACATGAACAATATTGGGGTGCGGGACGGGAAAGCGGTCACGGACGTCGACGTGGTCGTGATCGGCGCCGGGCAGGCCGGTCTGTCCAGCGCCTACCACCTGCGGCGCGCGGGCCTCGAACCCGGCCGCGACTTCGTCGTGCTCGACAACTCCCCGCACCCGGGCGCGCGTGGCAGTTCCGGTGGCCCACCCTGACGTACGGCAAGGTCCACGGCATGCACGCGCTGCCGGGCATGGAGCTGACGGGCGCCGACGGCAGCCGGCCCTCCTCCGAGGTCGTCGGAGAGTATTTCGCGAGGTACGAGCGGACCTTCGGGCTGCGTGTGCGCCGGCCGGTCGGCGTGTCGGCGGTGCGCGAGGGCGCGGGCGGGCGGCTGCGCGTCGAGACGTCGGAGGGTGTGTGGTCCGCGCGCGCCTGATCAACGCGACGGGCACGTGGGACCGGCCCTTCTGGCCCCGCTACCCCGGCCAGGAGTCCTTCCGCGGACGGCAGCTGCACACGGCGGACTACCCGGGACCGCAGGAGTTCGCCGGACAGCGGGTGGTGGTCGTGGGCGGCGGGACCTCCGGCGTGCAGCACCTGATGGAGATCGCCGGGGCCGCCGCGCAGACCACATGGGTGACGCGGCGGCCGCCGGTCTTCCGCGAGGGCCCCTTCGGCGAGGAACAGGGACGGGCCGCCGTCGCGCACGTCGACGAGCGGGTACGGCGCGGACTGCCGCCGCAGAGCGTCGTGTCGGTGACCGGGCTGCCGGTGACCGAGGCCGTCGCACGGGCCCGCGCGGAGGGCGTGCTGGACCGGCTGCCGATGTTCGACAGGATTACGCCGAACGGGGTCTCCTGGGCCGACGGGCGGACGGTCGACGCCGACGTCATCCTGTGGGCGACCGGGTTCCGTGCCGCGATCGACCACCTGGCGCCGCTCAAACCTGGGCGAGCCGGGCGGCGGCATCCGCGTGGAGGGCACGCGGGCGACACATGACGAGCGGATCCATCTGGTGGGCTACGGGCCCTCGGCCAGCACCATCGGGGCCAACCGGGCGGGCCGGGCCGCCGTGCGCGGGATCGTACGGCTGCTGGAACGGCGGGCGGACCCGGTGGGGGCCGAGCCGGTCATGGCCGGCGGGTGAGGCGGGTGAGGCGGGTGAGGCGTCAGCCGACGGGCTTGCCCGCTTCCTTGCGGTGCGCGTTGAACTCCTCGACGTTCTTCCGCTGCTCCGCGTAGTCGTCGGTGAAGCGTGTGTCCCCCGGCGCGACCGTGACGAAGTAGAGCCAGTCCCCCGGCGGCGGGTCGAGCACCGCGTCCATCGCCTGCCGGCCCGGGTTGCCGATCGGCGTGGGCGGCAGGCCGGTGTGCTCGTACGTGTTGTACGGAGTGTCGATCTTCGTGTCCGCGTGAGTGGTGTCGAGGGTCGAGCGGTTCAGCGCGTAGTTGAGCGTCGAGTCCATCTGGAGCGGCATGCCCTGCGCCAGCCGGTTGTCGATGACGCGCGCGGCCTTCCCCATGTCCTCCACCGTGTCGGCCTCGGCCTGCACGATGCTGGCGATGACGACGTTCCGGTACGTCGCGGGCGCCGACCCGAAGTTCCTGTTCGCCGTGTTCACCATGTACGAGAGCAGACTCGCCGGCGTCGTCTCCTCGTCGATCGGGTACGTAGCCGGGAAGAGGTAGCCCTCCGGGTTCCCCCCGGCCTCGGCCGGCAGCTTCAGGTCTGCCGTGCCCGCCGTCTTCGCGGTGGTCCCCGGGGCGACATCGAGGGCCTTGTCGACCGCCGCGTACACCTGGGAGGACCGCAGTCCCTCCGGGATCAGGAGGGTGCGCGGCTCGCGCTCCTCCTCCGTGAGCAGCATCAGCGGCACCAGGACCGCGGCCGCCACCACCGCGGCGGCCGCACCCACGATCAGGAGCAGTCGCCCGCGGCGCGTCAGAGGGGTGCTGCTCGCGGGCCGTTTCCGTGCGGACTCGTTCTCCATGCGGGCACGCTAACCCGACCGGCGCGGTGTTCCGGGGAACCCGGAGGCGGCGAGCAGCCCGCCACGGGCGGCACGAACACACGAACAGGGGATCGGGTGTTCGCCCGAAGGCGTCGTCGCACCGCATTTCACCGCCCAACTCCCCTGCGTCACATGGTGCTTACGGTGCACAAGCGACGGGCTGCAGACCTCGACCGCACATGTCCCGCTGATACAGAGCACCGAGCACCGAGGAGAACCCGAGATCATGAACTTCATCACCGGCCTTCTCGCCGGCGCCTTCCACTTCCTGGGCCGGCCGGTCTGACCGAGGTCTCGCCCGGCGCCGCTTCTCCCCCGTCCCAGGGGAGGGGCGGCGCTGCCGCGTTCCCGCGCTGCCGCCGCAGGGTGTCAGGTGGCGGGTGACAGCTGGGCGTCTCTGCGTACCAGGGCCGCGTACCGGCCGTTCTGGGCGAGCAGCTCCTCGTGGGTGCCGCGCTCGACGGTTTTCCCGCCGTCGAGGACGACGATCTGGTCGGCGTCCCTGCACCGGTGGAGAGCCGGTGCGCGATGGTGATGGTCGTACGGCCGCCGAGAGCGCGTCGATGGCCTGCTGCACGGCGTGCTCGGTACGGGTGTCGAGCGCGCTCGTCGCCTCGTCGAGGATGAGCACGGGCGGGTCGCGCAGGATGGTCCGGGCGATCGCCAGGCGCTGCTTCTCGCCGCCGGAGAAGCGGTACCCCCGCTCGCCGACCAGGGTGTCGTACCCGTCGGGCAGTGAGGCGATGTGGTCGTGGATCTGCGCCGCCTCGGCGGCCGCGCGCAGCTCTTCGTCGGTCGCGTCGGGCTTGGCGAAGCGCAGGTTCTCGGCGACGGAGGCGTGGAAGAGGTACGTCTCCTGGGAGACCACGCCGACGGCGCGGGCCAGCGTGTCGAAGTCCAGGTCGCGCACGTCGACGCCGTCGAGGGTGACGCCGCCGTCCGTCACGTCGTACAGCCGGGGCACCAGATAGCTGAGGGTGCTCTTGCCCGATCCCGTGGGTCCGACGACGGCCAGGCTGCCGCCGGCCGGGACGGTGACGTCGATACCGGTGAGCGTGGGGCCGTTCTTCTCGTCGTAGGCGAAGGCGACGTCCTCGAAGCGCACTTCACCCCGGATCTTCTCCAGGTGGACCGGCTTCTCGGGCTCCGTGATGTCCACCGGCAGGTCGAGGTACTCGAAGATCCGCTGGAAGAGCGCGAGCGAGGTCTGCATCTGCACGCCGGTCGACAGGAGGCTCACGGCCGGCCGGAAGAGGCCCTGCTGGAGCGAGACGAAGGCGACGAGCGTACCGAGGGAGACGGCCGCCCCGCCGGCCTGCATGGCCAGGCCCGCGACCCAGTAGATGACGGCGGGCATGGCGGCCATGACGATGCCGATGGTGGACATCCGCCAGCGCCCCGCCATGTTGGAGCGCACTTCGAGGTCGACGAGCCGCTCGGACTCGTCGGCGAAGGCCCGGGTGAGCGAGTCGGCGCGGCCCATGGTGCGGCCGAGCAGGATGCCGCTGACCGACAGCGACTCGGTGACGGTGGCGGCCATGGAGGCCATCTGTTTCTGCCGCTGCGTGGTGATCTTCTTGCGCTCGCGGCCGACCCGGCGGCTGATCCACACGAAGACCGGCAGCAGGAGCAGCGAGACGACGGTCAGCCTCCAGTCGAGCGCCAGCATGGCGACGACCGTGGCCACGACCGAGGTGAGGTTGGAGACCAGCGAGGTGGCGGTGGAGGTCACCGTCGCCTGCATGCCGCCGATGTCGTTGGCGATACGGGACTGCACCTCGCCGGTGCGGGTCCTGGTGAAGAAGGCGAGCGGCATGCGCTGCAACTGGGCGTAGACGGCGGTGCGCAGGTCGTGCATGACGCGCTGGCCGACCGTCGTGGAGATCAGGGTCTGCAGCACGCCGAAGACGCTCGTCACCACGGCGGTCAGGATCATGCCGGCGGCGAGCAGGCTCAGCAGTCCGGTGCGCCCCTGCGGGATGGCGGTGTCGAGGATCTCCTTGAGCAGGAACGGAGAGGCGACGGAGACGAGGGAGGAGGCCGCCACGAGCAGGCCGACGAGGGCCAGCCGGCCCCGGTACGGGCGGAACAGCCGGAGGATGCGGCGTACCTGCGCGGGCTCCTCCGGCTCGGCGGGATCGCGGGCCGGGGGTGTCCACATGGGCTGATCGGGATGCATGGGCCCCTTCGCGCGGATGAGAGAACGGAGATTTCAAGAGCCTAGCTCATTGTTACCTCTACTCACAATGCACAAGGTCCTGATATTGTTCCCGGCATGAGCCCCTCCGACGCCGACTCCGGCATCACCCCCGACGTCGCCTCGGACGCCGACGGCCTGCTGGCCGAGCAGCTGCTCCGGCTGACGCGCAGGCTGCACCGGATCCAGCGGCAGCAGATGGAGCCGATCGGCATCACCCCCGCCCAGTCACGTCTGCTCCGCACGGTCTCGCACTACGACCTCCACCACGAGCCGCCGCCGCGGATGGCCGACCTGGCCAAGCGCCTGGACGTGGTCCCCCGCGCGGTGACCACCCTCGTCGACGGCCTGGAGGCGAGCGGCCGGGTGCGCCGCGTGCCCGATCCCACCAACCGCCGGGTGATAAGGATCGAGCTCACCGACACCGGCCGCGCCACCCTCAGATCGCAGCGCAGCGCGCGCCGCGACGCCGCGGAGGACATCCTGGCTCCCTTGACCACCGAACAGCGCGAGGTGCTGGGCGGCCTGCTGTCTCGTGCTGGTCGACGGAATGCCGGAGCGCCGCTGCTGACCCGCCTCCGCCGGGCGCCGGGCGAGCGGGGCCCGGCCGCGGGGCCGGGCCCCGCTCCTCAGCAGCGCAGCCGGTCCTCCGTCACCGCCCCCTGGGCCGTCTTCAGGCTCCGGTCGTAGCAGCCGTCCGTTCCGTACAGCCGGTAGCGCTCGCTCGACGTGCCGACCGCGTGCCGGTCCTCGCGGGGGACGTTCGCGGTGTACGTCGCGTCGCCCTGGTACGCGTCGTCCAGCCGCGACCAGGACACCCGCTCGCCGCCCCGCTCGGTGGAAGTGGCGGCACGGTCGCCGAGCGCGAGCACGGTGCGCAGCCGGTCGCCGGCACCGAGCGTCGTCGTACCGTCCATCGTGTACGTGCGGTGGGCGCGCACGGTGATGGCCGGGCCGCGGCCGTCGGTGGTGACGGTCTCGCGGTCCGTCCACTCGCCCTTGAGCGCGTCCAGGTCCTCGCCGTCGGTCCAGCGGTGGACGGAGGTGTGGGCGAGGGTGCGGTCGACGGTGGTGACGACGCGGCCGTGCGAGGTGTTCACATGGCCGGTGACGGTGAGCCGGTGGCCGGCCTCGGCGGTGAGCCGGTGCTCCGGACCCGCCGTGTACGCCGTGGAGCCGGCCGGCGCGCCGCCGCGGTGCCGGGTCAGCTCCCCCGTGACGACGTCGCTCCCCTCGTCCTGCCAGACCAGCACGTTGACGGGGGTGCTCCAGCCGCTCTGCCCCTCGGGGACGCCGACGACGGACACCTCGACGCGGTGCGGGCGGCCGTCGTTGAGCCTGCCGGCGAAGGGTGTCAGGTCGTACTGGACCGGCTTGACGTCGAAAGCGCGCGGGCCGGGAATCACGTACCAGAGGAAGGGGTTGGACCAGCCGCCCGTCCAGACCGTCGGGAACGGGGCGGCGATTCCCGCGAGCCGTCCGTCGACCTTGATCTGCACTTCGCGGTAGGGGCCGTCCGGCGCCTTGCAGGAGTACGGCGCCTCCTCGGGGACGGACAGGTACCAGTACTCCTCGCAGCCGCCGCCCGAGCCGGTCGCGTACACCTCGGCGAGGATCCGCTCGGAGTTGCGCGGGGTGGTGAGGGAGCCCCCGTCGAGGGTGAGGACGCGGTCGGGGGTGGTGGCTGCCTGCTGCGCGCGTCCCTCGGCGGCGTAGAAGGTCAGGGTCGCCCTGACGTCGATGACGCCGGTGTACGTCTCATCGACGACATTGCCGATGAGCATCTCCACGGGCTGCTCGCGGCGGAGCGTGTCGCTGTAGCGCGTGACGTCCTTCTCCACGGACCAGGTGATGCCTTCGGGCGAGGGCTGCGGGGTGGAGGTGCGGAGCACCTCCACCCCGCCGATGCGGAGGTACCCGAGGCGGTCGTACTGCCGCCCCGCCACCTTGCCTTCGAGCCGGAGCACCACCTTGCTCCAGCGGTCGCCGCAGCCCTCCGGGGGCGCGTACCCGCCTTTGTACGGCGTGAAGTCGCGGAACTGGGCCCGCGCGACCGTCACTTCGCAGGACCGGCCGCCGGGGGCCTCGACGGGCGGCGCCGCGGTGACGGGATCGTGCCAGTCCCGGCCGAACTCGGCGGGCGGCCCGTCCCCGGCGGTGGCCGCTCCGGCCTGCCCGCCCCGAACACCGTTCCCGCGGCCAGGACCAGACCGGCGAGCACGCACATGACTCCAGGTCGTCTTCTCATGCGTCAGGAGTGAAGCGTGGGACGGCCCGGAACACCAGAGCCCGATGTTCGATCTTGGCGTGTTCTGCGCCTCGGCGCCCATAAATCGATTGCGTTTTCCGGTGGAAAAAAGCGAGCCTTGCACGGTTTCATCCAGCCGCACCGAGCCGTGGGACATCATGCAGATTCGCGATCTTCCGTATCCCGATCCGGGCGTCCCCGACGTCCGGTCCGGGCCCCGATTCCTCTACTGGCTCGGGCGGAACCAGCTCGGCGGGCAGCTGAAGTCCCTCTCCTGGGGCCTGCTGCACCAGTGCGGCGTCGCCGGCCTGCCGCTGGGCGTGGGTCTCGCCGTACAGGCCGTGGTCGACGGATCCGGCGGCCGGCTGGCGCTCGCCGCCGGGCTGATCGCGCTGCTCGGCGTGGCGGTGGCCCTCGGCGACACCATGCTGCACAGGACCGCCGTCACCAACTGGATCACCGCCGCCGCGCGGGTGCAGCAGCTGCTGGCCCGCAAGACCGCGGAGCTGGGCTCGGCGCTGACCCGTCGGGTCGCGGCGGGCGAGGTCGTCGCGGTCTCCACGGGCGACGTCGAGAAGATCGGCTGGTTCGTCGAGGCGCTCTCGCGCTTCGCGGCCGCCGCCCTCGCGCTCGTCGTCGTCTGCGTGGGCCTGCTCGTCTACCAGCCCGCGCTCGGCATCGTCGTGGCGATCGGGGTACCCGTACTGGCCCTGGCCGTCCTGCCGTTGCTGCCGAAGGCGACCCGGCGGGCCGACGTCCAGCGCGAGAAGGCCGGCAAGGCCACCGAGCTGGCGTCCGACACCGTCGCGGGCCTGCGCGTACTGCGCGGCATCGGCGGCGAGGACCTGTTCCTCGACCGCTACCGCAGCGCCTCGCAGGAGGTCCGCAAGGCCGCCGTGCGCAGCGCCCGCATGTGGTCGCTGATCTCCGCGATCCAGGTGCTGCTGCCGGGCCTGCTGCTGATCACGGTCGTGCTGTACGGCGCGAGGCTCACCCTCGACGGACGGATCGCGGTCGGCGAACTGGTCACCGTCTACAGCGCGGTGACGCTGCTGCTCTACCCTCTGCGGCACGTGGAGGAGATCGCCATGGCGTACTCCTTCTCACGGCCCTCCGCCAAGCGGGCCGTGCGGGTGCTCTCGCTGGAGCGCACGGCCTGGGCGCCGGACGACACGGCGGCTTCCGGCGGTCAGGAGGCTCCGGGCGGTGACCTGTACGACCCGGCCACCGGGCTCCTCGCACCCGCCGGCCGGTTCACCGCCGTGGTGTGCGGTGATCCCGACCTGGCGGGCCTGCTCGCGGAGCGCCTCGGCGGTCACGCCACCTCGGACACCGACGAGGAGAAGCCGCCGTCGGCGCTGCTGGGCGGGGTGGCGCTCGACGACCTGCCGCTGATCACCGCGCGAGGCGCCGTCCTGGTCCAGGACAAGGACCCGGTGCTGCTCTCCGGCACGCTGGGCGAGCTGCTCGACGTACCGGCTTCGGGGAAGGTGACCGCTGCGGACGCCCTGGACGCGGCGCAGTGCGGCGATGTACTGGCCGCGCTCGCCCAGGCGTCGGCGGACAGCACGGGCGACCCGATGCGCACCCGGATCACGGAGCGCGGGCGTTCACTCTCCGGCGGCCAGCGCCAGCGCCTGGCGCTGGCCCGCTCGCTGGTGACCGACCCCGAGGTGCTCGTCCTGGACGAGCCGACCTCGGCGGTCGACTCGCACACCGAGGCGCGGGTGGCTGCGGGCGTGAAGGGGCTGCGCAAGGGGCGTACGACCGTCGTCTTCGCGTCGTCGCCGCTGCTGCTCGACCGGGCCGACCGGGTGGTGCTCGTCCATGAGGGCGAGGTCGCCGCGGTGGGCGTGCACCGCGAGCTGCTGCGTACCGACCCGCGCTACCGCGCGGTCGTCACCCGCGAGCCCGACGAACACGACGAGCACGACGGGAACACCGCGGGCACCGCGGTCACCCGGGCACGGGAACTCCAAGAGATTGAGGAATCGGCATGATCGGCGTGGCGCCACCGGCGTACGACCCGGCGGCACCGGAGTCGGCGACGACCCTGCCCGTCGGCGGTCCCGCGACCGTACGGACCTATGTGCGCGAGCTGATGAGACGGCACCGCGGGGCGTTCGCCGTGCTCGTGTCGTTCAACGCGGTCGCGGTCGTCGCCTCGATGGTGGGCCCCTACCTGCTGGGCTCGCTCGTCGAGGACCTGGCGAACGGGGCACGCGAGCTCCATCTGGAGCGCACGGCAGCGGTGTTCGCGATCGCGCTCGTCGTCCAGACCCTCTTCACCCAGCAGATGCGGCTGCGGGCCGCGCTGCTCGGCGAGGAGATGCTGGCCGACCTGCGCGAGGACTTCCTCGTGCGGTCGGTCGGCCTGCCGCCGGGCGTGCTGGAGCGGGCGGGCACCGGCGATCTGCTGTCGCGCATCACCACCGACATCGACCGGCTGGCGAACGCGATGCGCGAGGCCGTGCCGCAGCTCGCCATCGGTGTGGTGTGGGCGGGGCTGCTGATCGGCGGCCTGACCGTCACCGCGCCGCCCCTGGCGCTGGCCGTGCTGGTGGCCGTTCCGGTCCTGGTCGTCGGCTGTCGCTGGTACTTCAGACGGGCGCCGTCGGCGTACCGCTCGGAGGCGGCGGGCTACGCGGCGGTCGCGGCGATGCTCGCCGAGACGGTGGACGCCGGGCGGACCATCGAGGCCCACCGCCTCGGCGACCGCCGGGTGGCCCTCTCCCAGCAGCGGATCAGCCAGTGGACGGCGTGGGAACGGTACACGTTGTGGCTGCGGTCGGTGCTCTTCCCCGTCATCAGCGTCACGCACATGACGATCCTGTGCTCGGTGCTGGTGATCGGTGGCGTCTTCGTCCTGGAGGGCTGGATCAGTGTCGGCCAGCTGACCACGGGCGCCCTGCTCGCGCAGATGCTCGTCGACCCGGTCAACCTGATCCTGCGCTGGTACGACGAACTCCAGGTCGCCCAGGTGTCGCTGGCCCGGCTCGTCGGCGTACGGGAGATCGAGCCGGACGCGGGGGACCCGGAGGTCGTGCCCGACGGGCACGCGGTGCGCGCCGACGCGGTGCGCTTCGGGTACCGGGCGGACGTCGACGTGCTGCACGAGGTGACCCTGGACGTGGCTCCTGGCACGCGGATGGCCCTGGTCGGCCCTTCGGGCGCCGGCAAATCCACGCTGGGGCGGCTGCTCGCCGGGATCTACGCGCCGCGTACGGGCGAAGTGACGCTCGGCGGGGCCGAGTTGTCACGGATGCCGGCCGAGCGGGTGCGTACGCACGTGGCACTGGTCAACCAGGAGCACCACGTCTTCGTGGGCTCCCTGCGCGACAACCTGCTGCTGGCCCGCACGGGCGCGGACGACGCGGAGCTGTGGGCGGCGCTCGGCGCGGTCGACGCGGACGGCTGGGCGCGGGCGCTGGACGACGCCCTGGACACCGAGGTCGGCTCGGGCGGCCACGCGCTCACCCCGGCGCAGGCACAGCAGATCGCCGTGGACCCGGCTGGTGCTCGCCGACCCGCACACCCTGGTGCTCGACGAGGCGACGTCCCTGCTCGACCCGCGGGCCGCGCGGCATCTGGAGCGGTCGCTGGCGCGGGTGCTGGACGGGCGTACGGTCGTGGCGATCGCGCACCGGCTGCACACCGCGCACGACGCGGACGTGATCGCGGTGGTGGAGAACGGCCGGATCAGCGAACTGGGCAGCCACGACGAACTGGTGGCGGCCGACGGGGCGTACGCGGCGCTGTGGCGTCCTGGCACGGCTGACCGTTCTCCGGTGCGTGACGGCGGCCGTCCCGGCGGCCACTGCGGCCGGCAACGATCCGCCGAGGCGCATTTGCGGGCTCCGTACCGCCCCGGCATGGCGGTACGGAGCCCGGCATGGACGCAGACCGAGGAGCCGGTGGCGCTGTTCGGCCAGGCGGTGGGCCGACCACGCCGTCACCGGGTGCTGCTGCCTGGGGTGCCGGCGCCGGCCGGCAGGTGCCCGAGGCCCGCATTGTGGCGGAGAAGCGGCTGCACGCCACGGTCGTGCAAGCCGCCCGCCGGGCGGACCCGGCGCTGCCCGGCGATCCGGTGGCCACGTTTTCGCCGCGCCCTCGCATCACTGGTCCGGCTCCCGGGGCACGGCTGCTGAACGGCAAGGAGGGGAGGCCGTACGCGAGGACGTCCTGGCGGGCTTGAGCCCGGGCATGCCCGTCGAGGAGCACCTGGCGGAGCTGGTGCGAGCCCTCGATGCGGGCCGGCGGCAGACGAGCGAGCGCTCGTCATCGGGGCGGGCCGGCCGCGAAGGCCGGCGTGGGGGTGACCTTTCCTGTTCAGGGGCCGAAAGCTCTGAGGGTCGCGTCGACAAGTGAGTCGGCGTATGCGGCGGTCAGCGGACCGCTGCGGTGCAGCCACCGCCGGAAGAGGGGGGCGTAGAGCACTTCGAGGGCCAGGTCGAGATCGGCGTCGGCGTCGAGCTGGCCGGCCTCCTGGGCGCTGCGCAAGCGCGCCTTCTTCGCCTCTTCCAGCGGCTGGGCCAGCTTCTCCCGGTACTCGGCCGCCAGCGCTGCATCGTTGGCGATCTCGGCGTTGAGGGCCCGGATCAGCCTGTCGAAGGCCGGGTCGGCGAACTCCTCCGCCGTGGCACGCATGACGAGCTTGAGGTCGGCTTCGAGGTCGCCCGTGTCCGGCAGTGCGACCGACTGCCCGTCCGCATCCTCGCTCAGAGCCAGAAGGGCAGCGAAGACGACTGCGCTCTTCGACGGCCACCGCCGGTAGATCGTCTGCTTGCCGACGCCGGCACGGGCAGCGATGGCTTCGACTGTGACCTTCTCGTACGCCTCCTCTGCGACCAGGGCGCGGGTGGCCGTGAGGATTGCCTGCCGGGACCGCTCCTTGCGCCGGGAGTGGTCCGGCCCCTTCTCGTTGGACATGCGTTCAGTCTAGCCCGAAAGAAAACGAGACGATCCGTATTGTCAAAACCAGGGGCGATGCCCTAGATTCAAAACGAATCGATACGAACCGTTTCGTTTACTGAGGTGGGACATCATGGCGAACGCAAGAGTCTGGCTCATCACCGGCGCGTCCCGCGGCCTGGGCAGGGCTTTCGCCGAGACCGCCTTGGCGGGCGGCGACCGCGTGGTGGCCGCTGCCCGCGACGTCGAGCCCTTGGAGGAACTGACCGAGAAGTACCCCGGCCATCTGGTCCCGCTTCCACTGGATGTCACCGACCGCCGGGCCGTGTTCGACGGGGTGGAGCGGGCGGCAGCCGCGTTCGGCAGGCTGGACGTCGTCGTCAACAACGCCGGCGGAATGCTCTACGGCATGGTGGAGGAAGCCACGGAGGAGCAGATCCGGGCGCATTTGGATGTGAACTTCTTCGGCGCCGTGTGGGTGGCTCAGGCGGTCCTTCCTCACTTGCGCGCCCAGGGCGGGGGACGGCTCCTCCAGGTCACCTCGATGGGCAGCGGCGGCGGCATGGCCACCGTCGGCTTCTACGGCGCGGGCAAGGCCGCGCTGGACTCGGTCAGCGAGGCCCTGGCGATGGAGGTCGAGGGATTCGGCGTCAAGGTCACCGTCGTGCAGATGGGCGGCTACAACACCGGCCTGTTCACCACCGGCACCACGACCACCGAACCTCTGGCGCAGTACCAGCCCCTGCGCACCGAGATGGAGGCGATGTGGGGCGACGCCGTCGCCCCGGAGCCGGACACCGCTGCTCCGGTCATCATGGAGCTGGCCGCACTGCCGGACCCGCCCCGGCGGCTGATCGTCGGCAGCCAGTCCTTCGACCACGTCTTGGAGATGGGCCGGCCCGAGCGGATCTGTACCGGTCCTGGGAGCATCTCAGCCGTATCGCCCCGGGCTAGCCGGGTCCGCGCCACGACGTTCATGCAGCCGGTCCCGCGGCGGGCTGACGCGTCGAAGGCATACGTCCGTACGCCCGAGGGCGTGGAGGTCTGGCCGGCGGACAAGAAGGGCACGGGCTGCGCTTGAGACCGCGACCGCGGTGAAGGTACGGGCGCCCCCCCCCGCACGGACCGTTCCGTGCGGGGCGGGGCGGGGCGGGGCGAGCGCGGTTCCGGCGGCGCCCGGCCCGCCGGTCCGCGCCTCGCGGCGGTCAGGCCGCGACCTTCACCGCTTTCACTCCCTCCTCGTTGTGCCGGTCCGTCCACGCCGTCAGTGCCGCACCGCACGCGTGGTCCACGTGGCGCAGGCCCGTGAGGTCCAGCTCGATCGCCCGGTCGCGGGGCAGCGCCTCCAGCTCGTCGAGGAGTTTCGGCAGCCGCAGGAAGGTCGCGTTGCCCAGCACCCGGACCCGCAGCGGCCCCGGGTCGTCCCCGGTCCCGTCGGCGCCTGAGACCTCCACGTGGACGTGGGACGTCTCCCACGCCGACTTCGCGACCGCCAGCAGCAGGCCGATCAGTACCCCTTCGAACATGTTGGTCACCACGATCGACAGGGCCGTGGCGCCCAGCACCACCGCCTCACCGCGGTGTTCGCGCCACAGCGGGGCGAGTTCCTTCACCGGGATCAGTTTCCAGCCCGCGTGCACCAGTACGCCGGCCAGCGCCGCCACCGGGATCACGCCGAGGGCCGCCGGGAACACCGCGGCGAAGACCAGCAGCCACACCCCGTGCAGCACCCGGGACGCCTTGGTGCGCGCCCCCGCCTGCAGGTTGGCAGAGCTGCGGACGATCACCGCCGTCATCGGCAGCGCGCCGAGCATTCCGCACACCGTGTTGCCCGCGCCCTGGGCGACGAGCTCCTTGTCGTAGTCGGTCCTGGGGCCGTCGTGCAGCCGGTCCACCGCGGCCGCGCTGAACAGGCTCTCGGCCGACGCGATCAGGGTGAAGGCGATCACCGTGCCCAGCACGCCCACCTCGGCGAGGCGTGCGAAGTCGCCCGTGCCGGGCGGCTGTACTGCGTCGAGCAGCCCCTGCACCTCCACCCGCGCGACCGGTGCGTCGAAGGCGAACGCCGCCACGGTCGCGAGTGCGACCGCGGCGAGCGGGGCGGGCAGCACGCGCGCCGCGGCCGGAATCCTCGGCCACCAGCAGCAGCACCGCCTCGTGCCGGCCCCGAGGGCGAACGCCGCCAGGGCCGGGCCCGACCCCAGGGTGTCGAAGGCCAGCCCCGGCAGGCCGCCGATCTTCGCGAGCCCACCGGCGGGCGCCCTCGGCGTCGACCAGCGCGTACAGCTGGCCGGCGATGAGCACCAGGCCGATACCGGCGAGCATGCCCTGCACCACCGCGATCGAGATCGCCCGGAACCACCGGCCCAGCCGGAGGGCGCCCATCGCGAGCTGGAGCACTCCGGCGCCCAGCACGACGACGCCGAGTGCGCTGATCCCGTACTCCTGCACGGCCTCGTACACGAGCACCGTCATCCCGGCCGCGGGTCCGCTGACCTGGAGGCTGCTGCCGGGCAGCAGTCCGGTGACGAGGCCGCCCACGATGCCGGTGACGAGGCCGAGTTCGGCGGGCACCCCGGAGGCGACGGCCACGCCTACGCACAGCGGCACCGCCACCAGGAAGACGACGAGCGAGGCGGTGAAATCGGCACGGAGGTCGCCCGTGCCCCGCCGCGCGAGGCCGTTCCTGACGGCCTCGACGAGGGTGTCGGCGCCGGCGCTCACAGCGGAAGGAAGGCGTCGGCGGCGGGCTGGTGGGCCAGGACGAGCCCGGTGTCCACGGCGTAGAACCAGCCGTGGAGCCTCAGTTGTCCAGGCGTCGATGCGCTCGGCGCACAGGGGTAGGCGCGCAGCCGGTCCATCTGCTCCCGGACGTTGCGCTGGACGGCCGCAGCCACCTCGGGGTCCGCGTCCGCGTCCGACCCGAGTGCGCCCAGGTCGTCCGGCAGCTGGCTGTTCAGCCACCCGGCGACCGCCGGTACGGCGCGGAGGTCCTCACCGCGCACCCGCGCGCCGATCGCCCCGCAGTGGGAGTGCCCGCAGACCACGATGTCGGGGACTTGCAGCACGCTCACCGCGTACTCGATGGTCGCGGCCTCGCCGCTGGGCCGGTCCACGCGGTAGGGGGGCACCGCGTTGCCCGCCGTGCGCAGCTCGAAGAGGTCACCGGGGCGTGCGCCGGTGATCAGGGAAGGGACGACGCGGGAGTCGGAGCAGGTGATGAAGAGCGCCTGCGGCGACTGGCCGGCCGCCAGCCGCCCGAACCACTCGCGCTGCTCGTCGCCGGCCGCTATCCGCTCCCCCAGGGAGCGGGCATGGTCGATGAAGGTCTGCATGGGGGGATCGCCTCCAAGAGCGATGACAGTGCCGAGATGACGGATCGGTGTGTACGGGGTCCGGAATCGGCCCGTACGGCCGTGTCAGCAGCGGAAGACTTGGAGGGCGACGGGGAAGTCCCCGGATCTGAAGGGCGCGTGGCAGTACGGCACGGCGACGGCCGCAGCGGGGCGCAGCGGGAGTTCGGCGGGCGGCGACGACAGGGCGCAGACGGTACGGACGGCCGTCTGCGGGGCAACCGTCTCGGGCCGGTGGGCCCGGCGTACGTGGCCCGGGTGCGTTTCGCCCTCGGGAAGCGGGGCCGAGCAGGAACCTCCCGCGACCACCGGCGGCGCCGCCTCCGGGTCGGCGGCGGTCACGGAGCTGCCGGACACGGACACCGCGACGGCGTCACCGGTCGCGGCCGTGAGGGAGAGCAGTGCGAACACCGCCAACAGCAGCGCCTTGGCGGCTGCGGTGATCCGCAGCATGGTTCCCCCCTCCCCGTGACGTCGTGCCGGAAGTCGACACCATTCTGTTCAGGAACAGACACCGAACAGCAACTCGGCAATTTACAACCGTGTTAACTCTCCGCGAACAGGTCGCCTCACCCCTCGCACCTGCCATCGCCCCTACGGGTGGCGACGGCCGGACTGCTGAGCCCAGGAGCAGGGACGGCTATTTGTTGAATATGATTTTCATGAGCTATGTTCTGGTCGCAAACCGCCTGCTCCATGCCCCCGGAAGAGTCCCCCCGTGCCTGTGTCCAAGGTCCTGCCCGTCGCGGCCATAGCCGTCGCGTCCTCCCTGTTGCTCACCGGATGTTTCGCCTCCGGTGCCACCGGTGCCGCCGATTCCGCCGCCTCCGGGGACAAGCGCATCAGAGTGGCGATGATGCAGCCGCCCCGGTCCGGCCTCTCACCGCTGAGCGACGACGCCTTCAAGCTGTCCCGCTGGAGCACCGCCGAAACACTGGTGACGCTCGACGCGGAGGGCAACGCGCGTCCCGCGCTCGCCGAGAAGTGGCGGCGCACGACCGATCTGACCTGGGAATTCACCATCAGGGACGGTGTGCGCTTCCACGACGGCACACCGCTGACCGCCGCCGCCGTGGCCCGCTCGCTCACTGCGGCCGCCACCGCTTCGCCCAAGCCGCGCATCCTGGACGGGGTCGGACTCACGGTCGAGGCGCGGGGAGACACCGTCACCCTCTCCACCGCCGAGGCGGACCCGCTGGTGCCCGAGCGGATGTCGTCGCCGCAGTTGTCGGTCCTCGCCGCGAAGGCGTACCGGGGCAAGGCGGTGAACCCGGTGGGCGCCGGTACGGGCGCGTTCGTCCTGACCAAGGTGAACGGCACCAGCTCCGCCACGCTGGACCGCAACGAGCACTACTGGGGCGGCGCCGCCAAGGCCCCCGGCATCGATGTGACGTTCGTGCCCGACAGCACCGCCCGCGCCGCCGCGCTGCGCAGCGGCGAGGCCGACATCGTCGAGGCCGTACCGGTGTCGCAGGCGTCGCTGCTGGACGAGAAGCAGATCACCGAGGTGCCGATGCCGCGCACCAACACCCTCTACCTCAACACGTCCAAGGGCGCCTTCAAGGATGCTTCCCTGCGGGCCGCCGCACGCCGGGCCATCGACGCGCAGGCGCTCGTGGACGGGGTCTACGAAGGCCGTGCCGATGTCGCCGAGGGGCTGCTCGGGCCCGCCCTGCCGTGGGCGAAGAAGCGGGAGGGACGGACCGCGGCCGCCGCTCCCGGAAAGCCGGACGGCGCTTCGGTCACCATCGGCACGTTCACGGACCGGGCCGAGCTGCCCGAGGTCGCCGCGACGCTCCAGCAGCAGCTCCAGAAGGCCGGGTTCAAGGTGAAGCTGGAGGTGCGGGAGTACGCGAACATCGAATCCGACGCGCTGGCGGGCAAGTTCGACGCGTTCGTCCTCTCCCGGGCGACCGTCCTCGACTCCGGCGACCCGGCCGCGTACCTCTACAGCGACTTCGCGAGCGACGGGTCCTTCAACATCGCGCAGCTGAGCGACCCGGCCGTGGACAAGGCGCTGCGCAAGGCGGCCGGTACGGCCTCGGGCGACGCGCGGCGCGCGGCCGTCCTGGCGGCCGAGACCGCCGTACTGAACACGGACGCCGCGATCCCGATGCTGCACGAGCGGGTCGTCCAGGGTGACGCGGCGCACGTCGTCGGCTCGGCGAAGGACCCGCGCGAGCGGGAACTCGTCACCGTCGACACCCACATCAAGTGAAGGCGGCGCTGACGCGGGCCGCCGGTCTGCTCGCCGTCACGGCGGGTCGGGCTGCTGCCCTGGCTGTCCGGCAAGGACCCGGCGCTCACCGTGCTGCGGGCCAGGTCCGCCGAACAGGAGCCCACCGCCGAGGCGTTGGACTCGATCCGCGACGACCTCGGTCTCGGCGGCGGGCCGCTCGCGCTGCTCGGCGACAGGGCGGGCGGGCTGGTGCGCGGTGACCTCGGCACCTCGTGGGTCTCGGGGGCGGAGGTGCTGCCGTCCGTGCTGTCCGGGCTCGGGGTGTCGCTGCTGCTGATGGGCGCGTCGCTGGTGGTGGCCGTACTGGTCGCCGACGCGCTGTGCGCCCGGACGGTGGTGCGCGGGGCGCGGGGCACGCTGCGGGGGCATGCGGCCGGTGCGCCGGGCGCGATGCTCGCCTCCGTACCGGAGTTCCTGCTGGCGACGGTGGGGCTGATCGTGCTGGGCGTGTGGTGCGGCTGGCTGCCGACCGTCCGGCTGGGCCGGCCCCGCGCACCTGGTGCTGCCCGCGCTGGCCATGGGCGTACCGGCGGGCGGCCTCGTCGGGCGGCTCCGTCGACGACGCGCTGCCGGCGGCCTTCGGTGAGCGGTGGGCGGTGCTGTGGCGGGCGTCCGGCGTCACGCCGGGGCGGATCGCGGGCGCGGCGGTGCGCCGCGCGATGCCCGCGCTGGTGCCGCAGTTCGGGCTGGTCGCGGTGGGGCTCACGGGTGGCGCGGTCGCGGTGGAGACGGTGTTCGCGGTGCCGGCATCGACGTACGGCGCTGGGCGCGGCCAAGTCCCAGGACCTGCCGCTGCTCCAGGGCGCGGTACTGGCCCTGCTGGCGCTGGGGCTGGTGGCCGGGGCGGTGGCGCACGTCGTACGCCGCCGTGCTCGGGCGGCGCTGCGAAACGTTTCTGCGGCGCGGTCGGGGCCGACGGGGGCGAAGGGCGCGGCACGACTGGCGGCCTTCGCCGTACGCCGCCGGCTGTTCGGCCCGAGGCCGAGGCCGCGGAGCGGTTCAGCGGTGGCGGCCGGCGGGTCGGTTTCTTCCCCCGTCCCGCCCCTTCCCGAAGTCCTCAATCGCCGGACGGGCTCGCTTTCCCGGCCCGGGGCGGAAGAACGGGGAGAGCCGGCCGCCCGGCGAGGGAGACACCGAGCCACGGACAAGCCCGTCCGACGCCCGGGACACCAGGTCGAGAACAAGCCCGTCCGGCGATGGCGGACCGGGGCCCGGTGCGGAGTCCTGCGCGCGGCCGGACGGCGGGGGGCGAGCGGCGCCTCGCCGGCGTTGCCCGCTCCCCTGCCCGCGCCCGCGGGGCCGCTCCGGCGGGCCGTGCCCGTCGTGCTGGGCGGGGTGCTGCTGGGAGTCGTCGCCTGGGGGCTGCTGCGGGAGCCGTACAGCCGTGGACACCGCCGCCCGGCTCGCCGCGCCCTCGGGGGCGCATCCGCTGGGCACCGACGGGCTCGGGCGGGACGTGCTGGCGCGGCTCGGGCACGGGGCGGCCTCCACGGTGGGGGTGGCGCTGGCCGTGTGCGCGATCAGCTACGCCGTCGCACTGGTCCTGGGGTTCCTGCCGGACTTCACGGCCGGCGTCAGCGATGTCGCCAACGCCCTGCCGCCCGTCGTCGTCGGCATCCTCGTCGCCGCCGTGCTCGGCCCCGGCACGGCGGGCGCCTCGCTGGCCGTCGCACTGGTCTCCTGGCCGCCGCTCGCCGCACACGCCGCCGCCCTGGTGCAGGAGGTGCGCGCGTCCGGCTTCCTCACCGCGCAGCGCGCCATCGGTTCCACCCCGTACCGGATCCTGACCCGGCACGTCCTGCCCGCCGTCGCCGGTCCGGTCGCCCGCCACGCGGTGCTCCGGCTGCCCGGGATCGCCCTGGCGCTCGCCTCGCTCGGCTTCCTCGGACTCGGCGTACAGCCGCCCGCGCCGGAGTGGGGGCTGCTCCTCGACGAGTCGCGGATGTACGTCGAGCGCGCCCCGTGGGCCGCGCTCGCGCCCGCGACGGCGCTCGCCCTGCTGGCGGGGCTCGCCGTGTCCCTGTCGTCACTCACCTCTCCGAAGGCCCCACGTCCATGACTCTTCTGTCCGTTCGAGATCTGCGCGTCCGCGTCCGGGACGGGGCGCGGACCGTCACCCCCGTCCGCTCCCTCTCCTTCGACATCCGGCGCGGCGAAGTGCTGTGCCTGGTCGGCGAGTCGGGGGCCGGCAAGTCGCTGACCGCGCGGGCCGTGCTCGGCATGGCGCCGTACGGGGCGGAGATCACCGGCAGCGTGCGGTTCGACGGCCGCGAGCTGGCCGGCGCGGACCGCCGCGCGTACGCGGGGCTGTGGGGGCGGCGCATGGCGTACGTACCGCAGGACGCGCTGGCCGTGCTGTCGCCCGTGCACACCGTCGGGGACCAGATCGCCGCCGCCGTACGGTCGTCGGGGTGCGGGCGCGCGCAGGCGCGGGCCAGGGCCGTCGCCGCGCTCGACCGGGTGGGGATCGCGGACGCGGCGCGGCGGGCGAAGGCGCTACCCGCACGAGTTCTCCGGCGGGATGCAGCCAGCGCGCGGTGATCGCGATGGCGACCGTCAACGACCCCGACCTGGTCGTCGCGGACGAGCCGACCACCGCGCTCGACCCGACCGTGCAGGCGCAGGTGCTCGACGTACTCGCCGAGCGGCGCGCGGAGACGGGCGCGGCGCTGATGCTGGTCACGCACGACCTGGGTGTGGTGGCCCGGTACGCCGACCGCGTGCTGGTGATGTACGCCGGGCGGCACACCGAATCCGGGCCCGTGGACCGGGTGTTCGGGCATCCGCGCGCCCCGTACACCGCGCGCTGCTCGCCTCGCTGCCGCCCGGTGAACCGACGGCGACCGCAGACTTCCGGCGCTCGGCGGCGCCCCGCCGACGCCCGCCGACGTACCCGCGGGCTGCGCCTTCGCGCCCCGCTGTCCGCTGGCGGACGACCGCTGCGGTGCCGAGGCCCCCGAAGCCGTGGGCGACGCGCACCTGGTGTCCTGCCACCACGCCGTGGAGGCCGCCGCATGAGCGCGCTGCTGGAGGTACGGGACCTGGTGGTCCGCTACCCGGGCCGCACGGCCGTCGACGGCGTCTCCTTCGAGCTGGCCGAGGGCGAGACGCTCGCCCTGATCGGCGCATCGGGTTCCGGCAAGTCGAGTACGGCGGCGGCCGTGCTCGGGCTGCGCCGCCCCGACAGCGGCGAGGTGTGGTTCGACGGGCGTGAGCTGACCGCGCTGGACGAGCTGGGCGCTGCGGCCGCTGCGGCCCGCCCTGCAACCGGTGTTCCAGGATCCGTACGGTTCGCTGAGCCCCCGGCAGCGGGTGCGCGACGCGGTGGCCGAGCCCTTGCGCGTACAGGGCCGGTGGGACCGGGACCGCGGTCCGCGGCGGGTGGCCGAACTCCTGGAGATGGTCGGCCTGGACGCCGCGGCCGGCGGGCGCCGGCCGCACGAACTGTCCGGCGGGCAGTGCCAGCGCATCGGCATCGCGCGGGCGCTGGCGAGCGAGCCGCGGCTGCTTTGCGACGAGCCGGTGTCGGCGCTGGACCCGTCGGTACGGGCCGGGGTGCTCAACCTCCTCACGGACCTCCAGGAACGGTTCGGCCTCGCGTACCTCTTCATCTGCCACGATCTGGCCCTGGTGCGTCACGTGGCGCACCGGGTCGCGGTGATGCGCCACGGCCGGGTGGTGGAGACGGGGCCCGCCCGCCTGCTGTACGGGACGGCCGAGCACCCGTACACGCGCGAACTGCTCGCCGCGGTCCCGTCCGTCGGGGGTGCGCGGTGAGCGCCGCCGGTCTGTCCCGGCCGTCCCGGCTGCCCCCGCTGCCCCGGTTGCTGATCTCCAGCCAGTTCGCCTTCAACGTCGGGTTCTTCGCCGTCCTGCCCTATCTCGCCGAGCACCTGAGCGGGACGCTCGGGCTCGCGGGGTGGCTGGTGGGCCTCGTACTGGCGGGCTGCGCACCTTCAGCCAGCAGGGGCTGTTCGTGGTCGGCGGGGCGCTCACCGACCGGTACGGCGCCCGGCCGGTGGTCCTGGCGGGGTGTGCCCTGCGCGTGGCCGGGTTCGGGTGGCTCGGGTTCGCGGGCGCGACGTGGTCGGTGATCGGGGCGGTCCTGCTGGTGGGGTTCGCGGCGGCGCTGTTCTCGCCCGCGGTGGAGACGGAGATTGCCCGGCAGGCGGTACGGCACGAGGAGGAGACGGGACTGCCCCGCACCCGGATGCTGGCGCGGTTCTCGGCGGGCGGACAGGCGGGGGCGCTGATCGGTCCCGTACTGGGGGCGCTGCTGCTGTACGGCGGGTTCCGGGCCGCGTGCCTGACGGGCGCCGCGGTCTTCGCCGTCGTCACGGCGGCGCACTGGCGCCTGCTGCCGGGCCGCCCGCCGGCCGGGCCCGAGGAGCACGGTCGGGACGGCCGGGAGCACGTGCCGGTGCGGGACGGTCTGCGGCTGCTGCTGCGCAACCCGCGCTTTCCTCGGCCTGTGCCTCGCCTACAGCACCTACCTGCTCGCCTACAACCAGCTCTACCTCGCGCTGCCCGGCGAGGCTGCAACGCGCCACGGGGTCGCAGGCCGCGCTCGGCTGGCTCTTCGCGCTGTCGTCGGTGCTGGTGGTCGCCGGGCAGGTGCCGCTGTCGCGGTGGGCGGCGGAGCGGCTGTCGTGGCGGGGCTCCGTGCTCGGCGGGCTGCTGCTGATCGCCGCGTCCTTCGCGGTGGCCGGGGCGCTGCTGGAGGCGGGCGGGCTGTGGCCGTCGCTGGCCTTCGTGGTGCTGTTGACGCTGGGGCAGATGCTGGTCGTCCCCGCGACCCGGGCATGGCTGCCGGATCTCGTCGGTGACCGCGCCTCGGCCTTTTCACCGGTGCACTGTCGTCCGTGTCGGGCCTGGTGGTGCTGGTGGGCAGCGCCCCGGCCGGGGCGTTGCTGGAGGCGGGCGGGGCGCTGCCGTGGCTGGTGCTGGCGGCGGTGCCGCTGGCGGGGCTGGCGCTGGTGCCGCGTACGGCCCGTACAGCGGCACCGGCGGCCGCGCCCGGCGCACCCGTCAGATGAAGTTGAGCGCCGCCGCGCCGCCCACTCCCCCGAGCACCATGAACGCCGGCATCAGCACCTTCAGCTCCACCCAGCTGCCCGCGCGGAACCTCAGCGCCCTGGGCGGGCCGATCGGGTACCAGCGCTTGCGGCCGACCGGAATCGGCCACAGGATCGGGCAGCCGGAGACGGTGAGCGCGTCGCCGATGTCGTGCACCAGCGCGCCCAGGACGATCGGCAGGCCGAGCCACAGGTATTCCTGGCCGGCACCGGTGAACAGCCAGTCGGCACCGTTGCCCGGTTTGTCGAGTATGTCCGCCAGCATCCACGCGCTCGTCGCGCCGAGCAGCCACACCAGGACGTCGCTGGACATCCGGGCGGCCCGCCACAGCAGGCCCTCCACGGCCAGCACCAGATGGACGAAGAGGATCACGAGGACCGCCCAGCGGCCGCCGGTGAACGCCAGGAGCGACGCGCCGCCGCCGGTCATGACCGCCCACAGCCAGGTGTGGGTGAGGGTGCGGTGGCCACCGCTCCTGCGCGGGTCACCGGGTTTCTTGGTCGCCTTGTAGACGGCGTACGACAGCTTGTCGACGATCTCGCACAGGCCCTTCGACACCGGCCCGAAGGCGCGCGAGATGGTCGCGGACTTGTGGTCGAGGTCGGGGGCGAGGGCCGCGCCCGCGCAGATCAGCGCTCCGACGGCGAGTACGGGCCAGGGCATCGGATGTCCGGCCGCGGCTGTCGCCGCCCCCACCCCCAGCCAGGCCGCTGCTCCTGACAGGGAGTGCGCCGGTCCCATCATGGTCGTTCCCGCCCCATTTGCTCTTGTGGTGTGCCCCGTTGACACGGCAGCGTATCGCTCGCGATCTTCGTAGGGCCGTCCGGTTCCCTCTCGAGGGGGGAAGCCAGGCAAGATGGGGGGCGTGACCCTTATCGATCAGCTGCCCCCGACCGACGACCCCGATGCTCTCTTCGAGGCTTTCTCCTCATGGGCCGAGGGCCAGGGCATCAGCCTCTACCCCGCTCAGGAGGAGGCGCTGATCGAGGTGGTCTCCGGTGCGAATGTGATCTTGTCCACACCCACCGGGTCCGGAAAGAGCCTGGTCGCGGCGGTGCCCACTTCGCCGCCCTGGCCCAGGACAAGGTCACCTTCTACACCGCGCCCATCAAGGCACTGGTCTCGGAGAAGTTCTTCGACCTGTGCAAGCTCTTCGGCACCGAGAACGTCGGCATGCTGACGGGCGACGCGTCCGTCAACGCCGACGCCCCGGTCATCGCCTGCACGGCGGAGGTGCTGGCCTCCATCGCGCTGCGCGACGGCAAGCACGCCGACATCGGCCAGGTCGTGATGGACGAGTTCCACTTCTACGCCGAGCCGGACCGCGGCTGGGCCTGGCAGATCCCGCTCCTGGAACTGCCGCAGGCCCAGTTCATTCTCATGTCGGCGACGCTCGGCGACGTCTCGATGTTCGAGAAGGACCTGACCCGCCGCACCGGCCGCCCGACCTCCGTCGTGCGCTCCGCGACCCGGCCGGTCCCGCTGTCGTACGAGTACCGCCTGACTCCGATCACCGAGACGCTGACCGAGCTGCTGGAGACCCGGCAGGCGCCGGTCTACATCGTGCACTTCACGCAGGCGGCGGCCGTCGAGCGGGCGCAGTCGCTGATGAGCATCAACATGTGCTCGCGCGAGGAGAAGGACCAGATCGCCGAGCTGATCGGCAACTTCCGCTTCACCACCAAGTTCGGCAAGAACCTCTCCCGGTACGTGCGGCACGGGATCGGCGTGCACCACGCGGGCATGCTGCCCAAGTACCGCAGGCTCGTCGAGAAGCTCGCGCAGGCGGGCCTGCTGAAGGTCATCTGCGGTACGGACACCCTGGGCGTCGGCGTCAACGTCCCCATCCGCACGGTGCTGTTCACCGCGCTCACGAAGTACGACGGCACGCGCGTACGCACGCTCCGCGGCCCGCGAGTTCCACCAGATCGCGGGCCGCGCCGGCCGGGCCGGGTTCGACACGGCGGGCCTGGTCGTCGCGCAGGCGCCCTGAGCACGTCGTCGAGAACGAGAAGGCGCTCGCCAAGGCGGGCGACGACCCGAAGAAGCGCCGCAAGGTGGTCCGCAAGAAGGCCCCCGAGGGCTTCGTCGCCTGGTCCGAGTCGACCTTCGAGAAGCTCATCGCGTCCGACCCCGAGCCGCTGACCAGCCGCTTCCGCGTCACGCACACCATGCTGCTCTCGGTCATCGCCCGCCCCGGCAACCCCTTCGCGGCCATGCGCCACCTCCTGGAGGACAACCACGAGCCGCGCAAGGCGCAGCTGCGGCACATCCGCCGGGCCATCGCCATCTTCCGCTCGCTGCTCGACGGCGGCGTGGTGGAGATGCTGGACACCCCGGAGCCCGACGGCCGTACCGTACGGCTGACCGTCGATCTCCAGCAGGACTTCGCGCTCAACCAGCCGCTGTCGACGTTCGCGCTGGCCGCGTACGAGCTGCTGGACCCGGAGTCCCCCTCGTACGCCCTGGACATGGTCTCCGTCGTCGAGTCGACGCTGGACGACCCGCGCCAGATCCTCGCCGCCCAGCAGAACAAGGCGCGCGGCGAGGCGGTCGGCCGGATGAAGGCGGACCGTGTCGAGTACGAGGAGCGCATGGAGCGGCTCCAGGAGATCACGTACCCGAAGCCGCTGGAGGAGCTGCTCTGGCACGGCTACAACGTCTACCGCAAGAGCCACCCGTGGGTCGGCGACCACCCGGTGTCCCCGAAGTCCGTGGTCCGCGACATGTATGAGCGGGCCATGACCTTCTCGGAGTTCACCTCGCACTACGAGCTGGCCCGCACCGAGGGCATCGTGCTGCGCTACCTGGCGGGCGCGTACAAGGCGCTGGAGCACACCATCCCGGACGACATCAAGTCCGAGGACCTGGAGGACCTGATCGCCTGGCTCGGCGAGCTGGTGCGCCAGGTCGACTCCAGCCTCCTCGACGAGTGGGAGCAGCTCGCCAACCCCGAGGTGGAGACGGCCGAGCAGGCCCAGGAGCGCGCCGACCAGGTCAAGCCGGTCACGGCGAACGCCCGCGCCTTCCGGGTCCTCGTACGCAACGCCATGTTCCGCCGCGTCGAGCTCGCCGCCCTGGACAACGTCCGGGAGCTGGGCGAGATGGACGGCGAGTCCGGCTGGGACGAGGACAAGTGGGGCGAGGCCATGGACGCGTACTGGGACGAGTACGAGGACCTGGGCACCGGGCCCGACGCCCGCGGACCCAAGCTGCTGATGATCGAGGAGGACGCCGAGCACGGCCTGTGGCGCGTCCGCCAGACCTTCGCCGACCCGAACGGCGACCACGACTGGGGTATCAGCGCGGAGGTCGATCTCGCCGCATCCGACGAGGAGGGGCGGGCCGTGGTCCGCGTCACCTCGGTCGGCCAGCTGTAGAAGCCGGCTGCCAGCCCGGCCGCACAACCAAGGAGAAGAACCCCCGTGACGACCAACCCCGCCGAACGCCTCGTCGATCTGCTCGACCTGGAGCGGATCGAGGTCAACATCTTCCGGGGCCGCAGCCCCCAGGAGTCCCTGCAACGGGTCTTCGGGGGTCAGGTCGCCGGTCAGGCCCTGGTCGCGGCCGGCCGTACGACCGAGGGCGACCGGCCCGTGCACTCCCTGCACGCGTACTTCCTGCGGCCCGGACGCCCCGGTGTGCCGATCGTCTACCAGGTGGAGCGGGTGAGGGACGGGCGTTCCTTCACCACCCGGCGGGTCACGGCCGTCCAGGAGGGCCGGACGATCTTCAACCTGACCGCCTCCTTCCACCGGCCGGAGGAGGCCGCGTTCGAGCACCAGCTGCCGCCGCGCCTGGACTTCCCGGACCCGGACTCGCTGCCGCCGGTGGCGGACGAGATCCGCGAGCACCTGGGGGAACTGCCCGAGGCGCTGGACCGGATGGCCCGCCGGATGCCCTTCGACATCCGTTACGTCGACCGGCTGCGCTGGACCGCCGAGGAGATCAAGGAGGCGGACCCGCGCAGCGCGGTGTGGATGCGCGCGGTCGGGCCGCTGGGCGACGACCAGCTCGTCCACACGTGCGCGCTGGCGTACGCGTCCGACATGACGCTGCTCGACGCGGTCCGCATCCCGGTGGAGCCGCTGTGGGGGCCGCGCAACTTCGACATCGCGTCGCTGGACCACGCGATGTGGTTCCACCGGCCGTTCCGGGCCGACGAGTGGTTCCTGTACGACCAGGAGTCCCCCGTCGCGACGGGCGCGCGGGGACTGGCGCGCGGCCGGATCTACGACCGGGACGGCAACCTGCTGGTGTCGGTCGTGCAGGAGGGACTGTTCCGCCCGCTGCCGGCCGCCTGACCGCCCTGCTGCTCCTCGCGAGGCGGGCGCTTGGGGAGGAGCAGCATGCGGCCCGGGGCGAGCGGGACGCCGTACAGCCGGTGACAGAGCGAGATGCCGGTGTGACGCGGGTGGGCGGGGAAGCGGTGGGGCGGACCCTGCGGCGAGCCGGCCCGGAATCGGGGCGTACCCGCCTCTCCCCGTGCCGGGTCGAAGGCGCCGCGGTACGGTCCGCCGGAGTGCTCGCCCGGGGTGTGGCACTCCGGAACACCTCGACGTGGGAGCCGTGCGGTTCGCACGGCCCACCGCCCGTTACGACGGCGTCCTCACCTTCTGCCGCGACGCCGTGGGACTGCCGGTCCTCGGGCAGTGGCGCGACCACGGGGGTTACGACGGCCTGCTGTTCGGGCTGCCGGGAACGCCGGTGCCCATGGGGATCACACAGCACGGTGCGCCGCCCCTGATCCCGGAGCCGCACCCGGAGAACCGACTGGTCCTGTGTCTGCGGGGCGCGGAGGCGGTGGAGGTGGCCGTACGGCGGCTGCGGGAACTCGCGGATCCATGAGTCCGCGTGCCCGCGCAGCGCGCCGCCTCCGGTCTCTGGAACAGTACGGACCAGTGACCGACGGCCGGCAGCGCCCGGCCACCCGTAGCCCTAGGAGACACCGATGAGCCTGTACGACATCCCTCTGCGCACCCTGACCGGCGAGCCGACCACTCTGGAGGCCCACAAGGGCAAGGTGGTGCTGGTGGTGAACGTGGCGTCCAAGTGCGGGCTGACGCCGCAGTACGCCGGTCTGGAGCGGCTCCAGCAGACGTACGCGGACCGGGGCTTCACCGTGGTCGGTGTGCCGTGCAACCAGTTCGCGGGCCAGGAGCCGGGCAGCGCGGAGGAGATCGGGACGTTCTGCTCGGCGAGCTACGGCGTGACGTTCCCGCTGCTGGAGAAGATCGAGGTCAACGGCGATCACCGGCACCCGCTGTACGACGAGCTGACCCAGGTGAAGGACGCGGACGGCGAGGCCGGGGACGTCCAGTGGAACTTCGAGAAGTTCCTGGTCAGCGGCAAGGGCGAGGTCGTCGGGCGGTTCCGTCCGCGTACCGAGCCGGAGGCCACCGAGGTCGGCGCGGCCATCGAGGCGCAGCTCTCGGCCTGACGCGGCACGCGCGAAGGCGCCGGCCCCGCCCCCGGCGGTTCCGGCGCCTTCGCGTACGCACTGCTGCGGGCTCCGCCGGGCGTCAGCGGATCGGCATGCCCGACAGGGTGCGGGCGATCACGAGGCGCTGGATCTCGCTCGTGCCCTCGAAGATCGTGTAGATCGCGCTGTCGCGGTGCATGCGCTCCACCGGGTACTCCCGCGTGAAGCCGTTGCCGCCGAGGATCTGCACGGCCTGCGCCGTGACCTTCTTGGCCGTCTCGCTGGCGTACAGCTTCGACATCGAGCCCTCGGCGGCGGTGAACGGCTTGCCGGTGGCCGCCATCCAGGAAGCGCGCCACACCAGCAGCCGCGCCGCGTCGATCCGGGTGCGCATGTCGGCGAGCTGGAAGGCGACGCCTTGGTTGTCGATGATCGGGCGGCCGAACTGCTCCCGCGTCTTCGCGTAGTCGAGCGCGACCTCGTACGCACGCGGGCGGTGCCCACCGCCATGGCGCCGACGGCCGGGCGCGACGCCTCGAAGGTGGCCATCGCCGCGTTCTTCACCGCTCGCCGCCCTTCCTGGCGCGCTCGCGGGCCCGGGCGAGGCGCTCGTCGAGCTTCTCCTTGCCGCCGAGCAGGCAGTGGCCGGGCACCCGCACGTTCTCCAGTACGACCTCGGCGGTGTGCGAGGCGCGGATGCCGTGCTTCTTGAACTTCTGCCCCTGGGACAGGCCTTCGGTGGCGGGCGGCACGATGAAGGAGGCGTGGCCCTTGGAGCCGAGTTCCGGGTCCACGAGCGCCACGACGACATGGACGTTGGCGATGCCGCCGTTGGTCGCCCACGTCTTGGTGCCGTTCAGCACCCACTCGTCCTTGGCCTCGTCGTACACGGCGCGCGTGCGCATCGCGGAGACGTCGGAGCCCGCGTCCGGCTCGGAGGAGCAGAAGGCGGCGACCTTGACGTCGGAGGCGTCGCCGTACATCTGCGGGATCCAGGTGCCGATCTGCTCCTCGGTGCCGTTCGCGAGGACGCCGACGGCGGCCAGGCCCGTACCGGCTATGGACAGGCCGATGCCCGCGTCGCCCCAGAAGAGCTCCTCCATCGCCATCGGGATTCCCAGGCCCGTCGGGTCGAAGAACTGCTGTGCGTAGAAATCGAGGGAGTAGATGCCGAGTTTGGCCGCTTCCTGGATGACGGGCCAGGGCGTCTCCTCGCGCTCGTCCCATTCGGCGGCGGCCGGGCGCATCACATCGGCGGCGAACCCGTGGATCCAGTCGCGGACCTGCTTCTGGTCATCATTGAGTTCGAGCGTGAACTCGGCCATGTCCCCTCCAGCACTGCGTTCATTTCTTGCGTTACTTACGGTAACGCGAGTCTGTTGTCGCCCGGTGGGCAGTGTCAACTGCCGTAGTACGGACCGGCGCGGGCCACGGCCATGGTGTTACGTTGCGCAGGCGTCACGGAATCGTTTTGGGCGGGGAGACACACCATGGAAACCACACAACAGGACGGACGGCAGCGCTCCGCTGCCGCACGGCGACGGCGGGAGTTGCTGGAGGCGGCGGACCGCGTGGTACTGCGGGACGGTCCGCAGGCTTCCATGAACGCCATAGCCGCCGAGGCCGGGATCACGAAGCCGATCCTCTACCGGCACTTCGGCGACAAGGGCGGGCTCTACCGCGCCCTGGCCAAACGCCACACCGACGCGCTGCTCGCGGCCCTGCGGGCGGCGCTCGACGCGCCCGCCGAGCGGCGTGAGCGGGTCGAGGCGACACTCCACACCTACCTCGCCGCCATAGAGGCCCGCCCGCAGGTCTACCGGTTCCTGATGCACCCCTCCGAGGACACGCACCAGCCGGAGCAGGGCTTCGACGTCGGCCGCCACTCGGCGCCGCTGCTGCGCAGGCTCGGCGAGGAACTGGCCACGGTGATCGCCGAACGCGTGGATCTCGGGCCCGACAGCGCACAGCTGGCCCGGGTGTGGGGGCACGGCATCGTCGGCATGATGCACGCGGCGGGCGACTGGTGGCTGGGCGAACGCCCCTGCTCGCGCGAGCGGTTGGTGTCCAGCCTCGCGGACCTGCTGTGGGGCCGCCTGGCCGCCGCGAGCGACCGCGCGGGCGGCCCCGGCTTCTAGCCCGCCGCGCGGAGCCTTTCCCCGCCCCGCTCCTCCGGCGTCCGAGGAGCGGGGCCCGGGGGCGGAGCCCGGGTCCCGGCCCCGTCCTACGCCTCGCGCCCCCACGGTGTCCGCCGCGCCGCCCGCAGCGCCCTGCCCCGGCGCCGGCCGGTGAGGCGGTCCGTATAGACCAGGCCGTCCAGGTGGTCGCGCTCGTGCTGGAGGCAGCGGGCGAAGAAGCCGGTGCCTTCGACACGCACCGGCGAGCCCGTCACCGAAACGCCCTCCACCACCGCCCGGTCGAAGCGTTCGGTGCCCGCCTCGATGCCCGGCAGGGACAGACACCCCTCCGGACCGCGTACGGTGATGCCGTCGGCCTCGACCAGTCGGGGGTTGACGATGTGCCCCACGTGCCGGACGTCCTCGTCGTCCGGGCAGTCGTAGACGAAGACGCGCAGCGGTACGCCGACCTGGTTGGCCGCGAGGCCGACTCCCTCGGCGGCGTACATCGTCGCGTACATGTCCTCGACGAGCCGGACCAGCGAGGGGCCGAAATCGGTCACCGCCTCGCAGGGCGCGTGCAGCGCCGGGTCACCGAGCAGTGTCATGGGTCGTACGAACCCGGAACTGCCGGGAATCGGGCGGTGTCGCATGGCGGCAAGCGTACGTTCACCGGGTGCTCCAGCGCCCCCGGTGGTGCCGGGGTGCGGGGGTGCGACTGGATCTCGATAGGCTGAGCCCCGACGTTGACCGGTGGACCTGGGGCAAATGCGGCGCCGGATGCAAGGAGGATCAGTGACGATGGCAGGCAACACGGAGCCGTTGTCGCCGCGGGCCAAGCTGGCCGTGACGGCAGGCAAGGCCGCGGCGGCGGTGTCCCGCGCCGCGGGACGCGGCAGCGGATCCGTGATCGGCGGCAAGGTGGCGCTCAAGCTCGACCCCGACCTGCTCGGGCGGCTCGCCCAGCATCTCGACGTCGTGCTCGTCTCCGCGACGAACGGCAAGACGACGACGACCCGGCTCATCGCCGAGGCGCTGCGGGCCAGCGGCCCGGTCGTCTCCAACGCGCTCGGCGCCAACATGCCGGCGGGCATCACCTCCGCCCTGGCGGGCGGCTCGGACGCGAAGTACGGCGTGATCGAGGTCGACGAGAAGTACCTCGCCGGAGTCGCACGGGACGTGACGCCGAAGGCGATCGCCCTGCTCAACCTCTCCCGCGACCAGCTCGACCGGGCCGCCGAGACCCGGATGCTCGCCGAGAAGTGGCGCGAGGGCCTGTCCGGCACGAAGGCCGTCGTCATCGCGAACGCCGACGACCCGCTGATCGTCTGGGCCGCTTCCTCCTCCCCCAGCGTGGTGTGGGTGGCGGCGGGCCAGGAGTGGAAGGACGACGCCTGGTCCTGCCCGTCCTGCGGCGGTGTGATGCAGCGCCCCGGCGACGACTGGTTCTGCGGCGAGTGCGGCTTCCGCCGCCCGTCCCCGAGCTGGGTGCTGAGCGGCGACCACGTCCTGGACCCGCACGGCTCGGCCTGGCCGATCCACCTTCAGCTGCCCGGCCGCGCCAACAAGGCGAACGCCGCCACCTCCGCCGCGGTCGCGGCCGTGTTCGGCGTGCCGCCGCAGGTGGCGCTGGAGCGGATGTACGAGGTCCAGGCGGTCGCCGGCCGGTACGACATCGTCCAGTTCCAGGAGCGCGAGCTGCGGCTGCTGCTCGCGAAGAACCCGGCGGGCTGGCTCGAAACGTTCTCCCTCATCAACCCGCCGCCCACCCCGGTGGTCCTGGCCGTCAACGCGCGCGGCGCGGACGGCACGGACACCTCCTGGCTGTGGGACGTCGACTACACCCGGCTCGCCGGCCACCCGATCTTCGTGCTCGGTGACCGCAAGCTGGACCTCGCCGTGCGCCTGGAGGTCGCGAACCTGGACTTCCGGGTCTGCGAGACCCTCGACGAGGCCGTGCAGCTGGCACCGCCCGGGCTGATCGAGACGATCGCCAACTACACCGCGTTCCAGGACCTGCGCCGCCGTGTCGGCAACTAGGCCCGTGTACACCAAAAAAGGACGAGCAAGCATGAGCGACAACAGCCTGCGCCTGGTGTGGATCTACCCGGACCTGCTGAGCACGTACGGCGACCAGGGCAACGCCCTCGTCGTGGAGCGCCGGGCCCGCCAGCGCGGCCTCGACGTCCACCGCGTGGACGTACGCAGCGACCAGCAGATCCCCACGTCGGGCGACATCTACCTGATCGGCGGCGGTGAGGACCGTCCGCAGCGCCTCGCGGCCGAGCGGCTGCGCCGCGACGGCGGCCTGGAGCGCGCCGTGTCCAACGGCGCGATCGTCTTCTCGGTCTGCGCCGGGTACCAGATCCTCGGCCACGAGTTCATCAACGACCTCGGCGAGCGCGAGCAGGGCCTCGGGCTGCTCGACGTGGTCAGCACGCGCGGCGAGGGCGAGCGGTGCGTCGGCGACGTCCTCGGGGACATCGACGAGCGTCTCGGTCTGCCGCCGCTGACGGGGTTCGAGAACCACCAGGGCATCACGCACCTGGGCCCGACGGCGCGGCCGTTCGCCCGGACGCGGATCGGCAAGGGCAACGGAACCGGCGACGGCACGGAGGGCGCGTACAACGACACCGTCTTCGGTACGTACATGCACGGCCCCGTGCTCGCCCGCAACCCGCTCATCGCGGACCTGCTGCTGAAGCTGGCCCTCGACGTCAACGCGCTGCCGCCCACCGACGACCGGTGGTACGAGGCGCTGCGCGCCGAGCGCATCGCGTCGGCGACGCAGCCTGCCTGACGGACTGTCGCGGTTCGTACGTTTTGGGGTGTCCAGCTGGCGGACGCCGGGTTCGGCCCCGTCACTCTGCGCGAGTAGGGTGACGGGGATCCAGCCGGACGACGTGGTCCGGTCCTCGGCCCACGTTGCAAAGGTATTCCGGGCATGCGCATTGGTGTACTCACTTCCGGCGGCGACTGCCCCGGCCTGAACGCTGTCATCCGTTCCGTCGTGCACCGCGCCGTTGTCGACCACGGCGACGAGGTCATCGGCTTCCACGACGGCTGGAAGGGTCTTCTGGAAGGCGACTACCGCAAGCTCGACCTCGACGCGGTAGGCGGCATCCTGGCTCGCGGCGGCACGATTCTCGGCTCTTCCAGGGTCCAGCCCGCGCATCTGCGCGGCGGCGTCGAGACGGCCCGCGGCCATGTCGCGGACCTCGGACTCGACGCGATCATCCCGATCGGCGGCGAAGGCACGCTGAAGGCGGCGAACCTGCTGTCCGAGGCGGGGCTGCCGATCGTCGGCGTACCGAAGACCATCGACAACGACATCGCGTCGACCGACGTCACCTTCGGCTTCGACACGGCCGTCGGGGTCGCGACCGAGGCGCTCGACCGGCTCAAGACCACCGCCGAGTCGCACCAGCGGGTGCTGATCGTCGAGGTCATGGGGCGGCACACCGGCTGGATCGCGCTCCACTCCGGCATGGCGGCCGGCGCGCACGCCATCGTCGTACCCGAGCGCCCCTTCGACATCGGTGAGCTGACCGAGCTGGTCGGCAAGCGCTTCTCGGCCGGCAAGCGCTTCGCGATCGTCGTGGTCGCCGAGGGCGCCAAGCCGCGCGAGGGCTCCATGGAGTTCGACATCGGCGGCAAGGACATGTACGGCCACGAGCGCTTCGCGGGCGTCGCCCGGCAGCTGTCCGTCGAGCTGGAGGAGCGCCTCGGCAAGGAGGCGCGTCCGGTCATCCTCGGCCACGTCCAGCGCGGCGGCACCCCGACCGCGTACGACCGTGTCCTCGCGACCCGCTTCGGCTGGCACGCGGTGGAGGCGGCGCACCGCGGTGAATTCGGCAGGATGACGGCGCTGCGCGGCACGGACATCGTGATGGTTCCGCTGGCCGAGGCCGTGGAGACCCTCAAGACGGTGCCCACCGAGCGGTACGCCGAGGCCGAGTGCGTGCTGTGAGGTTCCTGACGGTTGTCTGAGTGACTGCCCCCGCCGCGGACGCGGCCGGGGGCAGTTCTAGTCTGTAGCGGACAACCGGCACGAATGGGCATCCCCACGGGAGTACGCAGATGGATCACAGCGGGCACGGCAGCGGCATGGACATGGATCTGCCGCCGTTCACGCTGGGACGGGGGCTGGAGTTCTCCCCCGACCTCTTCTTCCTGGTGGGGTGCGTGCTGGCGCTCGCCCTGTACGGGTGGGGCGTGGTGCGGCTGCGCCGGCGCGGCGACGGCTGGCCGGCCGGCCGGACGGTCTTCTTCGTCATCGGCGTGCTGAGCGTGGCGCTGGTGATGTGCACCAAGCTCAACGACTACGGCATGGTCATGTTCAGCGTGCACATGGTGCAGCACATGGTGATCAGCATGCTCTCGCCGATCCTGCTGCTGCTCGGCGCGACCGGTGACGCTGGCGCTGCGGGCGCTGCCGGTGGCGGGGCGCGGGAACCGCAAGGGGCCGCGCGAGGTGCTGCTGATGCTGCTGCACAGCCGCTACATGAAGATCGTCACACATCCGGCGTTCACGATCCCGCTGTTCATCGCGTCCCTGTACGCGCTCTACTTCACGCCCGCCTTCGACTTCCTGATGGAGAGCAAGCCGGGCCACCTGGGCATGATGGTCCACTTCCTCGCCGTCGGCCTGGTCTTCTTCTGGCCGATCATGGGCATCGACCCGGGGCCGCACCGCCCGGGTTATGTGATGCGGATGCTGGAGCTCTTCGCCGGGATGCCGTTCCACGCTTTCTTCGGCATCGCGCTGATGATGGCGTCCCAGCCGATGATCGGTACGTACGCGAACCCGCCCGCGTCGCTCGGCATCGACGCGCTGAGCGACCAGCACGCGGCGGGCGGCATCGCCTGGGCGTTCTCGGAGATCCCGTCGGTGCTGGTGCTGATCGCGCTGGTGTTCCAGTGGTACCGGTCCGAGCAGCGGGTCGCGCGGCGTGCGGACCGGGCGGCGGACCGCGACGGGGACAAGGAGCTGGAGGCGTACAACGCCTACCTCGCCTCCCTCCAGGCGCGCGGCCGCTAGGTCGCCGGTAACGTCGGCACGGTAGCGCGGGAGCCCTTCAGGGGCGACGATGGCCCTCCATCAGAAGAAGGGGGTGCGCATGCCCGGTTCTGTGAAGTCGATGGGGGTGCTCACCGTAGGGACGCTGGTCGTGATCTCGGCGTACACGGTGGCACTCGGAAGCAACGGCTGGCTGTGGTTCGGCTGGATCGTGCTCGGTCTGGTCACGGTCGGACTGGCCGCGTCGCGCAGCCGGTGACCAGCTCGTGAGCAGCCCGTGAGCAGCTGCTGAAACGTCACTGTGCGAAGCGCCCGGGGGTGGCCCCGAGCGCGGAGCGCGGGCCCGGAGCGCTCAGAAGCGGAAGACCGGCCCGGTCGCGGCATCGAGCACGCGGGCGTTCGGATAGGTCTTCTGCCACGCCGCCGAACGCCCGCGCCAGCTGCCCTTGGCGCTCACGGTCACCGGCTCGTACTGCTTGGTGCACGCACGCGGGTTCCCGGGCAGCCGGTCGAGGTCGCCGCCCGCCTTGTCGAGCGCCGCGCACGCGCACGGCGGCGTCCGGGTGGCGGCCCCGGGAAGCCGGGAGGACACTTCAGCAGTACGCCCCGGATCCAGGTGTTCTCCGCGCCCGAAACGGTGAGGAACAGGCCGTGGGACGGTTTCGGCTCATCGGGGACGTCCACGGCGGCCCTGGCGGGCACGGCCGCACTCGCGAGGGTGAGCAGAGCGACTGCGGTGAGGGTGGCTGAGGAGCGCATCCGGACCTCCTGGGGCTGGGCAGCTCGGCGACTGAGTGCCGGGAGAGGCCAGGCCACCTCCTGCCACAGCCTCCGGCAAGCGACCACGCGACGGCGTCGCACACACGGGTACGTACGCTGCTCCGTACGGCGGGACGCCGTAGACCCGGCCCCCGGCCCCCTCGTTCCGCCCGGCTACGGCCGTGCCCCCGCGGTGAGGCGCGCCGAGGTCCCCATGAGGGAGACGGTGAACGGGTGCCGCGGCCTGGTCGGCACCTCGGGCGCCGGCCCCTGATCGACGAGGTCACCCGCGTCCAGTACGGCGATCCCGGTGGCCACGGCCGCGGTGTCGAGGTCGTGCGTGATCAGAACGAGGGCGAGATCGGCGCGGTCGCGCAGGAGGCCCGCCGTGCCCCCGGGGGGAAAGACGGAGGCGGCCACCAGCAGGGTCATGAGGAGCGACGGTACGGCGAGCAGCACGTCCAGGGGGCGCATCAGCAGCTCTTCCAGCCACGTCCGGTGGGTGAGCGCGCTGATCAGTCCGGCCGGCGGTGCGACCAGGTGGGCCGGTGCCGTCGCGGCGAGCGCGACGAGGACCACCGACCGTCCGCCGGGCAGCACCTGGCGCCAGACGTCGCGGCCGGCGAAGTCGGTGCCGGGCCAGTGCTCGCCGCCGGGCGTGAAGGAGGCGGCGCGCGGAACCGGGTCGCCGGCGGACAGCGGCCCGAGCAGGGTAGGTACGAGCGGTACGCCCACGACGACCGCACCGAGGGTGAAGCGTGACTTCACGCCGCCGCCCCCGCCCGGGGCGCGAAGCGGTGGGCGACCAGGTCGGCGCCGAGGCTGAGGACGACGGTGGTGACGGTGAAGACGACGGCCGGGCCCTGCGCGACGGGGACGTCGCGCAGGGGGACCGCCGCACAGCTCCTCCGGGTCTGCGTCCGGCCGGAGCACCGGCGCTGCGGTCTGGCGCGGACCATGGTCGGCCGGGCATCCGACTCCGCCGCGCCCCCGGGTACGACAGCATCTGCCTCCGCACCGACGTCAGGGCGAAGGGCGCCGAAGCCTTCCGGCGGAGCATGGCCAAGGAGGTGTTCGACGCCCGTACGACGGGTGAGCACGGCCCCGGTGCCGACACCGTGCACGTCGGGATTCCCCCCGGAACAACACCGGACTTCAAGGCTCCATTTCTTCGGTGAGTAGACGGACGAGGCGCGGGCACACGGCTTCCAGAAATAACACCCCGAAAGAACACATCTACGGCTCGACAGGAGAACGTGGTGACGAATTACGGGAGCTCATCCGCCGCGGCCCCCCGTTCCGGTCTTGTCCTCTCCGGCGCGGCTCTCGGACCGGTGGCCGTGAGCGGCGGCTTCACCTGGTACGCCGGCGGCCGAGCGGCAGCATGACCGACGCCGAGGACGAAGCCCTTCTCGAAGGGCTGACGGTCGACAACCGCCACCCCGAGCGGCCCGTCCTGCTCGATGACGACGGCCGGCCGCTGCAGACGTGGCGGGAGAACCACCCGTACGACCACAAGGTCCGACGCCAGGAGTACGAGCAGAGCAAACGGTTGCTCCAGATCGAACTGCTCAAGCTGCAGCGGTGGGTGAAGGACACGGGACAGCGCCTCGTGGTGATCTGCGAGGGGCGTGACGCGGCGGGAAAGGGCGGCACCATCCACCGCTTCACCGAGCGGCTCAATCCCCGGGGCGCCCGCGTGGTGGCTCTGGACAAGCCCACCGAACACGAGGCGGGCCAGTGGTATTTCCAGCGGTACGTTGCCCATCTCCCGTCCGCGGGGGAAATCGTCTTTTTTGACCGCTCCTGGTACAACCGGGCGGGAGTCGAGCGCGTCATGGGCTTCTGCACTCCGGCCGAGTGCCGGCACTTCCTCCAGCAGGCCCCGCTGTTCGAGCGGATGCTCACCGAGGACGGACTCCTGCTGGTGAAATTCTGGTTCTCCGTCTCCCGCAACGAGCAGCGCACCCGGTTCGCCATCCGGCAGGTGGACCCGGTGAGGCAGTGGAAACTGTCGCCGACCGATCTGGCTTCGCTGGATCTGTGGGACGCCTACACGGCGGCGAAGGTCGACATGTTCCGGGCCACCGACACTGTTCACGCACCGTGGACCGTCGTGAAGAACAACGACAAGAAGCGCGGGCGGCTGGAAGCGATGCGCAGCCTGCTGTCGCGGTTCGACTACACGAACAAGGACGACAAGGCGGTCGGTGAGCCCGACCCGCTGATCGTCGGCCCGGCGGACACCCTCCTGGAACCCGGCGAGGAGAGCACCGTCCTCTCCCCGACCCCTCTCGCCGGCCGCCCCCAGGGACCGGGCGACCACCCCGGATCCGCGAGGGACACCTCGCGGTGAGCCGACTGCTCAGCCGCGACCTGCGGATTGTCGTCTGCATAGCCGTGTTCCGGCAGGGCATACGAGTGCTCGGAGGTTGATAATCATGGTTCCCCTGCTACTCGTCCTGCTTCTCGCGCTGGTTCTCTTCGGCGCCGGATTCGCCCTGAAGGCCCTGTGGTGGATTGCCGTCATCGTTCTGGTGATCTGGCTGCTCGGCTTCGTCATGCGGTCCGCCGGCAGCGGCGGCCGCAAGGGACGTTGGTACCGCTGGTAGGCCGGCAGTACGCCAGGAGGCTCAGTCGGCATGCGCCGGGTGAGCCTCCTGGCGTGTCCTGCCGCTGCCCGTGACCGGCATGCGCCGTGAAGAACGCGCCGCCGCCGGCAGCTCTCGAACCGCCCCCTCAGCCAGAAAGCCGAAAACATGCCCTCTCAAGAAGTGAACCTGAACGTCGAGGTCGAAATCCACGACCCCGGTACGGCCGTTCTGGCCATCGGCGGTGAACTGGACATCGATACCGCGACCTTCCTGCATCACCACTTGGCGAATCAGTTCCTTCACGGTCGGCACCATCTCGTGCTGGACCTCTCGACCCTGCAGTTCGTGGATTCATCGGGGATGAACGTGCTGATCAAAGCCGCCCGGGAAGCCCGGGAAAGAGGGGGCGACCTGCGCCTCGTCGCACCCGCCCCTGCGGTCCGGCGCCTTCTCGAACTCACGGGGCTGAGCCTGATGACACCGATCCACGCCGATCTCGAAGAGGCACTCGGCCGGCCCGGGATCCCCGCGCAGGTGCCCGCCACGGGCAGGGACGACGGAAGCCGGCAATAGAGCCGGTCGCGTGGAGACCGCCGAGGTCACGACACTTCGATACCGATGAGGCAGGTGTCGTCGTCGGTGTCCGAACTGCTGTGGGTGAGCAGGCGGTCGAGCCGGCGCTCCAGGGTCTGGGCCGGCGCCTGCGCCGTGACGAGCAGTTGGGTGAGGGACTCGTGCACGGCGGTGTCCCTGCGTTCGATGAGGCCGTCGGTGTACATCAGCAGCGTGTCGTGCGGTTCGAGCTGGAGCTCGGCCTCCTCGTACTCCGCTTCCGCGAGGGCGCCCAGAAGAAGCCCACTCGGCAGGGGCAGCGTGGTGGCCTCGTGCTCCCGTACCAGCACGGGCGGCAGATGGCCTGCCCTGGCCCAGCGCAGAACGCGGGTCGCCGGGTCGAAGAGGCCGCACACCGCGGTGGCGGTGACCTGTCCGGTGAGGTGGTGCGCCACGATGTTCAGCCAGGACAGCAGCTGGCCCGGTCCCGCGCCGGTGACGGCGAGACCGCGCATGGCGTTGCGCAGGACCACCATGCCCGTGGCCGCGTCGATGCCGTGGCCGGCGATGTCTCCGACGCAGAGCAGTATCCGCTTGGACGGCAGGACGACGGCGTCGTACCAGTCACCGCCCACCAGCGACTCCGTCTCCGCCGGCCGGTAGCGCACGGCGATCTGCAGGCCGGGGGCGTCGAGCGGCGCCCGGGCCGGCGGCATGATGGCGTGCTGGAGCTGCAGGGCCAGCCGGTTGCGCTCGGCCGACTCCTGTTCGGTGTGCGCGAGCTGGTCGCGGGTGGCGGCGAGCGCCACCTCGGTCCAGTGCTGGGAGGAGATGTCCTGGTAGGCGCCGCGTACCGCGAGGAGCCGGTCGTCGGCGTCGAGGACGGGTTCGGCGATGACCCGGATGTGGCGGGTCACTCCGTCGGGACGCATCAGGCGGAAGGCCGTCGAGGCCGGGCGCCGGTGGTGGAGGACTGCCTGCAGGAAGCGGCTGATGGCGACGGCGTCGTCCGGGTGCGCGTGGTCGGTGAGGTCCTGCAGGGGCACCGGCTCTTCGGTGGCCGGACGCCCGTACAGGGCGAAGAGCTGCCCGTTCCAGGTGATCTCGCCCGTCACCAGGTTCTCCTCGAAGCCGCCGATGCGGCCGAGGCGCTGCGCGTGCTGCAGCAGGCTGGCAAGCCGGGCCGTCTCGTCCTCGATGCGCCAGATGAGCAGGACGCTGCCGCCGTGCCGGCTGATGCTGAGGTCGGCGACGGACGCGAGCGGCACCTGGTCGACGAGGGCGGTCAGCGTCATCCGCTGCGCACGGAACGGCTCGCCGGTGGCGTAGACGCGTTCGATCTTCCCGAAGAGTTCGCTGTCGTCGGCGGCCATGGGGTAGGCCTCCAGCAGCAGGGCCCCGTTGACGGCGCTGCGGGGGCGCCCCGCCGGGTCCACGAAGTTGCTGTTCACATGACGGATCCGGAAGTCGCTGAGGTGGCCTTCCGCACCGAGGTGCGGCGTGAGGACGAGCGCGGGGTCGTACAGCCCGTCGGAGAGGTCCACCAGCTCGGAGACGTCGGCCAGTTCCCGCGCGGAGGGGAGGTGCACACCGGCGGCGGGCAGGCTTTCGAGTGTGTGGGCGCACAGCTCGGCCAGGGCTTCGATCTGGCGCGCGATGGCCGGTGACTGCGGGGGGAGCTGCTGGGGCCAGCAGATCTCCAGTACGCCGTGTATGCGGCCGCCGGTTCCGGCGGGCAGCGCGACACGGCCGCCGTTCGGGGTCTGCTTGTGGCCGATGGAGGGAACGCAGGCCTCGGCGAGGGAGGAGATCCGGACGGCACGGCGTTCGTCGAGTGCCTGACGGGCGACGGTCGCCACACCGGGCGGTACGTACCGCCAGCGTCCCGCTTCGTCGGCGCTGAACCCGGCGTGACCGCAGAGGGTGAGGGAGGCGTCCGAGCCGACGGTCCAGACGGCGACGGCTGTGGCTCCCAGTGGGGCCAGCGCGTGTTCGAGCAGCGATCCGGCGACGGTCTGGGTGTCCCCGGCGGCCAGCGCGGCGCTTTCGGCGGTGCGCAGGCGCACGGCGACGGACGGGTCGTCTCCCCCGCCGTACGGGTCGTCGCCACTCGTCCGCCGGACGAAGTCACCGGTGATGTCGACGAGATGGTCCTGGGCCGACTGGTTGATGATGTCCGCGGCCAGCTCCAGCTGGGACAGGCCGGCCTGGTCGGCGAGTTCTCCGAGCTGTCGCGCCGCCTGGGCCGGGCCGCATCCGAGCCGCTCGACCAAGATGCCCTTGGCGAGTTCGACCAGGGCACGGCCGTCGGCCGCGGCGTGCGCCGCCCGTACCTCCCCGCGAAGCCGTTCGACGGTGGCGGCCAGACGGCCGACCGTGGAGGTCCGGCCGGTCAGAGGCTCCTCACCGGACCCGGCGAGGAGTTCGGCGGACGACTGCGGAGCAACGTCTTCCGCGCCGGGATCCGCGTGGTGTTCAAAAGTAGGAGTACTCATGGTGCTGCTGACTCCTCGGTGCTTCGGCTGGGTACCGCAGGGCGGGCGCGGGGGTGGCTGTCGACAGTCGGCGAAGGCCGCTCCCGTCTAATTGTCCAGCCACCGGCGCACGCAGGCGATGAGGTCATTGGCGTCCACTGGCTTGGTGACGTAGTCGCTGGCGCCGGCGGCGAGGCTCTTCTCCCGGTCCCCCGGCATCGCCTTCGCGGTGACCGCGATGATGGGCATGCTCGCGTGCGCGGGCATCTGCCGGATCTCGGCGGTCGCCTCGTAGCCGTCCATCTCCGGCATCATCACATCCATCAGGATCAAGTCGATGTCCGGGTGTTCGGCGAGTGCCTCGATCCCCTTCCGGCCGTTCTCCGCGTGCAGGACCTTGATGCCGTGGAGCTCCAGGATGCCGCTGAGGGCGTAGAGGTTGCGGGGTCGTCGTCGACGACGAGCACGGTACGGCCGTGCAGAGCGGCGTCGACGGTCCGGGGAGCACGCTGGCGGGTTTCCTCGGTCCGCACCAAGGGCACGACGGCCCCCGGCTGCTCGGCCGACAGGTGCAGTGCGATGCGTTCGCGCAGTTCGTCCAGGCTGGAGAGCAGCTCCAGCGGCCTCTGGCCGGCTCGGGACTGGAGTGCCCGCTCGTGCGCCGCGTCCAGACGGCGGTTGTTGTGTGCGAGGACGGGGACGCTCCTGAGCGCGGTGTCGCCGTCCATCGCGTCCAGGAAGCGCAGGGCTTCACCGTCGGCCATGTCCAGTTCCAGGACCACGCAGTGGAACGGTTCGGCGGCAAGAGCGCCGGCGGCTTCCTGGGGACCCACTGCCGCGATGACCTCGATGTCCTCGCGGTCGGCGAGGTCGTAACTGCCGGCGAGTTCGGCCACCGCGCTTTCGGCGACGAGGGAGAGCAGCCCGCGCGGGCGCTTCTCGATCACGAGCAGGCGGCGGCGCCGCGCGGCTGCGGGGGCGCAACGGTCCGGGCGAGCTGCCCGCTCCCGGCTGCCTCGGCGTCCTGACCGGTCCTCGCCGTGCCGGCCGTCTGCTCCTGGAGGTCGGCGCGTGCGACGGGCAGGTAGAGAGTGAAGACACTGCCCTGGCCCAGTGTGCTCTCGGCCGTGAGGGCGCCGCCGAGCAGGTGCGCGATCTCGCGGCTGATGGACAGCCCCAGTCCCGTGCCCCCGTACTTGCGGCTGGTGGTGCCGTCCGCCTGCTGGAAGGCCCCGAAGATGACCTCGAGCTGCTGCTCGGCGATGCCCACACCGGTGTCCTGGACGCGGAAGGCCACCACGGGGACGCCCCGGGAGACGGAGTCGGGGATCTCGTCGCCGGCCGCCTGTTCGATGCGCAGCTCCACACTGCCGCGCTCGGTGAACTTGACCGCGTTGGACAGCAGGTTCCGCAGGACCTGGCGAAGCCGGGAATCGTCGGTGAACAGGTCGACCGGTACGCCGGGTGCGGTGGTGATCGTGAAGTCGAGGCTCTTCTGCGTGGTCATGGGCCGGAAGGTGGCCTCGACGTATTCGAGGAGCTGCCGCAGCGCGACGCGCTCCGGGTGGATGTCCATCTTTCCCGCCTCGACCTTCGAAAGGTCGAGGATGTCGTTGATCAGCTGCAGCAGGTCGGATCCTGCCGAGTGGATGATGCCCGCGTACTCGACCTGCTTGGCCGTGAGATTGCGGTTCGGGTTCTGGGCGAGCAACTGGGCGAGGATCAGCAGGCTGTTGAGCGGGGTCCGCAGTTCGTGGCTCATGTTGGCCAGGAACTCGGACTTGTACTTGGAGGCCAGCGAGAGCTGCTGGGCGCGGTCCTCCAGCTCCTGCCGCGCCTGTTCGATCTCCAGGTTCTTGCCCTCGATGTCGCTGTTCTGAGCGGCCAGCAGGGCGGCCTTCTCCTCCAGTTCCGCGTTGGAGCGCTGGAGTTCCTCCTGCTGGACCTGCAGCTCCTCGGAACGCGCCTGCAGTTCGCCGGCGAGCCGCTGCGATTCGCCGAGCAGCTCGTCGGTACGGGCGTTGGCGACGATGGTGTTGACGTTGACGCCCACCATCTCCATGAGCTGTTCGAGGAAATCCCGGTGGACGGAGGTGAAGGCGGTGAACGAGGCGAGCTCGATGACGCCGAGGACCTGGTCGTCGACGACGATCGGCAGCACGATCAGGCTGCCCGGTGTCGTCCGGCCGAGCCCGGAGGAGATGCTGACGTAGTCGCCGGGTACCCCTTCGGCGGCGATGGTGCGGCGGCTGCGCGCCGCCTGGCCGACGAGGGATTCGCCCAGCTTGAAGCGGTCGTGGCCGGCGCCGGCGGGACGCCCGTACGAGCCGACGAGCCTGAGCTCGGTACCGTCCGGGGTCTCCTCCGCGAGGTAGAAGGCGCCGTACTGGGCGCAGACCAGCGGGGTGAGTTCGTCCATGATCAGCTCGCCGACCACGGCCAGGTCGCGGTGGCCCTGCATCAAGCCGGAGATCCGGGCCAGGTTGGACTTCAGCCAGTCCTGTTCCTGGTTGGCCCGGGTGGTCTCGCGCAGGGAGCCGACCATCGAGTTGATGTTGTCCTTCAGCTCCGCGACCTCGCCGGAGGCGTCGACGGTGATCGACCTCGTCAGGTCGCCCTCCGCGACGGCGCTGGTGACCTCGGCGATGGCCCGCACCTGGCGGGTGAGGTTGCCGGCCAGCTCGTTCACGTTCTCGGTGAGACGCTTCCAGGTGCCGGAGACGCCCTCGACCTCGGCCTGGCCGCCGAGGCGGCCCTCACTGCCCACCTCGCGGGCGACGCGGGTGACTTCGGCGGCGAAGGACGACAGCTGGTCGACCATCGTGTTGATGGTGGTCTTCAGCTCCAGGATCTCGCCGCGGGCGTCGACGTCGATCTTCTTGGACAGGTCGCCGTTGGCGACGGCGGTGGTGACCAGGGCGATGTTGCGGACCTGCCCGGTCAGGTTGTTCGCCATGGAGTTGACGTTGTCGGTGAGGTCCTTCCAGGTGCCGGCGACGTTCGGCACGCGGGCCTGGCCGCCGAGCTGTCCTTCGGTGCCGACCTCGCGCGCCACGCGGGTGACCTCGTCGGCGAACGCGGACAGGGTGTCCACCATCGTGTTGATGACCTCGGCCAGCGCGGCGACCTCGCCCTTGGCCTCGACCGTGATCTTCCGCGACAGGTCACCGCGTGCCACGGCGTTGGCCACGTCGGCGATGGAGCGCACCTGGCCCGTCAGGTTGGAGGCCATCACATTGACGTTGTCGGTGAGGTCCTTCCAGGTGCCGGAGGCGCCCCGTACGGTCGCCTGTCCACCGAGGTTCCCCTCGGTGCCCACTTCGCGGGCGACGCGGGTGACCTCGTCGGCGAACGCGGACAACTGGTCGACCATCGTGTTGATGGTCTCCTTCAGCTCCAGGATCTCGCC
>RHMC01000320.1 GCA_003719395.1 Streptomyces altiplanensis
GCCTCAGCCGGGCCCGCTGCCGGGGCCGGTGCCGCCCCCCGGAGCCCGCCGTCTGAACCGGGCCCCGCGGACCGGGACCGCAGACACCCACGGAACCGCAGACACTCACGGAACCGCAGACACTCACGGACAGCGGACAAACCAGAGCCCCCGGTGGTGACCGGGGGCTCTGGTTCAGCAACTCCGCTTCGGGGGCGCTTAGAGTTAACGGGCCCACTCTGTCTTCGCCGGGCGGGTGGTCGCGTCAGCCACGCCCCGAAGGGGCGGAGCATCACCCGTTCGGGCCGCCGCCCGCCACGCCCGGTGGGATGACGGCGGGTTACTGATTGGACTTGGCGGCGCTCACGTCGCCCAGGGCCGAATCGGGGTCACGTTCGATCGCCAGGTCGCCCAGGGAGACGATGCCCACCGCGGTGTCGCCTTCGACCACGGGCAGCCTCCGCAGGGAGTGTTCCCGCATCAGCTGAATGGCGCGGTCGACTTCGTCGTCGGGTGTGACGGTGACGAGGTCGGGACTGCAGGCCTCCTGCACGGTCGTGTCGCCGGGGTCCTTGCCTTCGGCGAGCACGCGCACCACGAGGTCCCGGTCCGTGACCAGCCCGCGCAGCTGGTCCCCCTCGGCGACCAGAACGGCGCCGATGTTCTCCTCGCGCATCCGGTGCAGCGACCTCGCTGACCGCGGTGAGCGCACGACGGTGACCGGGTCGCTCGTCATGATTTCGCGAACTTGCTGAGCCATCGAGCTCTCCAATGCCTCTTCACCCAGTACCGGTACCGCGCCCCAGTGCGCGGAGGATGTCCTGGGCGTTCTCGTACTGCCCATCGGCCGGCAGCTCAGCCGCCGTGTCGACGATCTGGTCCGGCGCGTTGTTCTCCCGCAGCGTCCGCAGCACCTTCCCGCGGTCGGCCGGACAGGGGCCGCGGCCCGGGTGCCGGGCCATTTCGGTGCGGAGATCCACGGCCTGGGGGCTCGTTCCCGGTGGCGTCGATCCCCTGGTGGCCGTTCGGCGAGCGGTCCGCGTACGGCTGGTCCTCGCCGGACGGTTGAAGTTCGTGCTCCTCCTGCACCCGGGGCGAACGACCGCCCTTCAGCTCACCCCGCATCCGCTTCTTGATCTCGTCGTCCCGCACGCCGTCTCCGGTCAGTGTTTGCGTCTCCTTCGGTTGTTCACGCGCCTCTCACGTTCCTCCCGGTTCCTGGGTGCCCCCGACGGAAGCGATGTAACCGGAAGGCCTTATTCCATTGCATCGGGCCACATTGCCGTTCCCCCGGGAGGCGGGCGGGGCACCCGTTTCTCCCTCACCATTCGTTCGACCCGGAGATGAGGTGAGTCCCGCGCCGGGAGAACAGGAACTCCCGTCGACCCTGGGTCGGTCCGCCAAGGAGGCGCAGCGCACCTGGATCAAGGCGCACGACTCCGCCGTCGAGCAGTACGGCGAAGGAGAGCGGGCGCACCGGGTGGCGTACAGCGCCCCCAAGCACACGCACGAGAAGGTCGGCGACCACTGGGAACGCAAGGGGAACCGGCGCAAGGGCCCGTCCGATCCGAAGGCGGCGCGTCCGCGGCAGCAGGGCGGGCGCAGTGGCGAGGGGGTCGACGAACAGGCGTCGAAACAGCATCTGTACGACCTGGCCAAGCGGCTCGGCACAGAGGGGCGCTCGCGGATGAGCAAGCCCGATCTGCTGGAGGCCGTCCGCAAGGCGAACCGCACGGAGACCCGGGAAGCCCGGTCATAGTTAATTCGGTACTTTTCGGGCACCCGCCCCGCATGAACACACCACACAGCCCTGACCCCGAGCCGGACCGGACCACCGGCCTCGAACCGGGCGGCTCGGTACCTCCCGGCGAAACCCCTCCCGGTGAGTCGAGCACCGGTTCCGAGACCGGCCCGCGCGTCGAACCTCCGCGTGGCTGGGCCAAGGGCCCGCTGATCGCCATCGGAGTGGTCGTGCTGCTCATCGCAGCCTTCTTCCTGGCGTACGCGGTGCTCATCTAGCCGGGCCGGGCACCTCGGCGGTGGCTCACGGACGGCGCCAGGAGTCGTCGTCGAGGTGGGAGCCGGCCATGGGGCCCATGCGCAGCATTCCGCCGTCGACCGCCCAGGACGCTCCGGTGACGTAGGACGCGTCGGGCCGGCGAGGAAGGCGATGACGGAGGCGACTTCCCGCGCGTCACCGGGACGCCTCAGGGGAATGCCACGGCGTACCTCGGTCCGTACGTCCCGGTCCTCCTGGCCGGTCATGGGCGTGGCGATCTCGCCGGGAGCGACGGCGTTGACCGTGATGCCGTACTCGGCGAGTTCGAGGGCCATCACCTGCGTCAGCAGGCCGAGACCGCCTTTGGCCGCGCAGTACGGCGCGGCGCCGACGCGGGGCTGGGTCTCGTGGACCGAGGTGACGTTGACGATCCTGCCTCCGTCGCCCTGTCGGATCATGCGGCGCGCGGCCCGCTGGCCGCACAGGAACGGGCCGATCAGGTCGACGTCGACGACCTGGCGGACCGTGGCGAGACCGATGTCGAGGAACGGGGTCGCCGTGCCCGTTCCCGCGTTGTTGACCAAGACGTCGATGCGGCCCAGGTCCTGGGCCAGCTGATCGATCACATCGGCGGCATCGGGCAGCCGGGTGAGGTCCATGGCCGCGACGGCCGCGCGGCGGCCGTGGCCGCGCACCTCTTCCGCCGTGGCCTCGGCGCCTTCACGGTCGCTGTGAAAGGTGATGCCGACGTCCATCCCCTGCGCGAGAGGCGGACGGCCGTGGCGCGCCCGATACCGGAGTCCGCGCCGGTGACGACGGCGACTGGCGGGTGTGCGTTCTGGGGGCTGGTCATGGAGCTCCTTGTCGTGTTCGGGTCGGGCGGGGGCGGGGGCGAGAACGGGTCAGGGCCAGGACGGCTCCCTGCGCGGTACGACGACCAGCTCGGACACCGCGCTGCCGGCCGGGACCGACAGGGCGTACAGCACCGTGTCGGCCACGATGTCCGGGCTCTGCAGCATGGACACGTCGGCGTCCGGAAACCGTTCGAGGATGAACGGCGTCTCCATGCCGCCCGCGATGATTCCGGTGATGCCGATACCCGGACAGTCCCGCTGGGCCTCCTTGAACAGGGTGTGGGTGAACGCGCGCAGACCCGACTTGCCCGCCGCGTACGGGCCGGCCTCGGTCCAGGTGCGGTTCGCCGCCGTGGAGAGGATGTTGACGATGTGGCCGCCGCCGCGCGCGACCATGCGGCGGTAGGTCTCCAGGCACAGGTACACCGGCCCCAGCAGGTTGGTCGTGACGACCCGCGTCACCTCGTCGGCCGTCAGGTGCTCGATGGGCTTGGAGACGTCCACGGCCGCGTTGTTGACCAGGATGTCCACCGGCCGGCCTTCCCCGTCCAGGTCCCTGAAGACCTCCGCGACCGCCTCGGAGTCGCGGACGTCCATCTCCACGAAGCGCGCGTCGCCTCCCCTTTCGCCCAGTTCGTCGCAGAGCTCCCGCGCCAGGTCCTTGCGCAGGTCCGCCACCAGTACGGACGCCCCGGCCCCGGCCAGCCGACGGGAGATCGATGCCCCCAGGCCCCGTGCCCCGCCGGTCACCAGTGCCCGCTTTCCGTGGAGGTCGACCCGCAGTCCGCTGTCCATGCTTCCGCCTTTCCGTCGCCCTGCGTCTTCGTCGTGCCGGACGGCGCGGTGTGCGCTCGGCAACCGCTCCGTATCTCACTGTGAGCTCCACGGAGGTCTCCGGCACGCCGGGCTGCGCCGCCGTACCCGCCTTCCGTAGGTGGCTGCGGTCACGCCCCCGGGGTGCGGGGCCACGCCGCTCACCTGCCCCCGACGCCCTGTGAGCAAGCACACCAGCGACACCGGATCCCTGGCGGCACAAGGAATTCCCGCCCCGGGGACCACCGTTGCGGAACACTCCCGCCCTCAGCGGCCGGCCCCGTCTGCCACCATGGTCCAGGCCGTGCCCCGGTAAGGACCCCGCCCCAGGAGGCGGCCGGTCCGCCCTCGAACGGCACAGCACCCGACAGATCCGGTGGAGCGGCGCGCATAGCAGCCGGTGTCCGAGCTTCCGCCGTTCCGCCACCTGAGCCCCGGCTCGTCTCCGAATACCTCACTGTGTCTTCTTCTCCCGCCGGCTCCGTGCCCGCCCCTGC
>RHMC01000321.1 GCA_003719395.1 Streptomyces altiplanensis
CCCCCTCGTCCCGCTCGTCCCCCTCGTCCCGCTCGTCCCGCTCGTCCCGTCCGGGCGTACGAGCCGCCGTCGGCCTTGCACGACGATCGCGCTCGTCGCGGTCCCGGCCGCGGCCGGACCCACGGCGGTGGCCACCGCCGACGCCCGTTCGGCGCCTTCGGCGGACCCCACGGCGGTCCGCGACTGGAACGCCATCGCCACCGAGGTGGTCGGCCTCCACCTCGGCCCCGCGCACCCCTCCGGGCAGGGGGCCATCTGGCACAGTTTCGTCTCCGCCGCCGTCTACAACGCCGTGGTCGGCATCCAGGGCCGTTACGCCCCCTACAAATGGCAGGTGAAGGGGCCCTCCACCGCATCGCCCGAAGCGGCGGCCGTGGCCGCGGCCCACCGCGTACTGCTCGACTGCTTCCCCGACTCGCGGGCCCGCACGACGCCGCGTACGCCGATTCCCTCGCCAAGATCCCCGAGGGACAAGCGAAGGAGCAGGGCGTGGCTTTCGGGGAACGTGCCGCCGACCACATCCTCAAGCTCCGCGAGGGAGACGGCCGGTACGCGCCGGTCGAGTTCACCGCCGCGCCCGCACCCGGCGTCTGGCGCCCCACCCCGCCCGACCACCAGCCCTACCTCGACACCTGGCTCGGCAGGCTCCGCCCGATGACGCTCACCTCCCCGGACCAGTTCCGTCCCGGCCCCCCGCCCGCCCTGTCCTCGGCCCGCTACGCCCAGGACGTGAACGAGCTCAAGGCCATGGGGGCGAGGACCGGTTCGGGCAGGACCGCGCGCCAGACCGAGACCGCCCGCTTCTTCGGCGGCAACCTGCTGGTGCAGTTCCAGACGGGGTTCCGGGACTACGCCGACCGGCACCGCCTCGGCATCGCCGAGACGGCGCGGCTGTTCGCCGCGGCGAACGCGTCGGCGACCGACGCCGTCATCGCCTCGTGGGACGCCAAGTTCCACTACGCCTTCTGGCGGCCCGTCACTGCCATCCGCATGGCCGACACCGACGACAACCCCGCCACCGAAGCGGACCCGAAGTGGCTGCCGCTGGCTCCGGAAACGCCGCCGCACCCCGACTACATCAGTGGCCACGCGACGGTCGCCAGTGCCGTGCTGCGGGCCGTGACCGGAGTGCTCGGCACCTCGCACCTCGACCTCCACGTCAGCTCCGAGGCCACCGGCACCACACGGCACTACAAGCACGCCGACGAGTTCAACAAGGACATGATCGACGCCCGGGTGTGGGTCGGGGTCCACACCCGCACCGCGGACGTCGTCGGGTGCCGGACCGGCAACCGCATCGGAAGCTGGGTGCTCTCCCACCACTTCCAGCCGCTGGACCGGGCAGACACTTCACCGGCGTCACAGCCGTCGCAGGTGTCACAGCCGGCTCCGCCCAAGTGTCCGAGTTGAAGTCCAAATATCCCTCTAATCGGTTAATTGACCCGCATGGGGACATGACCGTCCCCCTGGTGGGGATGTGTGTCGGACACCGATCGCACAGAGTCTGGAGCAACGTGGAGACCACCGGCACTGTATGGAGCTGTCCCTTCGACTACGCGGAGGCGCTCGAGTTCGATCCTCAGCTCCGGCAGATGCTGGAGACCGATCCCGTGGCCCGTATCCGGATGCCGTACGGCGAGGGCGAGGCCTGGCTCGTCACGCGCTACGAGGACGTGCGCACCGTGACCACCGACCGGCGGTTCAGCCGCAGCGCCGTCAAGGGGCGCGATTTCCCGCGGATGACGCCGGAGCCGATCGTGCAGTCCGAGTCGATCAACCTGATGGACCCGCCGGCGAGCAGCCGGCTGCGCAGCCTGGTCGCCAAGAGCTTCGCGCCGCGCCACGTCGAGCGGATGCGGCAGCGGACCCAGGGCGTGGTGGACCGGATGCTCGACCGGATGGCGGACCTCGGCCCGACCGTCGACCTCGTCGAACACGTGGCGGCGCCACTGCCGCTCGTGACGATCTGCGAGCTCCTCGACATCCCCGAGGACGACCGGCCGCGGCTGCGCGCCCACGCGCTCACCATGATGAACGTGAGCGCCGCCAACCGGGAGGCGGCCGTCCGGGCCAAGGCGGAACTGCGCTCCTACTTCGCAGGACTCAGCGCCGAGCGCCGCCGGGCGCCCGGCGACGACCTGATCAGTACGCTGGCCACCGCCCGCGACGGCGCGGAGCTCCTCGACGACGACGAGCTGGCGGTCATGTCGATGGTCCTGCTCATCACGGGCCAGGACACCACGACGTACGAGATCGGGAACATCGCGTACACCCTGCTCACCCGCCCGGAGGTACTGGGCGCACTCCGTGCGCGTCCCGGGCTCCTGCCGGGGGCGATCGAGGAGATGCTGCGCTTCATCCCGTTCCGCAAGGGCGTCGGCATCCCGCGGATCGCCACCGAGGACGTGGAACTGAGCGGGGTGCTGATCCGGGCCGGGGACGTCGTCCACGTCTCGTACCTCACCGCCAACCGCGACGAGCGGAAGTTCGACCGGCCCGACGAACTGGACGTGGACCGGCCCACCGTTCCGCACATGACGTTCGGCTGGGGGGCGCACCACTGCCTGGGGGCACCGCTGGCCGCGATGGAGCTCGAAGTCGTGTTCGGCACGCTCCTCGACCGCTTTCCGGGGCTGCGGCTGGCGGTGGACCCGTCACAAGTGCGCTGGAACACGACATCGATCTGGCGCTACCCGCTCGGCCTGCCCGTCGCGTGGTGACGTCCGCCCGTGTGACGACCGCCCGGCGACACCGCTGCCCGGCATGAGACAAGGAAGATCCATGGCCACACTGTGCCGACCGTCCGTCGCCGTACCCGACCACGTCATCACGATGGAGCAGACGCTGGCACTGGCCCGCGAGATGCATGCGGACCATCCGCAGCGCGACCTCGTCCTGCGCCTCATCGAGAACACGGGTGTCCGCACCCGCCACCTCGTCCAGCCGGTCGAAGACACCCTCCGGCACCCCGGTTTCGAGATCCGCAACCGGCTGTACGAGGCGGAGGCGAAGGCGCGTGTTCCCGGTGTCGTACGCCGGGCGCTCGCCCACGCCGAGGTGGAGCCCGGTGACATCGACCTGATCGTCTACGTCTCCTGCACCGGCTTCATGATGCCGTCGCTGACCGCCTGGCTGATCAACACGATGGGGTTCCGGGCGGACACCAGACAGCTGCCCATCGCCCAGCTCGGCTGCGCCGCAGGCGGCGCGGCGATCAACCGCGCCCATGACTTCTGCACCGCGTACCCGCGGGCCAACGTGCTGATCGTGTCCTGCGAGTTCTGCTCGCTGTGCTACCAGCCGACCGACCTGGGCGTGGGTTCCCTGCTCTCCAACGGCCTGTTCGGCGACGCGGTCTCGGCGGCCGTGGTGCGGGGCGAGGGCGGCGTCGGCGTGCGGATCGAGCGCAACGGCTCCCACCTCGTGCCCGACACGGAGGACTGGATCTCGTACGCCGTACGGGACACCGGGTTCCACTTCCTGCTCGACAAGCGGGTCCCCGGAACCATGCAGATGCTGGCCCCGGCGCTCAAGGACCTTGTGGCGGAGCACAGTTGGAAGATCCCGGAGATGGACTTCTTCATCGTCCACGCGGGCGGGCCGCGCATCCTCGACGACCTGTGCCACTACCTCGGCCTCCCGCCGGAGATGTTCCGCTTCAGTCGGGCCACGCTCACCGAACGCGGGAACATCGCCAGTTCCGTGGTCTTCGACGCTCTGGCCCGGCTGTTCGAGGAGGGCGGCGTCGAGAACGGGGCGGGCGGGCTCATCGCCGGGTTCGGTCCCGGCATCACGGCCGAGACCGCCATCGGCCGGTGGGCCGGTGCCGCGCCGGTCGTGACGGCGGTCGTCGAGGCGCCGGCCACCGAGGCGCCGGCCGTCGAAACGGTGGTCCCGATCGGCTGACCCGCGGGCACGCTCCCGTGCCGGCCGCCGCCCCGAGCACGGGGCCGGCCGGCCGTCGCGTTGCGCGAGAGCGCGAGAACGTTTCCCGGGGGAGCCTGGACCGGCAGAGTTACCCGTATGAAGCTACTGATACTGGGCGGTACGGAGTTCGTCGGGCGCGCCGTCACCGACGACGCGCTGGCGCGGGGCTGGGACGTGACGGTGTTCCACCGCGGACACCAC
>RHMC01000322.1 GCA_003719395.1 Streptomyces altiplanensis
TCCTTTCGGGCCCGATCCCCGGTCGGCGGGGTTTGTCTTTCCGGCCGCTGGGCCGTTCCGACGAGTGAGACTTTAGCGGAATCCTGGCTCCCGAGCTAATCGGGAGCGTTCCTTCGAACGCGGATTCTTCATTTCGCAAACACGCACAAAAGTGGGACGACAGCTGTCGTTCGCTCCAGTGGTTTCTGCGGAATGGTTGTCCGGGGCCGGCCGGGGCCGGTGCTCACGTCGGACAACTCGGAGAACAGTACGTAGGTGTCAATCCCCTGTCAACCGGGGGCTCCGCCGCTATGGTGAGGGCCATGACTTCGCGTACGTACACCCAGGGGTGGCGGGCCGCCTGACGGCGGCCGGCAGACACGTATGCACTCAACGGCCGCCGCTTCGGCGGCGTTCGTGTTTCTCCCTCCGGGAGGCCGGCCGCCGGTGGTGGCGGCTCCTACCAGGAGGCAAGAGAGATGACGCGGATCTTCAGCGGGGTCAAGCCGACCGGGCACCTGACGCTGGGCAACTATCTCGGGGCCGTGCGGCGGTGGGCCGGGACCGACCAGCACCGGGCCGACGCGCTGTTCTGTGTCGTGGACCTGCACGCGCTGACCGTCGAACACGATCCGGCGCGGGTAAGGCGGCTCAGTCGGCAGGCCGCCACGCTGCTGCTGGCGGCCGGGATCGATCCGGCGCTGTGCACCGTGTTCGTGCAGAGCCATGTGGATGAGCACGCGCGGCTGTCGTACGTAATGGAATGCACGGCCACGGACGGTGAGCTGCGGCGGATGATCCAGTACAAGGAGAAGAGCGCGCGGGCGCGGGCGGCCGGGGAGAGTGTGCGGCTGTCGCTGCTGACGTATCCGGCGCTGATGGCGGCGGACATCCTGGCGTACGGGACCGATGAGGTGCCGGTGGGGGACGACCAGACCCAGCACGTGGAGCTGACCCGGGATCTGGCGGTGCGGTTCAACCAGAGGTACGGGCACACCTTCGTGGTGCCGAAGGCCACGCGTCCGGAGGTGGCCGCTCGGGTCATGGACCTTCAGGAGCCGACTTCGAAGATGGGGAAGTCGCACGCGGCCACCGCGGGGATCGTCTATCTGCTCGATGAGCCCGAGGTGGTACGGAAGAAGATCATGCGGGCCGTGACGGACAGTGGGCGCGAGGTGGAGTACGACCGGGAGGAGAAGCCCGGGGTCGCGAATCTGCTGGATGTGCTCGCGGCTTGTGAGGGGGGGAACCCGGAGGAGCTGGCCGGTGTATATGAGTCGTACGGGGCGTTGAAGAAGGACACCGCGGAGGCTGTCGTCGAGTTGCTGCGGCCGGTACGGGAGCGGCACGCGGAGCTGGCGGCCGATCCCGGTTACGTGGATCAGGTGCTGAAGGAGGGGGCGGAGCGGGCTCGGGGGATGGCGCGGCCGACGGTGGACGCCGCTTATCGGGCCATCGGGCTGCTGCCTGCGGGCTGAGGGCGGCGGAAGGCCGCGCGGTAGTCGCGTGGGCTGGTGGCGAGGCGGGCCGCGAAGTGCTGGCGCATGGTCACCTCGCTGCCGAAACCCGCGCGGCGGGCCACCTCGGGAATGGGGTGGTCGGTGCGTTCCAGCAGCTTCTGGGCGGCGGCGAGGCGCTGGGTGATGAGCCAGCGCTGCGGGGTGGTGCCGGTGGTCGCTGAGAAGTGGCGGGCGAAGGAACGGGGGGACATGCCGGCGCGGGCTGCGAGGCCGGTGACGGTGAGCGGTTCGTGCAGGTGGCGCAGGGCGTATTCGCGTACGGAGGCGAGGGTGTCCGCGTCGCGGTCGGCCCCGGGTGTGGGGTGCTCGATGAACTGGGCCTGGGTGCCGGTGCGGAAGGGGGCGGTGACCATCGAGCGGGCGACGGCCGCGGCGGCTTCGGCGCCGTGCGTCGTACGGAGGAGATGGAGGCACAGGTCGATGCCGGCGGCGGTTCCGGCGGAGGTCCAGATGTTGTCGTCCTCGATGAAGAGGGCGTCGGGGACGACGGTGACGTGGGGGTGGTGCGTACGGAAGAGGTCCGTGAGGTTCCAGTGGGTGATGGCTCGGCGGCCGTCCAGGAGGCCGGCCTGAGCGAGGGTGAAAGCACCCCCGCAGAGCGCGGCGATGGGAGTGCCTCGGGTGTGGGCTCGGCGAAGGGCGTCCAGGACCTGGGGCGGGGCCGGGGTGAGGTGGTCGTCAGCGCTGGGACGACGATCAGGTGGGGGGCGGTGCGGGTGCCGGCCAGCCAGTCGAGGGTGCGGTCGGGGGTGAGGGTGAGGCCGCCTCGCATGGGGACGGGGGTGTGGTCGGACGGCGACTCGGAGGAGGTCGAAGGCGGGGACGCCGCGGTCGGTGCGGTCGACACCCCAGACCTCGGTGATGACGGAGACGTCGAACGCGCGGATTCCCGGGAAGGTGAGGAGCGCGATGCGGTGAGGGGTCGCTCGGGAAGTCACCTTGGCAGTAAACCATCGAGCGATGGCTTTCTTCCCTATGGGAGGAGCCGGTGGCGGGCGGCAGCATCGTCGGTATGGAGATCGCAGAGAACGCAGCGCTGGTGGTTGTCGACGTACAGAAGGGGTTCGAGGAGGAGGAGCACTGGGGGCCTCGGAACAATCCGGCGGCCGACGAGAACATCGCCGCTCTGATCGACACGTGGCAGGCGACGGGGCGGCCGGTCGTCTTCGTACGGCACGACTCGCCGAAGCCCGATTCGCCGTTGCGGGCCGGGTACGGGGGGAACGGGTTCAAGGAGTACGTGGAGCAGCGGCGCGGGAAGGGCGGCGGGGCGGAGCTCTTCGTCACCAAGAGCGTGAACTCGGCCTTCTACGGGACGCCGGACCTGGATGCGTGGCTGAAGGGAGTGGGGGGCGCGGGCGGAGTGCGGCAGATCGTCGTGGCCGGGATCCAGACCAACATGTGCGCCGAGACGACGGCTCGGATGGGCGGGAACCTGGGGTACGAGGTGCTGTTCGCTCTGGATGCGACGTACACCTTCGACGGAGTCGGGCCGTGGGGGTGGACGCTGAGCGCCGATGAGCTGGCGCGCCGCCGTGTCGCTGCACGGCGGTGGGTTCGCGCACGTGGTGGGGACGGAGGAGCTGGTGCGGGCGGCGGAGCGGGTGGGGGGTTCCGGTTCGCCGGCCCCGGGCGCGGGCGCGGGTGTCGGGTAGTCGCTGCGGTCAGCCGTTGCCCGAGGCGAGTTCGCGGCTGCGGTCGCGGGCCGCTTCGAGGGCTGCGATGAGGGCGGCTCGTACACCGTGGTTCTCGAGCTCGCGGATCGCGTTGATGGTGGTTCCGGCGGGTGAGGTGACTGCCTCGCGGAGCTTCACCGGGTGTTCGCCGCTGTCGCGGAGCATCACGGCCGCGCCGATGGCTGCCTGGACGATCAGGTCGTGGGCCTGGGCACGGGGCAGGCCGAGGAGGATGCCGGCGTCGGTCATCGCCTCGACGAGGTAGTAGAAGTACGCCGGGCCGGAGCCGGAGAGGGCTGTGGCCGCGTCCTGCTGGGACTCGGGAACGCGGAGTGTCTTGCCTACGCCGCCGAAGATCTCCTCGGTGTGGAGGAGGTGCTCGGGGGTGGCGTGGGTGCCGGCCGAGATGACGGACATCGCCTCGTCCACGAGGGCGGGGGTGTTCGTCATGACGCGGACGACCGGGGTGTTGGGGGCGAGGCGCTCTTCGAAGTAGGCGGTGGGGATGCCGGCGGCGCCGCTGATGACCAGGCGGTCGGCGGGGACGTGGGGGGCGAGTTCGTCGAGGAGCTTGCCCATGTCCTGCGGCTTGACCGTGAGGATGAGGGTGTCGGCGCGCTTGGCGGCTTCGGCGTTGGTCACCGGTTCGACGCCGTAGCGGGTGCGGAGTTCTTCGGCGCGCTCGGGGCGGCGGGCGGTGACCAGGAGGTCGGCGGGGCGCCAGCCGGCTCGGATCATTCCGCTGAGCAGGGCCTCGCCGATTTTTCCGGTGCCGAGGAATGCGACTGTCTGGGTCATGCGGTTCACCTCGCCGGTGGGCGCGTCTGGTGTGTCTGGTGCGTCTGGTTCTCTGTCGTTCAGGGGACATCTTCGCACCGGGGGGCGGGGTGGGGGC
>RHMC01000323.1 GCA_003719395.1 Streptomyces altiplanensis
CGCGCGCCGGGCCGGGCGGGGGCGCGGCCGCCCGCCCCCTACACCCGCCGGAAGCGGTCGGAGGCGGCCATCAGGGCCACGCCCGCCACCGCGAGCACGATGTTCGTGTAGATCTCGTGGCCCCGCAGGAACGGCATCAGCTGAAGGAACCCGAAGAACTTCGGCATCCACCCGGTGACTTGGTGCACCAGACCCGACGCACCGGCCACGAACAGCACGAATCCGGCGACCTCAAGAATCTTCTTCATGCGCCGATCGTCGCGCCGCCCGGCGGCCCGCCGCGTCGGCCGTCGGAATCCGGTGGTGCGCCGAAAGTCTGGGACTTCGTGACTTTGGTCGCCGTCCGCAGCTCCGGCGCCCGCAACCGGCCCCCGCGACCGTAGCTTTGTCGACATGACCGATCAGGAGTACCGCTGGCTTCAGCCCTCGGCGATGGCCGACCCCGATCTGCCGGGGGACCGGGGCAGGAGGCCGCGCCGCACTCCGCGGGACTGGTTCGTCGACATCCTCATGTTCCTGTTCGCCGCGCTCCTCGGCATCGCCGCGGCCGATGCCGCCGCCGGCATGGGCAACCCCCAGTACGTCGTCTTCCTCGACCAGCTCGTCGGCGCCGCCGCCTGCTGCGCCCTGTGGGTGCGGCGTCGCTGGCCCGTGGGCCTGGCCGTCACCCTCGTCGCCGTCTCCGCCGTGGCGCCCGTCGCGTCCTCGCCGAGCTCGTCGCGCTGTTCACGCTCACCGTGCACCGCCCGTTCAAGGTGGTCGCCGCCGTCGGCCCCGCCGCCGTCGTGGGCGGTCTGGCGCAGGCGGTACTGCGCCCCGACCCCACCCTGCCCTTCGTGGTCTCCGCCGTCGCGACCGTCGTGATCGTGCTGCTGGTCATCGGATGGGGCATGTTCGTGCGCTCCCGCCGCCAGCTCGTCGTGTCGCTGCGCGACCGCGCCCGCCGCGCCGAGGCCGAGGCGGCGCTCCGCGCCGAACAGGCGCAGCGCCTGGCCCGCGAGGCTGTCGCGCGCGAGATGCACGACGTGCTCGCCCACCGGCTCACCCTGCTCAGCGTCCACGCCGGTGCGCTCGAATTCCGCCCCGACGCCCCGCCCGCCGAGATCGCCCGCGCCGCCGGGGTGATCCGCGACAGCGCGCACGAGGCGCTCGACGACCTGCGCGACGTCATCGGCGTACTGCGCGGGCCGGCGACCGGTGACGAGCACCGGCCGCAGCCCACCCTCGCCACCCTCGACGCCCTGGTCGCCGAGTCCCGCGAGGCCGGCATGGAGGTCACCCTCGACAACCGCGTCGTCCGCCCCCAGGACGTGCCCGCCGCCACCGGCCGCAACGCCTACCGCATCGCCCAGGAGGGCCTGACCAACGCCCGCAAGCACGCGCCCGGCGCCGAAGTCACCGTGACGCTGGCCGGCGCACCGGGCGACGGCCTCACCGTCGAGGTGCGCAACCCGGCCCCCGAGGGGGATCCTCCCGAGGTGCCGGGCTCGGGTCAGGGGCTCATCGGCCTGGCCGAACGGGCCGCGCTCGCCGGCGGCCGTCTCGGCCACGGACCCACCACCGACGGCGGGTTCCGGGTCGGCGCCTGGCTACCGTGGGCCGCATGACGACCATCAGAGTGCTCATCGTCGACGACTACCACGCTGGTACGGGCCGGTCTCACCTTCATGCTCGGCGGGGCCGGCGACATCGAGATCGTGGGGGAGGCGGCCGACGGTGCCGAGGCCGTGGCGATGGCCGGCCTGCACCGCCCCGACGTGGTCCTCATGGACATCCGGATGCCGGTCATGGACGGCCTCACGGCGACCGGGGAACTGCGCCGCCGCCCCGACGCCCCCGAGGTCGTCGTCCTCACCACCTCCACGCCGACGAGCAGGTGCTGCGGGCGTTGCGGGCCGGGGCCGCCGGATTCGTACTCAAGGACACCGCGCCCGCGCAGATCGTCGAGTCGGTACGGCGGGTGGCGGCAGGAGACCCGGTGCTCTCACCGGCGGTCACCCGCCGGCTGATGACCCATGTCGCCGAGGTGTCCGCCGATCCCCGCAGGGACACGGCGACGCGGCGGATCGGCGAACTCGCCGAGCGCGAGCGGGAGGTCGCGGTCGCCGTCGGGCGCGGACAGTCCAACGCGCAGATCGCCGCGTCGCTGTACATGAGCGTGCCCACCGTCAAGGCCCACGTGTCGCGCGTCCTGGCCAAGCTCGGCTTCAACAACCGTGTCCAGATCGCGCTGCTGGTGCACGACGCGGGCCTCCTCGACGAGGGCGGCGACGTAGGCTGACCGGGCAGACGTGGAAGAGGTGGGGAGCATGACAGTCGTCGATCTCAGTGACCACGCCGAGGAGTTCGCGGCGGATCCGTATCCGTACTACGCGAAACTGCGCGCGGCCGGCCCCGTCCACCGGGTCCGGACCGAGTCCGCCGGAGAGGTGTGGCTGATCGTCGGCCACGACGAGGCGCGGCGGGCGCTCGCCAACCCGCGGCTCAGCAAGGACTGGCGGATCTCGGGCCTGTGGGACGAGACCTCGGCCGACAACCTGATCAGCGCCAACATGCTGGAGACCGACCCGCCCCACCACACGAGGCTGCGGGGGCTCGTCGCCCGGGAGTTCACCGGCCGCAGGATCGAGGCGCTGCGGCCCCAGGTCCAGCGCGTCACCGACGAACTCCTCGACGCGATGACGGCCGGCGAAAACCGCACGGCCGACCTCGTGGACTCCCTCGCCTTCCCGCTGCCCATGACGGTCATCTGCGAACTCCTCGGCGTACCCGACCTGGACCGGGCCGCCTTCCGCGGCTGGTCCAACGAGATCGTCGCGCCGACCGGCGCCGAAGCGGAGGGCGCGGCCGTACAGGCCATGGGGGAGTACCTCGCCGAACTCGTCGAGGACAAGCGGTCGTCGCCCGGCGACGACCTGATGAGCGCGCTGATCAGGACGCAGGACGAGGACGGTGACCGGCTCACCCCCGACGAGCTCATCGGCATGGCCTTCCTGCTGCTCATCGCGGGCCACGAGACCACCGTCAACCTGATCTCCAACGGGGTACGGGCGCTCCTCGCCCACCCGGAGCAACTGGCCGCCCTGCGCGCCGACTTCGGACTCATCGACAGCGCGGTCGAAGAGATGCTGCGCTACGACGGCCCCGTGGAGAACGCCACGTACCGCTTCGCCCGCGAGCCCTTCGAGATCGGCGGCCTCGTCATACCGGCCGGCGATTCGGTCCTGGTCTCCCTCGCCGCCGCCGCCGACGGCGCCGCCGACCGCTTCCCCGACCCGGACCGCTTCGACATCACGCGCACCGCGGCCACCGGGAAGGGGAGGGGCCCGGGCCATCTCGCCTTCGGACACGGCCTGCACTTCTGCCTGGGCGCACCGCTGGCCCGCATGGAGGGCCGCATCGCCGTCCGCACGCTCCTGGAACGCTGCCCGGACCTGGCGCTCGCCCCCGACGGCGGCCCGCTGGAGTGGCTGCCCGGGCTGCTCATGCGGGGCGTACGGCGTCTGGAGGTGCGGTGGTGAGCGCCGGTTTCGACCTGGCCTCGGCCCGGAAGGTCCTGGACAGCCAGCCGTTCAGCCGGCTGCTCGGCGCGCGGATCACGGGGTTCGGGGACGGCGAAGCCGTACTCGAAGTGGACATCCGTGACGAACTGTGCCAGCAGAACGGGTTCCTGCACGGGGGAGTCCTGGCGTACGCCGCCGACAACGCCCTCACCTTCGCGGGCGGCGCGGCGCTCGGCCCCGCCGTCCTCACCGGCGGCTTCTCCGTCCAGTACGTACGCCCCGCGACCGGTGCGACGCTGATCGCCCGCGCCGCCGTCGTGCACGGCGGCCGCCGGCAGGCGGTGTGCCGCTGCGACGTGTACGTGGCGGACGAGGCGGGCACCGAGACGCTGTGCGCGGTGGCGCAGGGCACGGTGCTCACGGCGGCTTCCGGACCGTCCGGCGACTGAGGAGCGAAGTCCGGGTGCGGAGCACCGGCCGCACGCCCCGCGGGGCCGCCCCCTCCGGCCCCGCGCCCGGCTGAG
>RHMC01000324.1 GCA_003719395.1 Streptomyces altiplanensis
CGCACGCTCCCGCACCCGCCCCGCCGCCGCCAGCGCGGCCAGGCCGACGCCACCGAGGTACGCCTCACCCAACTCCCGTACGGACAGCGCCAGATCCGCCGCCTCGTCCGTCCGCTTGCACGACGCACCCCCCTTGGCGTCGCCGGTCAGCCGCCAACGCCCCTCGTTCCAGGGGCAGAAGGAGTCCGTCACCTCCAGTACCACATCCACCGGCGCCCGGTACGCACGCGCCTCCAGCGCCGCCCCCACCTCCACCAGCCGCACGTGCAGCGAATCCCGCAGCCGTACGTCGCACCGCCGGATGTCCGAGACAAGGTACTGCCAGGCATCGTCCACGGGCCGGTTCCGCGCCCGGATCCTCGACGTCAGGTCGATGTCGAACAGAAAGCGCCACAGCGCCGCGTACGCCGCCGGGTCGAGCGCCTCCAGATCCCGCAGCAGGACCGCGCCGTTGGGACCCGCCGTGTCCCACTCCGGCTTGACCTGGAACCGGGCGTACCCGACGACGTCCCCCGCACCCCCCGCCTCCCCGTTCCCTTCCGCCCCGCTCGGCCAGTACGCACCGCAGCGGCGACGCGCCCCCGCGCTCGCTCTCCGCGTCGAGCAGCGGCAGCCGCTCCCAGTGCGGCCGGCGCGCGAGCATCCCGGGCCGGCCCGTCACGTTCCGCGCGTACACCGCCTCGCACACGTCCCGCGCACCGGCCGGTTCGGCGAACCTCAGCCGTACGTCGTCCGTCCCCGCCGGCACCGCCAGGCGCACTCGTGACGTGTCGATCTCCGCCGACAGCTGCTGCGTCGCGGCGCCGTACCCGAAGCGGCCGTAGATCGCGGGTTCCGAAGCGGTCAGCAGCGCGACCGTTCCCCCCATGCCCGTACGTCGTCGAGCTGGCGCCGCATCATCGCGGTCAGGACCCCGCGCCGCCGGTGCGTCGTCGCCACGCTCACGACGCTCACGCCGGCGGCCGGCACCAGGGCGCCGCCAGGCACGGACAGGCGGAAGGTGTACGCGCCCGCCGTGCCGACGCACTGATCCCCGTCCCAGACACCCACGCAGCGGGCGGGTTCGGTCAGCGCGCGGTCGAGTTCCCGGGCCTCCGCTTCCTGCGCCACACCCCCGAAGGCGAGTTCGAAGGCCGCATACCAGTCGTCCCACTCGGATGCCCGTAACACACGTAAGTCGGTGGTCATATGCCATCCCTACCAGGCCCCTGGCACGAGGGCGACCCGATTTCGAACACAATGTCACAGGGGTCCCCCTGCGGAGCACGGCCGGGGTGGATAGGGTCCAGCGCAATGGCAGGTGGAGTGGGAACCGAATCGTTCTCGGCCCGGACGCGCAAGTCTGCGCACCGGGCCCGTATCGCGCTGCGCAAATCCGGCGTCGACTACTTCCGTGGCGACGGCTCGGACTGGATCGCCCTGGCCGGTCTCCTCCTGACGGTCCCGGCGATCGCCGTCGGCACGATCGCGTCGCCGGTCTGGTGCGCACCGTCCCTCCTGGTGCTCCCGATCGTGGCCGGCGGCCTCCTGCTGCGCCCGGCCAGCCTGCTCGGCCTGTACGCCGCCGCGGCCACCGCGCTGATCGTCGAGTCGATCGTCCTCGGCCCCTATACACAAGGCGCGGCCCGCGTCACCCCCGGCACCGTCCTCACCGTCGCGGCCTGCGGCTTCTTCGGCCTGATCATCGCCCAGTTCAGGGCCAGGGTCGGCGTTCCCTGGCGGCGCGGCGGCACGATGCTCTTCGACCTCCGCGAACGCATCCGCGTCCAGAGCGCGCTGCCCCGCCTCCCGAAGAACTGGCACAGCGAGATGGCGCTGCGCCCCGCCGGCGGCCAGTCCTTCTCGGGCGACTTCGTGGTCGCGGCCCGCACGAACGGCGGCCGCACCCTGGAAGTCGTCCTCACCGACGTGTCCGGCAAGGGCATGGACGCGGCATCGCGCGCCCTGCTCCTGTCCGGTGCCTTCGGCGGCCTCCTCGGGTCGCTCCCGCCGCACGGCTTCCTCCCCGCCGCCAACGGCTACCTCCTGCGCCAGGACTGGGACGAGGGCTTCGCGACCTCCATCCACCTGGTCCTGGACCTGGACTCCGGCGACTACGAGCTCCTGTCGGCGGGCCACCTCCCCGCACTCCAGCTCCACGCGGGCAGCGGCCGCTGGGAGGAGAAGTCCGGCGAGGGGCCGCTGCTCGGCGTGTACGACGGCGCGCAGTTCGACCCGTGCAAGGGCTCACTGGCGCCCGGCGACGTACTGATGCTGTTCACGGACGGCCTGGTGGAGGCGTCCGGCCGGGACATCGCCGAAGGCATCGACCGCCTGACCGGCGAGGCCGACCGCTACGTGACGCCGGGCTTCCAGGGCGCCGCGTGGCACCTGATCGAAGCGGTGGCCAAGGACGTCAACGACGACCGCGCCCTCCTCCTGATCTGCCACGGCACGTAACGAGGCGGCCGGCGCACCGCGTCAGCCCACCAGCTCCCGCCCGCGCCCGGCCCCGGCCTCGGACCCGGATCCGCTCCCACGCCCGCCGCCCGGCAGTACCTTCGGCCGTCGGCGCGCGGCCGAAGCCCTCGGGCTTCCGCGCGGCGCGGTGGACGCGCTCGGCGCGAGGTTCGTGACGGTCACCCGTGACCCGGTGGCCGCGGCGTACGCGGACCGCGTCCTGTTCCTCGCCGGCGGCGGGATCGCGGACACCCCGGCGCACGCCTCCGCCACACGGATCGCCCCCGGGGCGGCCCTGACCGCCCCCGGCTTCGCGGAAGCCGCTGCTGATCCGAGACACCCGGAGCCGGGCCCGGAAGGGAGGCGGGCCGCACACGGCACGACCCCCGGTCCTCTCATCACGTTCGACAAGAGGGCCGGGGTCCGTTTCACGCTCGCGCAGGAAGAGGCGCGCCGCCCTTCCGGGGCCGGGGCCGGGGCCCGAGCCCGGGTCTGCCCGGAAGCCCAGTTTTTCTAGGAGACCTTGCCCACGGGGCGGCGCTCCCGCTGCCGGGCGGCCTCGGCCGGGTCGCGGAGGAAAGCCCAGTTCATCTCGGGCTCCATGGACCAGCGGAACAGCCGCCGCACGGGCGGAGTGCACATCAGGGTGACCGCGACGGCGATCGCGACGGTCAGGAAGACCTCGCCGAGCGGGCTGGAGAGCCAGGGGTACGAGTCGAACAGCCCCGCGTAGTTGGCGCCCTTCACCAGGAAGCCGTGCAGCAGGTATCCGCCCAGGGTGCCGGCGCCCAGCACGGTGAACCACATCGTGCGGCCCGGGACCCAGGACAGGAAGCAGGCCGTCAGAAGCAGCGAACAGCCGAAGAGCGCGAAGGTCATGACGATCCCGGTCCACCACGGAGCACCCCTGTCCTGAGCGGCGCTGCTGTGGTAGAACCACCCGAGCTCGAGACGGGGGGCGGCCCAGTACGCGAAGGCCAGCGTGGACAGGACGACGGGAACGGCCAGCAGCCTGACCTCGCGGCGCCGCACCATCTTGAAGTGCTCGGGCTTCAGCAGCAGGCCGAGCACGAAGAACGGCAGGAACTGCAGGACGCGCTGGAGGTTGAGGTCGTCTCCGATGTCGGGGGTCACGGAGGCGAGGACGGCGATGACGAGCGCGACCGGCAGGGGGTGGCGGAGCGAGCGCCAGATCGGGGTGGTCAGCCGCCAGACGAACAGCGCGACCAGGAACCAGGTCAGGTACCAGGGGTCGAGCAGGCTGATGGAGTGGCCGGGATCGTCGTCCGCCCACCGTTTGAAGAGGCTGTAAACGGTCTCGAAGATCACATACGGCACGGCGACGCCCGTGATCAGGCGCTGGACCTTCTTGGGTCTCAGGTCGAAGCCGCGCGAGAAGTAGCCGGAGATGATGATGAAGGCCGGCATGTGGAAGCTGTAGACGACCATGTAGAGCGCGCGGGTGGCGCGGCTGCCGTCCATCACCGGCTCCCACATGTGCGCCATCGCCACGAGCACGATCGCCAGGTACTTGGCGTTGTCGAAGAACGCGTCGCGCCGCTTCGGAGCAGGGCGGGGCGGGACGGGC
>RHMC01000325.1 GCA_003719395.1 Streptomyces altiplanensis
GTTGCGGCGGCCGAGCGGGGGGGCGGGGACGGGAGCTGCGGCAGCGGTCGCGGCGGCGGGAGTGTGCTCGGAATCCGGCGCGGATTCGGGCTCGTGCTCCGGCGTGTACTCGTGCTCCGGTACGTATGCGTGCTCGGCCTCGGGCGTGTCGTGCCCGCCGGGCGTCTCGAGCGTTCCGTGCGGATCGTGCGGATCGTGCGGTCCGGGCGGTCCGGGCGGTTCGTACGCGGTGGGAGCTCCGGGCAGGCCGACTGCGGGGAACTCGGCTGTTTCGTAGAGGACTTGCTGGGGCGGGACGGTGGCGTGCGCGCCGGTGTGGTCGCCCGTGTGGCCGGTGTTCCAGGCGGTGGCGTCGTACGCGCCGGTGTCGTAGCCCGGCATCATGTTCCACTGCCCGGTGGTGTCGGCGGTGGCCTGGGGGAACTGCGCCGTTTCGTACGTGCCGGTCTCGTACGGGCCGCTGCCGATGTGGCCGGTGTCGAACTGCCCCGTCCGGTCCCAAGTGGTCGTGTCCCACTGGCCGGTTGACTGGGCCGGGATGTCGGCCGCCGTCCGGTGGCGGCGGTGTCCCACTGGGTGGTGTCGTACTGCTGCTGCATGCCGTACGCGTCGTAGCCCACGCTCTGATGGGCGCCCGTGGTGTCCCACGGGGTGGTGTCGTACTGACCGCTGTGACCTGCTCCGTAGTGGCTTTCCTGGGCGGTCTCGGCGGGAAGGGCTCCGAAGAGCGGGTCTGTCCGGAAACTGCCGGTGGAGTAGCCGTCGTACCCGGCTTGGGCGTGCTGGTCGTCCACCAACTTCTCTCTCGCCTCGGCAACGCAGGACCTGTGGGGGCTGGGGTCCCGGGAGGGGCCCCAGAGGCAAAGCAGTGGCGCGACTGTACCCGGCGGTAAGCGACGGCGACAATCTTCGCCAGATTTCGCGCGTTCCGGAAACGGGCATTAGGCCGTCTTTTGGCGGACGGCGGGCACAGCCTTGGTCCTGTGTTCGACAGTTGTTCGACCGGGAGTGGTCGGAGGTCAGGCGACGGAGGCCGTGCCGGACGCGCCCGCCCCCGTGTCCTGCTCCTCGAGCACCTGCCGGATCCCGGCGGCGACCGCCGGATGGACGGGCAGAGCGAGATGGCCGATTCCCGTCACCCGTACGTTCTGGACGATGAGATCCGGGTGGCTGACGCACGCCGCCTCGACCGGGACCATCACCTGGTCGAGGTCGCTCCAGAAGCTCACGAACCGCGTCCGGCAGACGGGCGCGGGCTCGCGCAGCTCCTCGATCACGTCGGAGCCGGGGCGCATCTGCCGCACGAGGGGGTGGGCGCTCATCGGCGGAGCGACGCTGGTGCCGGCGTGCGGGGTACCGAGGGTGACGAGAGTGCGCACGTGCGCGTCGCCGCCCAGTCGCTGTACGTAGTAACGGGCGATCAGGCCGCCGAGGCTGTGGCCGACGATGTCGACCCGGGCGTGGCCCGTACGGCCGCAGATCTCCTCGACATGGCGGCCGAGCAGCTCGGCCGCGGTGCGGATGTCGCAGGTCAGCGGCGAGTAATTGAGGGACTCCAGGTGGCGCCAGCCGTGCCGGGCCAGGGACCGGCGCAGCAGGACGAAGACGGAGCGGTTGTCGACGAAGCCGTGGAGCAGTATGACGGGAGGGTGGCCGGGGCCGGTGGCGGGGAGCCGGGCGGGCCCGGGCTCCGCAGGTGCCGGAGAGGGGAGTGTGCCCACGTCGTGGCGGCGCTCCTGGGCGATGCCGGACGGGTAGAGGACCAGGTGTCCGGCGAGGATGGCGAACTCCAGGGCGGTGGCTCTCAGGAGTGCGGCCGACAGGCGCAGCGGGAACGGACCGGGCGGAAAGAAGAAGGGCAGGACCCTCATGGCCGACCTCCGAACGGCACGCGGGAGGCGGCTTCGGCCCCGTGTGCCCTCGTCGGGGCGCCGTCTGAGGAACTCGGTGGGCCGTGCCGCCGGGCCGTGCGGCTGACGGCCCGGTGCGCGGCGACCTCGTCGCGGCGTTGCGAGCGTCCCGACTGCTGCGGCTGCTGCCGCCGTAGCGCCTGATGAGGCAGGAACGACGCATAGCGAACATGTCCCATGTGTGATTTCCCCCTCCCTGCCCACCGTGAAACGGACGGGTGCGGGATGCTGTCGATAACGTTCGTTCACTTCCCCGTCCTCATCGGTGCGGGGCGCGTGCCAATGACGGCGCAGTCGGTACATGGAGGCAGTGATGGGTGTGACCGGGCCGATCCGCGTGGTGGTTGCCAAGCCGGGACTCGACGGACACGACCGCGGGGCGAAGGTCATCGCGCGGGCTCTGCGCGACGCCGGTATGGAGGTCATCTACACCGGGCTTCACCAGACGCCCGAGCAGATCGTGGACACCGCCATTCAGGAGGACGCCGACGCGATCGGCCTGTCGATCCTCTCGGGTGCGCACAACACGCTCTTCGTGAAGGTCATCGAGCTGCTCAAGCAGCGCGATGCGGAGGACATCAAGGTCTTCGGCGGCGGCATCATCCCGGAGGCGGACATCGCGCCGCTGAAGGAGAAGGGCGTCGCGGAGATCTTCACGCCGGGTGCGACGACGCAGTCGATCGTGGACTGGGTCAACACCCACGTCGTCAGGCGGCCCAGGCGTAGGTGCGACCTCAGTCGCCGGACGGGCCGGAAGGTCCGGCCCGTGGCGACCGGGGTGGGGGCGTCCGACAGCTCCGCGAGCATCGAGGCTCTGAGGCGCAGGGTGCCGACGAGGCGCTGGAACGCTTCCGACCAGTAGCCGCCCGCCCCGGGTGACGCGTCCTCCTGCTCGTCCGGTGTCGCCGTGAGGATCTCCAGGCGGTCGGCCTCGCCGGGGTCGAGGCAGCGCTCCGCCAGGCCCATGACCCCGCTGAAGCTCCAGGGGTAGCTCCCCGCGTCCCGCGCGATGTCGAGTGCGTCGACCACCGCGCGGCCGAGCGGCTCCGCCCAGGGCACGGTGCACACCCCGAGCAGCTGGAACGCCTCGGAGAGGCCGTGCGCCGCGATGAACGCGGCCACCCACTCGGCCCGTTCGCCGTCCTCCAGGGTGGCCAGCAGCTTCTCGCGTTCGGCGAGGGACGACGTGCCGGGGCCGGTGGCCGGCGGTGTGGACGGCGCGCCGAGCAGGGCGCGGGACCAGGCGGCGTCCCGCTGGCGCACCGCGGCGCGGCACCAGGCGGCGTGCAGCTCGTCCTTCCAGTCGTCGCCCACGGGCAGGGCGACGATCTCCTGCGGCGTACGGCCGCCGAACCGGTGCTGCCAGGCGTGCAACGGCGCGGACTCGACCAGTTGGCCCAGCCACCAGGACCGCTCGCCCCGTCCCGCCGGAGGTCTGGGCGACACGCCGTCGCGCTGCATGTCCGCGTCGCATTCGTGCGGGGCCTCCACGCAGATGCGCTCGCCGCCGGCCGCGCGGCGGAGCGGTCCAGACTGACGCAGGTGGTGGCGCGGGCAGCCATCCGGGCGGCCAGCGCGGAACCGGGCAGTGCGGAGAGCAGCTCGGCGGCGGTGGCCCGCACGTTGCGGCTGCGGTCGGACAGGGCCTGCTCCAGGAAGGGCTCGTCCGCGCCCGAGAGGCCGGTGCGCAGGGAGTCCAGGAACATCAGACGGTCCTCGGCGCGCTCGGTGGGCCAGGTGGCGGCGAGCAGCGCGAGCCCCCGCCCGGATCGTGGGCGCGGACGGCGGCGAGGAGGCCGACGCGCTCCGCGAACAGGCCCTCCTCCCACAGCTGCCGCACGGCCGCCGAATCCCGGGGGTCGGGCAGCGCGGTGCCGCCCGACGCGCCCCGCAGCGCGAACCGCCAGTCCGGGTTGAACCGGGCCAGCCACAGCCCGCGCGGCCCGGCGAGGGCGAGGGCCTGTGGGCGCAGGTCGGTACGGGCCCGGGCGGCGTCCAGCAGCGCGGGGAGCAGGGCGGGCGGTGCCTGGAAACGGTGCCGGTTCGCGGCGCCGAGCCACTGGGGGAGCAGCTCGGTGAGGTCGGGGGCGGTGCCGCGCCGCCCGCCGGCGGC
>RHMC01000326.1 GCA_003719395.1 Streptomyces altiplanensis
CGACCGCCGGAGCGCCGCGCGCCGGGAGCGGGCGCACGCCGGAGCGGCGGCGCGCGGGGGCGGCGGGCGAGTCGGCGGGCGACGGGGTGGAGCCCCAGGAGACCCGGCGGTCGCGGTCGCGCCGAAGCCGGTCTGGCGGGACGTGTCCGCCTGCCAGGCCGACGCCGGTTCCGGGGCGGCGCGCGCTGGTGCGCGCCCTCCGGTTCCTCGTCGAAGAAGACCGGGCCGGTCTCCTCGACGGAGGGGGTCGGGGGCGTGGCGGCAGCGGGCGCGGCCGGCAGGGACTCGCTGTCCGTCGGGGCGGGGCGGCTGGTCCCGGGCACCCAGGCGGCCCCGTTCCAGAACCGGACGTAGCCGGGGATGGACGGGTCGGGATAGTAGCCAGGAGTGGGGCTGCTGTCGCCGCTGGCCGGGGTGGGGGCGCTCATCACCGTGTCCCGTATCTAGTCGATGGCCTCGTTAACGAGGTCCACATCTATCAGACCACCACGACGCGCCGGGCCCGTCCCGCCGGAAGCACTACTTTCCGGTCGTCTCCAGCGCCTCCCCGGAGGCTTTCACGTACGTGTGCGTGAGGAACTCGACGGAGTGGCCGTCGGGGTCGTCGAGGTAGAAGCCGCGCCCCCGGTGGTGGTGGTTGATCTGCTGCGGCAGCTCGTGGTGCGGGTCGGCCCAGTAGGGGAGTTCGCGCTCCTCGACCCGTGCGAGGATCTCGTCGAACTCGTCGTCGGGCACCAGGAACGCCAGGTGCTGCGAGACGATCCGCGCGCTCGCGGAGTCGAGGTAGTCGAGCGTGACGCCGTTCTCCAGCGGCACGCTCGCGAAGGGACCGAAGGGCTCCGGCTCCGGGGCGCCCATCAGCTCCGTGAGGAAGCGGGCGGCTGCGAAGCGGTCGCGGCTCTGGACGATGGTGTGATCAAGGCTCGCGGGCATGGTTCCTCCTCGTCGAGGTGGCTGCTGCTCGACCTGCTGCCCCTCACGCCATGCGCAGCGCCGTGCCCGGGGCATCGGTCCTTCGCCGTACTCCTCGGGTCTCAGAAGAGCTTGCCCGGATTGAGGAGACCGAGCGGGTCGAAGGCCGCCTTGACGGAGCGCTGCAACTCCACTCCCACCGGCCCGAGTTCGCGCGCCAGCCATTCCTTCTTGAGCACGCCGACTCCGTGCTCGCCGGTGATGGTGCCGCCGAGCTCCAGGCCGAGCGCCATGATTTCGTCGAAGGACTCACGAGCGCGCCGCGACTCGTCCTCGTCCAGATGGTCGAAGCACACCACCGGATGCGTATTGCCGTCGCCCGCGTGTGCGCAGACCCCGATGGTGAGGTCGTGCTTCTCGGCGATGACGGCGGTCCCCTCCAGCATCGCGCCGAGCTTCGAGCGCGGTACGCACACGTCGTCGATCATCGTCGCGGACTTGACCGCCTCCAGCGCGGTGAGGGACATCCGCCGTGCCTGCAGCAGGAGTTCGGACTCGGCGGCGTCCTCGGCGGGGACGACTTCCGTGGCGCCGGCCGCGGTGCACAGCTCACCGACGGCGGCGAGGTCGGCGGCGGGGTCGGGGGTGTCGAAGGCGGCGAGCAGGAGCGCTGCGGTGGACTCGGGGAGGCCCATGCCGGCCAGCTTGTTGACGGCGCGCAGGGTCGTACGGTCCATGAGTTCGAGCAGCGAGGGGGCGTGGCCCCGCGCCATGATCTCGCAGACCGCGTCGCAGGCGGCGGCGGCCGACGGGAACTCGGCGGCGAGGACGAGCTGCGGCGGCGGGGCGGGCCTGAGCGCCAGGACCGCCTTGACGACGACGCCGAGGGTGCCCTCGGAGCCGACGAAGAGCCGGGTCAGGTCGTAGCCCGCGACGCCCTTGGCCGTGCGCCGCCCGGTGGTCAGGAGGCGGCCGTCGGCGAGGACGACGTCCAGGCCCAGGACGTACTCGGCGGTCACGCCGTACTTCACGCAGCACAGCCCGCCCGACGCCGTGCCGATGTTGCCGCCGATGGTGCACGTCTCCCAACTCGACGGGTCCGGCGGGTAACAGAGCCCCTTCTCGGCCACGGCGCGCGACAGCACCGCGTTGATCACGCCCGGCTCGACGACGGCGATCCGGTCGACAGCGCTGATCTCCAGGATCCGGTCCATCTTCACCAGGGACAGCACGATGCAGCCGTCGGTCGCGTTGGCGGCGCCGGACAGCCCCGTCCGCGCGCCCTGCGGCACGACCGGCACCCGCAGCGCGGTCGCCGTGCGCATGATGTGCTGGACCTGCTCGACGGTGCGCGGCAGGGCGACGACGGCCGGGGCGCCGGCATCGCAGAAACCCGCCATGTCGTGGGCGTACGAAACCGTGATGTCCGCGTCGGTGATCAGAGCCTCGGCCGGCAGGCCCGCGCGCAGTTGCTGGAGAAGATCGTCCATGGTCCCAGCGTGGCACTCGGGGGCCATCGGTGTGAACCCGTCTGCGTTCCACTCCGCGCGTCCCGATGTGATCTTCATACTGACGCACAGTGATTGTCATGGAGACGGAAGAGCAGGTGAAGCGGCGGCGGCTCCCGGTCGCCGTGCTCGCGGGCGCGGCGGTGCTGGTCGCGGGTGCCGCGGGGGTCTTCGCTTCGGGGGTGCTGGACGGAGCCCCGCCGGTGCCGGGTCCCGTCGGGCGTGCGGCGGCGGCCGTCGAGGCCGTGGGCGCCGGGGTGCCGGCCTCGCCGTCCGACCTGACCGCGCTCATCGGGGACCGCGAGACGTGGCTGCGCGAGCACCCCGGCGACGACCGCTCCTGGGCGGTGCTCGGCTCCGCGTATCTGGAGCGGGGCCGCTGGACGGCCGACCCGGCGGACTTTCCGCGCGCGGAGATGGCGCTGCGCACTCGCTGTCCGTACGGCCGCGAGCGAATCCGGACGCCGTGGTCGGTCTCGCGGCGCTCGCCCACGCACGCGGCGACCACCGCGCCGCGAAGAAGTGGGGCGAGGCGGTCCGCGAGCGGTCGCCGAAACGGTGGACGGCGTACCCGGCCCTGATCGGCGCGTACCGGCATCTGGGTGACCGGAAGGCGGCCGCCGGGGCGGTGGAGAAGCTCCAGGCGCTGCGTCCGGGCCCGCAGGCGCGGCGCTCGCCGCGGAGGTGTACCGCGACCGGGGCTGGCGGGAGGACGCGACGGCGGCGCTGTCCGACGCGACGGCGCTCGCGGACTCCACGGCCCAGAAGGTGACCGGGCTGTGCGGCCTGGGCGAGCTGGCGTGGGAACGCGGCGAGCCGGACGAGGCCCTGCGCCACTACGAGCGGCCTGCGCACGGACCCCGGCTACGCGCGGGCCAGGGCGGGCCGCGCCCGGGTCATGGCGGCACTGGCGCGCCCGGCCGACGCGGAGGGCGACTACCTGGCGGCGCTGGGGCAGACGCCGCTCCCGGGCATCGGCCTGGAGTACGGCGAGCTGCTGGAGTCCCTGGGCCGCGAGGACGAGGCGAAGGAGCAGTACGCGCTGGTGCGGGCCCGGGTGGCGCTGACGCAGCAGCGCGGGGGCGGCGGCGACGAGCTGCTGCTCGGGCGGCTCGACGCGGACCACGGCGCCCCGTCGGCAGCGGTCCGCCGGCTGCGGGCGGAGTGGAAGCGGCACCCGGACACGTACGTCGCGGACGCCGGGCGTGGTCCCTGTACCGCGCGGGCGGCAGGAAGAACGCCGGGGAGGCCCTGAAGTACGCCCTCAGGGCCACGGACCGGGGCCCCCGTCGACGCGCAGTTCTTCTACCACCTGGGGATGATCGAGCGGAAGCTGGGCAGGTCCGGTGCGGCCAGGCGCCACCTGGAGGAGGCGCTGCGCATCAACCCGTCGTTCTCGCCGCTGCCGCCATGAGGGCGCGCGAGGCGCTGGACGCCTTGGGCGAGCCCCCGGGAGGCGGCCCCCGCCGGACGCATGACGAGCCGGCGTCTTCCCGCCGTTGAGCGCCGCCCACGTGTCACGGTGCCGGGAGGGGACGTGCCGGGGCGCTCCCCGCAGGGCGTCGAACGCA
>RHMC01000327.1 GCA_003719395.1 Streptomyces altiplanensis
GCGGAGGGCGTGAGTGCGGGTGTGCTGTCGCGGCAGCTAAGGAAGCTGTATGTCGAGCGCCGAGCGGCCCTCCTTCTCCAGCCGGCGCCGCGCCCACTCCAGGGTCTCCGGAGTCACGTCGCGCCCCGAGGAAAGCACCAGGTCCTCGGGCGTGACGTCGTCGGTGGCGCCGGTGTGCAGCAGCCTGTCAGGAGTCGCCTCCGCCGGGTTCAGCTTCGAAACGGATTCCTCGCTCATACCGCCTCCTTGTTTCATCGGTCAATCGGCATTCTGGTTCCCGCGTACCCGGACCGCATGCGGTGAACATCCCTCGTCCCTGTGCCCCCTGTGCCGTTCTTCCGTTCCGGATGCGAGGGGCGCCCGCCTGCGGCAGCGTGGGCATCATGGGCAGCACCATCGGGCCGGACAAGGCACGGAGCGGAACACATGAGCGAAGACAACGTGATTCTTCCCGAGGACGACGGCGTCCTGGACGCGCAGGACACCCTCGAGAGCGACGACCTGGAGTACGACCCGCTCGACGCGGGCATAGCGCCCCCCGAGCACTGGTCGCCCGCGGAGTTCTTCGGCAACACCGCGGAAGAGGCACGCCGGGGCGAGTCGCTGGACCAGCTCCTCTCCGAGGAGGAACCGGACATCGATCCGGACGCTCCGGAGGAGGACGACGAGGACGACGAGCTCAAGGGCCTGGACAACGAGCTCGAAGTGCTCGACGAGGAACTGGAAGACATGTAGCCGTCGGCTAACCGGGCGACTGGCCCTGACCGGCCGGACCGCCCCGGCCGTCATGCCCGCCGTTCCCGTCCGGCCCGCCCTGCTCGCCCTCCCCCTCCTGCCCTCCCTGCCCGTACCGCCGCTCGAACTGCGCGATCCGTCCCTCCGTGTCCACCGTCCGGGCCCTGCCGGTGTAGAACGGGTGGCTCTCCGAGGAGATCTCGACATCGACGACGGGGTACGTGTTGCCGTCGTCCCACTCGATGGTGTGCTCACTGGTGGCCGTCGACCGGGTGAGGAACGCGTATCCCGCGGCCCGGTCCCTGAAGACCACCTCGTGGTAAGAGATGCTGGCATCCGGCTTCACATCTGGCTCCTCGCCTCGTTGTACGGGCGTACGCGTCGTACGGGCCTTCTCAGGCTAAGCCGGACCGCGCCCGTCGGCATCCCTCGCCGTCACGCCCCTGAAGGTCGCGCGGTAGGCGCTCGGCGAGACGCCCAGCGCGGCGTGCTGTGCTGGCGCAGCGACACCGCGGTGCCGAAGCCGACCGCCGCCGCCACCCGGTCGACCGGCAGGTCCGTCTCCTCCAGCAGGTGGCGGGCGCGTTCGACGCGCTGTCCGGTGAGCCACTGGAGCGGTGTCTGCCCGACCTCCTCGCAGAAGCGGCGGGAGAAGGTGCGGGTGCTCATCGCGGCGCGGCCGGCGAGCTCGCGCAGGGTGACGGGACGGTCCAGATGCGCCAGCGCCCAGGTGCGGGCGGGCTCCGTGGAGGACCGGTGCGCGGCGGTGACGGGGCGCGGGATGTACTGCGCCTGGCCGCCGTCGCGGTGCGGCGGGACGACCGTGCCGCGGGCCACCTCGTTGGCCACCCGTGAGCCGTGGTCGGCGCGGATCATGTGCAGGCACAGGTCGATGCCGGCGGCGACCGCGGCGGCCGTGAGCACACCGCCCTCGTCGGTGTAGAGCACGCCGGGGTCGACGCGCACGTCCGGGTGGAGCCGCTGGAGGTCGGGCGGCGAGCGCCAGTGCGTCGTGGCCCGCCTGCCGTCGAGCAGTCCGGCCGCCGCGAGGACGAAGGAGCCGGTGCAGATGGAGGCGATGCGCGCGCCGGGGCGGATCAGGGCGATCGCCTCCGCCAGCTCGGGCGGCAGGTGGGGGGCGGCGCGGGGCGTGTAGTCCTCGTCGGAGGCCGGGACGATCACGGTGTCGGCCTCGGCGAGGATGTCCGCAGCGTGCGTGACGCCGACGGGTGACGTCGGCGTCCGTGCGGACGTCACCGGGCTCCGGTGTGCAGGTCAGGACCTCGTAGAGAGGCTCGCCGCCGGACGAGACGGCCTGTCCGAACAGCCGGTGGACGATGCCCAGTTCCATGGTGAGCAGCCCGTCGCGCACCAGGACGGCGACACGGTGCGGGTTTCCTGAGCTCCGGAACGTCGGCATGGCGAGATTCTTTCACACCATGGCGGTCTCGCCACTGTTACGGGCCGGGCCGGTGGCGCAGGGTCGGACGCATGGTCGAGATCCGATTCACGGGGAGTCCGCACGAACGTCCGCCGGTACGGGCACGGGTGCACCGGGCCTGGCTGGTCGCTGCGGTCGCCGCCGTCGCGATCGTCGCGACCGGGGCCTTCACCACCATGGCGGGGCTGCTCGTCGGCCCGCTCCACCGGGAGTTCGGCTGGTCGCGTTCCACGATCGGGCTCGGCGCGTCCGTGAACATGGTGCTGTACGGCCTGACCGCGCCGTTCTCGGCCGCCCTGATGGACCGCTTCGGGATGCGCCGGGTCGTGGGCGGCGCACTGGCGGCCGTCGCGGCGGGCGCGCTGTGCACCACGGCGATGACCGAGCCCTGGCAGTTCGTGCTCTCCTGGGGCGTCCTCGTCGGTACGGGCTGCGGGTCGATGGCGATGGCGTTCGCCGCGACCGTGACCGACCGCTGGTTCGCACGCCGCCGGGGGCTGGTCACCGGCGTACTCACCGCGGCAGGCGTGTTCGGGCAGTTCGCGTTCCTGCCGCTGCTGTCCTGGACCGTCGAGCGGTACGCGTGGCGCGCCGCCGCCGTGACGCTCGTCGTGGTGGTCCTGGTGGCCCTGCCGCTCGTACTCCTGCTGCTGCGCGATGGTCCGACGGACGTCGGACTACGGCCGTACGGAGCCGCGGAGCACACCGTGAGCGCTTCCCGGGAGCGGCCCGCACCCGTTCCCGGGGCGGCGCGGCGGACCGTTCGCGTGCTCGCGCGGTCCGCGCGCACCGGTCCCTTCTGGCTGCTCGCGGGAACGTTCGCGATCTGCGGCGCTTCGACGAACGGCGTCATGTGGACGCATTTCACCCCGGCGGCGCACGACCACGGAATGCCCGCCACGGCCGCCTCGTCGCTGCTCGCGGCGATCGGCGTCTTCAACGTCGCGGGAACCGTCGCGTCGGGCTGGCTGACCGATCGCCTGGATCCGCGGCGCCTGCTCGCCGCGTACTACGCACTGCGCGGCCTCACCCTGCTCGCCCTGCCCCTGCTGCTCACGGCGGAGATCGGGGCGCCCCTGGTCGCGTTCGCCGTCCTCTTCGGGCTGCTCGACGTCGCCACGGTGCCGCCGACGCTCGCGCTGTGCCGGGAGCTGTACGGCGAGGACAGCGCGATCGTGTTCGGCTGGACCGGGGCGGCGCACCAACTGGGCGCGGGGCTGGCCGCGTTCGCGGGCGGCGTGGCCCGGGACGCGTTCGGTTCGTACGATCCGCTGTGGCTGGGCGCCGGCGCGCTGTGCGGGGCGGGCGCGCTGCTGGCGCTGATGGTCGTGCGGACGCGGACGGCATGAGGATCCGGTTGTCTACCCCGCCCGCGGGGCCCGTAAGCCGTGGCGGCCAGAATTCAGGCAAAAGCCTTACAAGGTAAGGAAACTGACCGTAATGGGCCTGTACGGTGCCCCGCATGGACGGGGTCCGGGGCGCATGCCCCTTCGGGGAAGAACTACGACGTCTGCGGAGCGAGCGCGGTATCTCGCTCACGGCACTGGCCCGGTCGATCCACTACAGCAAGGGCTATCTGAGCAAGATCGAGAACGGTGGCAAGCCGCCGACACCCGATGTGGCCAGGCGCTGCGACGAGGCACTGGACGCGGGCGGCCGCCTGGTGCGGCTGGCGGCCGGCGTACCGTCCGCGCGGCGCGCCGCCGGCGCCCGCCGCTGCCCGGGCGGCCGGCGTCGTGTGC
>RHMC01000328.1 GCA_003719395.1 Streptomyces altiplanensis
TCAGCGCAGGCCACCCGCTTGACCTCTACTCCCCGGATTAACAAACCACCGCTAGTGATCTGAGTCAGAGATTCGTCGGCAGTAGGCGGCGACTTTGTCGAGGATTTCGTCGGCGGTCTTGGTCCAGACGAAGGGTCTGGGGTGCTCGTTCCAGTCGGCGAGCCAGGACCGGATGTCGCGTTCGAGGGCCTGGACGGAGCGGTGGACGCCGCGCTTGAGCTTCTTCTGGGTCAGCTCGGCGAACCACCGCTCGACCAGGTTCAGCCAGGACGCGCTGGTCGGCGTGAAGTGCAGGTGGAAACGGGGATGCGCCAGCAGCCACTTCTTGATGTCGGGCGTCTTGTGGGTCGCGTAGTTGTCGAGGATCAGGTGGACCTGGAGGTCGGCCGGGACTTCCTTGTCGAGTTTGGCGAGGAACTTCTTGAACTCCGCCGCCCGGTGGCGGCGATGCAGCGAGCCGATGACCTTGCCGGTGGCGACCTCGAGGGCGGCGAAGAGGGTGGTGGTGCCGGCCCGGACGTAGTCGTGGCTGCGGCGTTCGGGGACACCGGGCATCATCGGCAGGACGGGCTGGGACCGGTCCAGGGCCTGGATCTGTGACTTTTCGTCCACGCAAAGGACCAGGGCCTTCTCCGGCGGATCGAGATACAGACCGACGACGTCGCGGACCTTGTCGATGAACAGCGGGTCGGTGGACAGCTTGAACGTCTGCGAGCGGTGCGGGGCCAGGGCGAAAGCCCGCCAGATCCGCGAGACCGTCGACTGCGACATCCCCGTGGCCGCGGCCATCGACCTCGTCGACCAATGGGTGGCGTTCTTCGGTGTCTCCTCGAGCGTCTTGACGATGACCCGCTCGACGTCCGCGTCGGTGATCTTCCGGGGGACACCCGGCCGCGGGTCGTCGCACAAGCCGTCCAGCCCCCGCTCGAGGAAGCGGCGCCGCCAGGTGCGGACCGTGTCCGGACTCACCCGCAGCCGACGGGACACCTCCATGATCGAGTGCCCCTCGGCGCACTCCAGCACGATCCGCGACCGCTGGGCCAGAGCCTGAGCCGTCGTACGACGACGCAGCCAGCCCTCCAGCACCGCCCGCTGGGCATCAGTAACCGACAACGGTGGAATCTTCGGACCCGGACGACTCATACCCGTCTAACGATGAATCTCCGACTCAGGTCACTAGGACTTGTCCGGCCGATCATGTGACTGCTTCGTGCCCGAGTCGTTCCTGTGGTCATGGGGCGGGGCGATCTGAGTGATGCCGAGTGGGAACGGCTGCGGCCGTTCCTGCCGGTCAGCAACGGGCGTTGTGGCAGGTGGCGGAATCACCGGCAGGTGATCGACGGGATTCTGCACCGGGTGCGGACCGGGGTGCACAGTGGCGGGATCTGCCCGAACGGTTCGGGCCGTGGAAGACGGTCTACGAACGCCACCGCTTGTGGTCGGCCGACGGCACCTGGGAACGTCTGCTCCAGCAGGTCCAGGCCGCGGCCGACGCCGCAGGCGAGATCGACTGGGACATCTCAGTCGACTCCACCATCGTCCGCGCGCATCAGCATGCGGCCGGCGCCCGCACCGGCCCGCCTCCGGCCCCGGGATCAAAAGGGGCCGAAGAGATGGAACACCAGGACGAGACGCCGTGGCAGAGCCTGGTCGCCCGCCTGGTGGAGGTGGTGCTGGAGGTGAGGGCCTGGGCCGCTCGCGCGGCGGGTTCACCAGCAAGCTCCACCTGAGCGCGGACGGCCGCTGCCGTCCACTGTCCCTGATCGTCACTCCAGGTCAGCGGGCGGACTGCACCCAGTTCAAGCCGGTCCTGGAGAAGATCCGGGTGCCCAGACCTGGCCTGGGACGGCCACGAAAGAAGCCCGACAGCCTCGCGGCCGACAAGGCTTACAGCAACGGGCCCGTCCGGAACTACCTGCGACGGCGGGGAATCTGCCACACCATCCCCGAGAAGTCCGACAGCCAGGCGGCCCGCCTACGCAAGGGCGCACGCGGCGGACGGCCACCCGGCTTCGAGGAGGACCGCTACAAGAAGCGCAACACCGTCGAGCGGGCGATCAACCGTCTGAAGCAGTCACGGGCGGTCGCCACGCGCTACGACAAGCGCGGCTACGTCTTCCTCGGCACCGCCACTGCGGCGTCCGTCGCGATCTGGCTTCGAACATGAAGTCCTACGCGACCCAGCAATAGACGCCCTGGTTTTGGCGCCGGGCGCTGCTGACGAGGGCAGCCAATCCACCCACGATCGCGTCCGCGATCTCCGCGTCGATGACCTCGCCGTCCTCCGCACGCAGCCGAGCCCACGAGGCAGCGACGCCATGCAACCTGGAGGGCCCGGCGTCCGCGAGTGCAGCGGACAAGCGCGGCGAGATCGCGAAGACGACGCACCCGTCATCGTCCTGGTCGGCAACTATGCGAGGCTCGCCAGCTTCGACGAGTTCCTCGAAGCTGCCGCCCGCCAAAAGGCATTCCCACTCGACCACCGCCTCTTCGGGATCGAAGTACCGAAGGAGAGCGACTCGAATGCCCGTCCCGGCCCGGTCCGGAGGGCCAGACCCGCTGACGTGTCGTCCGGCGCCACGAAGAACTTCACGATGATGCTCACCCGGGCATCATGCCCGACAACCCACAACCATGATCGGCCGGACAAGTCCTAGCCGAACGCGGCGACGCTGTGCGAGGACGTCGCGCGTTCGGTGATGCTCATCCAGCCGACGCGGCTGACCAACTGGCTTGGCTTCTCGGGGGCGGGGCGCAGCAACGGAGCGGGGACGGCGCCGAGGACGAGGTGGGCGCCGTCGCCGCCCTCGGCCGCGTTCTTGCGCAGCTCGTCGATGTGGCGGGTGGTCCAGGTGTGGCGGCGGTGGCGGACCTCGCGGGCGAGGTACCAGCACAACTCAGCGGCCGGGGATCCGTCCGGCTCGTAGGCGGCGAGTTTGGTGAGCGCTGTGACGCTACCTGGAGTCTGCGCTTGATGGCTCTCCGGCCGTGCCGTCGGTGCGGGCCAGCAGGCGTTCATGCACGTCGCAGACGCAGGTGACGCAAAATTCCAAGCCTTGCGGTGGCTACTGCTTTGTCATCCTGGCACATGTTCCGACTGCACCACTGGCGGGATTCCAGTTGCACGTATAGAACCGCAGGTCCTTCACGTCCGCCCAGTCCTTGTGGAACTGCTGTCCGGGCGGGTCCGGATTCGGATCGGTCGGGTTGTACGGAGCGTCGTAGGCGATCACGGCCTCGCGGTACTCCCAGCGCAATCCCTGGTTTCCGTCATCGAAGCACTGTAGCCACGTGGCCTTCACTGCCGCGCCGTACGCATCCCCCCAGCGCTTGTCATCCACACGTCCTGCCAGCGTCGCGTAATAGGCGGCGTTCGGCCCTGCGCCTTGGCATGTGGCGTCTTTTGCATAGTCATAGTTACCGAAGGCATAGCTCGCGCTGTTCGAGCTGTACCCCGCCACTCGGTATCCAACGGCTTCAACCGGCGACGCTGAGGCGACTGTTAGCGCGCTCGCTGCGACGACGCTTACAACCGCTCCCCGGACCTTCGCCATCCGTCCCCCCTTTGTCGACCACGTCAGCAAGACTTATAGCCACATACGGAGCATCACGCCACGGCCGCCAGTCACGATGGCGTAATTGCGACGCCTAACGGCTGGGATCCCCCACAAACGCTTCCGGTCACATCTCGACAGCTCGGGACTCCTGCGTCATCAAAGCAACCGAGCCACGCTGGACTGAAGCTTCCCGTCGATGTTGGACACCTGAGACTGGCACGTGAGGTTCCAGAGGAAGTAGTGCCAGGTGGGGAGTAAGAGCAATCGCAGCAG
>RHMC01000329.1 GCA_003719395.1 Streptomyces altiplanensis
GCAGGAGGGCGCCGGCCCGGCCGCCTCCGGTGATCCGTACGGTACGGCCGTCGGGCGTGCAGCTCGGCCCGGTGCGCCGGGCAGCGCAGGGCGCCGAGGCCGGGGAGGGGGAGCACACCGCCGGGAGCGTCGAGCGTGAGCGCGCAGGTCGCAGCCCGCGCGCACGGCCGCGGTGGCCGCCATGCCCCCGAAATACGCGAGGTGCCGGTCGAGGGAGGGGCCTTCGGGGGCGGTGAGGGCCCCGGCCAGCCAGGCACCGGTCAGCGGGTAGTCGACCGCGTCGCGGACCGCCGCGGGGTCGCGTCGTTCGGCGTGCTCCAGCAGCGCCCAGTGCCGGTGGAAGCGTTCACGCGTGAACGGGTCGGTGCCGGTCCGCTGCCGGTCCACGCGCGTCAGCAGGGACTTGAGAAGCAGCAGCCGGCGGGCGTGCAGCCCGGTCCGCAGCGCGGCGGTGCAGGCGGAGCCGGGCCTGGTGCGGGCGAGCTGGGTGAGGAGGGCGGAGGGCAAAGGGGCCGGCGTCATTGCGGCCCCCCTTCGTCGGCGTCCGTGCCCCGGCATCGGCCCGAATCGGTTGACGGTGCCGTCCATCTGTCCGGAAAGCGCCGCTGTTCAGCGGTTTCCCGGCTCGTCGCCCGTCCACCAGGCTTCCGCCAGCTCCCAGGGCCGGTCGAGCACGCGACCGACCGCCTCGGCCATCCCCGGATCGTCCATGGCTCGTAAAGTCCGCAGGTCGACGTCGGTGAGGTCGGGTGCGGCCGGAGCCTTTCCGGCGTCCCGTCCCTGGCCGGCAACCACGGTGTTCCTGTGCGACACGCCCGACTCCCTCCTGCCGGCACCCGTCCCGCACGGCCGCAGCGGCTGCCCAGTTCTTCCCGACACCGGTGAAACAGAAACATGTTCGACTTCACTCCGGTCAACCGGCCTTCACCCCGGTGAACGGCCACCAGGGGGGTGCCAGTCGCCGCCGGTCCGCCTCGGCCGGCCGCTGACCGTCCGTCCGGACCTCCGCCCCCCGGCCCGGCTCCCGCAGACGGCCGATCCGCTCCCGCGGCGCCCCGGCCTCCGCCCAGTCCACCTCGGTCAGGGACGCGATCAGCCGCTGCCAGCGGTCGTGCGCCTGCTCGAACGCCCGGCGCGCGGCCCCGGTACGGCCCATGAACTCCAGCGTGCAGCCCTGGGCGTACAGCGCCCGTGCCGCTGTCCGGGAGCCCGGCCGGGCGCCGTGCGCGTCGTCGGCGTCGCGCTGCGCGTTCTCGTACGCCTGGAGTGCGTCCGACAGCAGCGTCGCGGCCGACACATGGGCGAGTTCGAACCTCACCCTGCCGAGCGTCAGCCATGCCTGGGACCGCACCCCTGCGTCCGTCAGCCGCTTCGCGGCCTCCTCCAGCAGATGGCGGCCCTCGTACAGGTCCGGCAGGAAGCCGACCCGCTGGAAGCGGAGCGCCAGTGCGCTGCCGAGCAGCAGGTTCAGCCGGCTGCGGGCCGGGGAACGGGCGGGCATCGCGGCCAGGGCCTCGCGCAGGACGCTCTCCGCCGGCCGACGGCGCCCTCGTCGGCCGTACCCGCCTCGGCGGCGGCGCGGCGCAGCAGCGACTCGCCCCACTCGGTGAGGAGTTCGCAGCGCCGGGCGCCGTCGGACGGTGCGAGGCCGGAAGCGGCCTCGTACGCCCGGTCGGCGGCGGCGTGGTCGCCCGCCGCGTCGTGTAGCCGCGCCTGGGCGGTCAGGCAGCGCAGGCGCAGTGCCGGGTCCTCGCCGGCGGCCTGTCCGGCGCGGGCCAGGACCCCGGCGGTCTCCGCGTGCGGGGCGTCCGCGGCGCGCAGGGCCTCGGCGAGGTCGAGGAGGGCGGGGCAGCGGAGGCCGTCGGGGGCGCCCTCGGCGTCCAGCGCCGCACATCCGGTGCGGAGTTCGCGTACCGCTTCCTCTGCCCCAGCAGTACGAGCAGCAGCCTGCCCCGGCGCAGGTGCAGCGCCCTGCGGGACCCGGCGGGCCAGTCGGAGGTGTCACCGGCGAGCGCGTCCAGGGCCGCGTCGAGGTGGGGTGCGTCGTGCGTCAGCCGCCACAGCGCGTGGTGAACGGCGGCGAGTTCCAGGCGGGCGTCGGCCCGGTCCCGGCTGCCTTCCGGGGCGCGGTCGCGGGCTTCGGCGAGCGTCGAGCGCGCGCAGGAGGAGTTCGCCCGCCCGGTCGGTGCCGCGCACGGCCGAAGTCCCGGCTTCCGCGAACAGCACCCGCCCCAGCACGACTCCCGCCCGCGCTCCCCCGGCCGCGTCACCGGCCGGCGGGCCGGTGCCCGGCCGCCGCCGTGGGCTCCGTTGCCGCGCAGCGCGGCCGAGCCGCTCGCGGGCGCGCGGAGCAGGGACGGGTCGGCCTGTGTGTGCCACTGGTCCAGGAGGCGTTCGGCCTCGTCCAGCGGTACGGGGGTGACGAGGTCGGGCTGGTAGAAGCGCAGCACCCGGGCCGGGACGCGGGCGAACAGTTCGGGCACGGCGCCCGCCGCGTCGTCCACCTCGTCGTCCCGCCCTCCCCGTCCGGGCTCCGGCCCTGCGGGAGGGCGGGGTCCGGTGCGGCCCCGCAGCTCGGAGAGCCTGGCTGCGGCGAGTGCCGGGAAGTTGCGGGCGCCCTTGCCGAAGTTGCGTTCCACGTACGAGGAGCAGTGCTTGAGCACGAGCGCGGCCGCGTCCTGGCCCAGCGAGTTCAGCAGCAACTCCTGCACCCCGTCCGCGTACACGTAACAGGGCCGGGAGCCGGGCCCCGGCAGCTGCCTGAGCAACCCGCCGAGCAGCACTTCGGCGAGCTCCATCGGGCCGGTGTCCGGCAGCATGGCGCGCTGCACCAGCTGCATGACGGCAGGGTGAGGGGCGCCGCCGCAAGGTGGACGGCAAGGCGGACGCCGCCGGGCGACGCGTTCGCCCGGAAGGCGCGCAGCAGTTCGTCGACGCTGCGGTCGGGCGGGAGGGGCGGTGGTACGGCGGGGAAGGCCGGCTCCTCGGCGGCGGCCTCCGGTTCGGGGGCGTCGGCCCAGGCCGCCCAGCCGCGCACCGTACTGCCGCCCTGGTCGGACAGCATCCGCGCCCAGGAACGCGAACGCCTCGGGGGTCGGCGTGAGCACCGGCACGGGCCTGGCCGTCGCCCCCAGCGGCTCCCACGGCTCCTCGTCCGGAACGAACGCGGTGCGCCCGCCGGACGCCGCGACCGCACCAGGAGCCCCGGCTCGGCGGGCAGTGCGGTACGGGCCCACAGGCGGGGCGGCAGCGGCTGCACGACGGCCAGCGGGGAGCGGCGCGGCCACTGGTGGATGAGCCGCTGGGCGCGGCCCTGCTGCCACAGCGGGCCGACGCCAGTCGCTGACGACGATGGGTGAGCCTGCGGCCCGTGGGGTCGTGGAACTGGTCGGCGGGGCGCAGCCGGGTGTGGCCGCCGGGCCCCGTCGTGGTGCCGATGAGGGGCGCGCCGCCGTCCCCGGCGTCGTACAGCTGGTGGACCTGGACGTCCCGGAAGACACCGGACTGCTGGCAGGCCTGCCGCAGCTCCTCGACCATGCGCTCCCAGACGGCCATCGCGGGCCCGGTGTCCATGAGCAGCAGGATGGTCCACGCGGTGGCGGCCGGAGGGGCGCAGCACCGGGCTGATGACGCCGGACATGGCGCTGCGCTCCGCCGTGGCGTCCTCGTCGAGGCGTCCGCCGGCGGCCGGGGGCGCGGCGGCGGCGCAGTGGCGCAGGGGGCGCAGGGGCGCGTTGCAGGCCCAGCAGTCCGGGCAGCGCGGCGGCCGCGGAGCGGCGTACGGGGAAGGCGGGTCCGGCGGCGCCGGCGGAGGCCCGCCGGGTC
>RHMC01000032.1 GCA_003719395.1 Streptomyces altiplanensis
CCGGGGCCGGTTCGGGGGCGGCCACGGGGGCGGGCTGCCCCGGTGCCTGCTGGTCGCGGTAGAGGTGGGCGAACGCGTCCTGCTCGGCGGGTTCCTCGCCCGCCTTGGTGACCAGTTCGTCCACGCCCACGAACTCGGTGGTCGCGGCATCGTCCCCGTACGGCAGGCGGCGCGAGAAGCCTTCCGGCTCGGGCGGCGGGGTCGGCGCCCACACATGCGGATCCGGCGCGTACTGCGGCGTGGACGGCTGCTGGTACAGCGGCTGCGGCTCCTGGTAGGTGCCGGGCGGCGGCGGGGGGTGCGAGGCGCGGTCGTAGAGCGCCTCCGTCACCGGGTCCTGCGCGGTGAGGTCCTGGGAGCGGTACGGGTCGTAGCTGTAGGCGTCCTGGACGTACGGGTCCGGGGCGGCATAGGGCTCCTGGCCGGACTCGGGATGCCGGGCGGACTCGGGATGCTGCGGCGACGGCACATGGCCTGCTGCCGAGGGCTCCGGGGGCGCCCCCCGGAAGGGCGTGGTGCCACCCGCGCCCTGTCCACGGTCACCGTCGTACGGCGCGTTCACTGGTGCTCCCCTCGAGCTTCCTGTTCCGGCGAGCTGTGCCCCGCTGGCCGACCATGCTGATCCTGTGGGCCGGCCGGAGATCCGGGGACTCTCTCCCGGGAAGACGCTGCATTGCAACCCCACCTCATCGTCCCCGGCCGCCCGGTCACGGTGTTGCTCAACGGTCCACTTTCTCACCCGTGCCCGACGGGTTGCTGCTTTCGGGACCGGTGTCCGGTGTCGGGTCACTCGGCTGCTCGGAGTCGTCGCCCTCGCCGTCGCCCCCGTCGGCGGCCTCACGGGCCGCCGCGCGCTTGCGCTGGGTGTACATCCTGATGCCGGCGAGAACCAGCAGCAGCACACCTCCGGCGATGACAAGCATCACGGTCGGGGTGAACTCGTTGACGTCGACCGTGAACACCATGCTGCGGCCGTACGGCGTGCCGTCCTCGGTGTAGAGCTGGGCGATCACCGGGACCGGGCCGTTGGCGTTGGCGGTGGCGGTGAACTTCACCGACTGGCTGTGGCCGCCCGCGACCTTCACCCGCTGCTCGGCGACGGTCTGCCCGCCGCCCATGTTGAGCCGGGTGGGCTTGGTCGACGTGAGCTGCAGCACCAGGTGCTCGACTCCCTGCACCAGCTTGTTCTGAACGGTCACCGGCACCGTCGCGCTGCGCCCCGACAGGGTCGCGTCGGACTTCTGGATGAGCTGCACTTCGTCGGTGAGGCTCGCCAGGTAGTTCTGCACCCCGGTGCGGTACGTCTGGGCCTTCGGCCCGTTCCCGCGCCAGGACGTCGACATCGCGCGGTTGATCGCGTTGCCGAAGGGGGTGACCACCCGGTCGGGAGCGGTGAGGATCACCTTGAAGTTGTCCAGCTTGGCCTGCGTGGCCTTGATGTCCTGGAACGCCTTGGCCGCGAGCTCCTGCTTGCTCAGCGACCGGGGGTACGAGGACGGGCCCGGCACGTCGGTCGTGGCGCGGGCGTCGGGCTTGGCCTTCGACGCAGCCTCCAGATCCAGTGGCTGAGTCCAGCGCTGGGCGTCGAGGCTGTGCAGGGCGCGCGCCATCGACTGCGCCTGGCTCGCGGACGGCAGCCGCTGCGGGGCGACCACGACGCTGCGTTGCTTCTCCTCGTCCTGGAGAGTCACCGCCAGGGTCTGGGCGAGGAACTTCTGTATGGCGAGGGTGGAGTCGCCGGCCTGCGACATGTCGCCCTCGAAGGCGGTGGAGAGCCGGGCGTCGGCGACCACCGCGGTGGTGCCGCCGCCGATCGGCCGGGCCGCGGTGGGTGTGTACGGCAGGCCGCTCGTCTCCTGGAGGCTGTCGCTGCGGGCGATCACGTTGTGTGCGCCGGCCGAAGTGGCGACATCGACGACCGACGGGTCGACGGCGCCGTTCACCGGCCAGGAAAAGTCGGTGGAGGGCTCCGTGTGGAGGATCGACTTCACGGTGGTGGCGGCGACATCGGTCGCGCGCCGCAGGTGGCTGAGAGAGCCGGGCACGTCCTTGCCGCGGTGCGCCAGCGAGGCCAGATCGGGGTCGGCGAACGGCAGGGCGACGACCTTTTTGCCCTCCACCGCCTTCTGGAGATCGCTCAGCCACCGGTTGGCGACGGCCTGGTTCTTGCCGGCGACGGTTGTTTCACCGTCCTCGGACTTGACGTCGTAGCTCTCGGTCATCGCGTTGACGTGGCGAGCAGGTCCGGGTCGATGACCCAGGTCACCGGCAGTTCCTTGCCGAGCGAGACGAGCTGTTCCAGCCGCCCGCCCGGGGCGAGCTCCGCGCCGAGGTCGTCGTTCTCGAAGACCGGGGTCTGCTGCTCGTCCGAACCTGTCTCGGCGGTGAGATGCGTCGAGGAGATCAGCGGCCAGAGATAGGTGAGCTGGGTCTTCTTCTCCGTGGCTTCGGGCTGCCAGGGGAGGAAGGTCCGCTGGATGCCCAGGGTCTGCTCGTACGGCCGGCTCGGGGTCTGTCCCGACAGCGACACCCCGAGCCGGTAGACACCCTGATCATCGAGGTCCAGTTTGTCGACCGGCACGGTGATGCTGAAGCTCTCGCTGATGCCGACGGGGAGGGTCGCGAATTTCTTGGTGAACTTCCCGCCGAGCTCCGCGCGGTCGCGGACGTTCGCATCCCGGCTGTGCCGGTCCGCGGCGTCGATCGCCGTTCTGCCGGACAGGCGCGGTCCCACGCTCAGTCCGACATGCGCGTCGGTGACGGCTTCCTTGCCCCTGTTGGTGACCGTGCCGGAAACGGTGATCTTCTCACCCTCCACCGGGGCGCCGGGGGTCAGTGCGTCGAGGGACACATCGACCGTGTGCGAGCCGGTGGCCTTCTCGGCGGCCTGCGCGGGCGCGGCGGCCGGAAGGTACAGAAGGCCCGCCACCAGCGGGGCGCCGGCGAGCAGCCCTGCCGTGCGCCGCAGCCACCGGCGGGCAGGTGAGGGAATCATCCCCTGAAAGTCTGCCGCCTTGGCCACGCTCTCGCCCGTCCCTCGTCATCGTCTGCTGCCGGTGTTGGTTGTCGGTTCCTGCGTCCACGCATGGTAACGAGGTGTGCTGTGGCAAAGTGCTGCCGAGTGCTCCACGTGATCGGAAGGCCCCTCGGGGCAGTGGTAAACAGGGACGCCCCGGCCGGCCAGGGCACGTACTCTTTTCTGTTGTGCCGAACGCCAACGAAGACAACCCCAGTGCCCTGAATCAGGTGCAGCGCCGCGCGGTCAGCGAACTGCTGCGGGTCTCTCCTGTCGCCGACGATCTCGCGCGCCGTTTCCAGGAGGCGGGCTTCACCCTCGCGCTCGTCGGCGGATCGGTCAGGGACGCGTTGCTCGGCCGCCTCGGCAACGACCTGGACTTCACGACCGATGCCCGCCCCGAGGACGTACTGAAGATCGTCCGCCCGTGGGCGGACTCGGTGTGGGAGGTCGGGATCGCCTTCGGCACGGTGGGGTGCCAGAAGGCGGGCTACCAGATCGAAGTCACGACGTACCGCTCCGAGGCGTACGACAGGACCTCCCGCAAGCCGGAGGTGTCCTACGGCGACTCCATCGAGCAGGATCTCGTACGCCGCGACTTCACCGTGAACGCGATGGCCGTCGCGCTTCCGGAGAAGGAGTTCATCGACCCGCACGGCGGCCTCGACGACCTCGCGGCCCGCGTGCTGCGCACTCCCGGGACCCCCGAGGAGTCGTTCTCCGACGACCCGCTGCGCATGATGCGCGCCGCGCGGTTCGCCGCCCAGCTCGACTTCGAGGTGGCCCCCGAGGTCGTCGCTGCGATGAAGGCGATGTCCGAGCGCATTGAGATCGTCTCGGCGGAGCGGGTGCGGGACGAGCTCAACAAGCTGATCCTCTCCACGAACCCGCGCAAGGGCCTGAGGCTGCTCGTCGACAGCGGTCTCGCCGGACACGTGCTGCCCGAGCTGCCGGCACTGCGCCTGGAGAGTGATGAGCATCACAGGCACAAGGACGTCTACGAGCACTCGCTGACCGTTCTGGAGCAGGCCATGGACCTGGAGCAGGACGGGCCCGACCTGGTGCTGCGGCTCGCTGCGCTGCTGCACGACATCGGAAAGCCGCGGACGCGGCGCTTCGAGCAGGACGGCCGGGTCTCCTTCCATCACCACGAGGTGGTGGGCGCGAAGATGACCAAGAAGCGCATGACCGCCCTGAAGTACTCCAACGACATGATCAAGGACGTCTCGACGCTGGTGGAGCTCCACCTGCGTTTCCACGGGTACGGCACCGGCGAGTGGACCGACTCCGCGGTGCGCCGGTACGTACGTGATGCGGGCCCGCAGCTGGAGCGGCTGCACAAGCTGACCCGCTCGGACTGCACCACGCGCAACAAGCGCAAGGCGAGCGCGCTGTCGCGGGCGTACGACGGGCTCGAGGAGCGCATCGCGCAGCTTCAGGAGCAGGAGGAGCTGGACTCCATCAGGCCCGACCTGGACGGCAACCAGATCATGGAGGTCCTTGGCACCGGCCCTGGCCCGGAGATCGGCAAGGCGTACAAGTTCCTGCTGGAGCTGCGGCTGGAGAACGGACCGATGGGCCACGACGCGGCGGTCGCGGCGCTCAAGGAGTGGTGGGCGACGCAGAGCTGAGGTCGTTCACGTGAAACACGACGGCGGGTGAATGTGGTGAGGGGCGTGTTTCACGTGAAACACCGCTCTCGCGTCGTCCGCTGTTCCCGCTACAGGGCGCCCTCGATCCGGCTCCAGCGGAACATGGCCGCGGCAACCGCCGCATAGAGGAGAGCGACCGCGACCACCAGGGCGGCCGAGCGGCCGTCAGCAGGCAGCATCATCGCGGCTGTGGCCGCGGCGCCCACGAACGCGACGTTGAACAGCACGTCGTAGATCGAGAAGATCCGCCCGCGAAAGGCGTCGTCGACCGACGACTGCACCACCGTGTCCGTGGCGATCTTCACGCCCTGTGTCGTGAGGCCGAGCACGAAGGCGGCGATCATCATCGGGGCGGGCGCGAAAGGCAGAGCGAGGGCCGGCTCCAGCACGGCGGCCGTCCCCGCGCACATGACCGTCCATCCGTACGGTCCGAACCGCCCCGCCCCCCACGGTGTCAGTACCGCAGCCGTGAAGAACCCCGCCCCCGAGATCCCGACGGCGATGCCGAGCAGCGTCAGTCCCTCGGACCCGTCCCCCGGTCCGTCGGCCCAGGCGTACCGGCACAGCATCAGCACCATGACCGTCAGTGCGCCGTAGCAGAAGCGCATCAGCGTCATCGCGGCCAGCGCGCGTGCCGCGGCCCGGCGCTCGGCCAGGTGCCGCAGGCCGTCGCGCGAGACCCCGCACGGTGGAAGCCAGTGCGGCGCCCAGCCGCGGCTGCACCTGCTCGGGGCCGGGGCCGAGCAGCTCGCGGTAATGCGCAGCGACGACAGGGCGGCGCAGAGATAGAGGGCCGCTCCCAGGAGCACCACCGCCGCATCGGAGTCCGACGCCACCAGCCGTACGGTGAACCGCCCGACCGCCGCCCGCGGTGGCGGCGAGCGTCCCGGCGGTCGGAGAAAGCGAGTTGGCCACGACGAGCCGGTCGGTGTCGACGACGCGGGGCAGTGCGGCCGAGAGCCCGGACAGTACGAAGCGGTTGACGGCGGTGACGGAGAGGGCCGAGGCGTAGAAGAGCCAGTCGGGCACGGACGCGAGGATCAGCAGCGCCGTGCCGCAGGCGAGCGCGGCCCGCAGCAGGTTCCCGTACAGGAAGACCTGGCGGCGCTGCCAGCGGTCGAGCAGTACGCCCGCGAAGGGGCCGACCACCGAGTAGGGGAGCAGCAGGACGGCCATCGCCGAGGCGATCGCGCCGGGCGAGGTCTGTTTCTCCGGGGAGAAGACGACGTACGTGGCGAGCGCGATCTGGTACACGCCGTCCGCGCACTGGGAGAGCAGCCGGACCGCCAGCAGGCGGCGGAAGTCGGTCAGGCGCAGGAGTACGCGCAGATCACGTACGACGGACATGCGAGCAAGCGTCACACACGTCGAGGGTCCCCGGGCGGAATTGCCCGGGGACCCTCGACGATCGGCCTGGTGGAGCTTCGGACGCGGCAGGCGCGCCAGGCGGAGCTCTAGCGCTCGACCTCGCCCTTGATGAAGCTCTCGACGGCGCGGTGGGCCTCGTCGTCGAAGTACTGAACCGGCGGGGACTTCATGAAGTACGAGGACGCGGAGAGGATCGGGCCGCCGATACCGCGGTCCTTGGCGATCTTCGCGGCACGCACGGCGTCGATGATGACACCCGCGGAGTTCGGGGAGTCCCAGACCTCGAGCTTGTACTCCAGGTTCAGCGGGACGTCACCGAAGGCGCGGCCCTCGAGGCGTACGTACGCCCACTTGCGGTCGTCCAGCCAGGCCACGTAGTCCGACGGGCCGATGTGGACGTTGTCCGCACCGAGGTCGCGGTCGGGGATCTGCGAGGTGACGGCCTGCGTCTTCGAGATCTTCTTGGACTCCAGGCGCTCGCGCTCGAGCATGTTCTTGAAGTCCATGTTGCCGCCGACGTTCAGCTGCATCGTGCGGTCCAGGACGACGCCCCGGTCCTCGAACAGCTTCGCCATGACGCGGTGCGTGATGGTGGCGCCGACCTGCGACTTGATGTCGTCGCCGATGATCGGGACACCCGCCTCGGTGAACTTGTCCGCCCACTCCTTGGTGCCGGCGATGAAGACCGGGAGAGCGTTGACGAAGGCGACCTTGGCGTCGATGGCGCACTGCGCGTAGAACTTCGCAGCGTCCTCGGAACCGACGGGCAGGTAGCAGACGAGGACGTCGACCTGGCGGTCCTTGAGGGTCTGGACGATGTCGACCGGCGCCTCGGCGGACTCCTCGATGGTCTGGCGGTAGTACTTGCCCAGACCGTCGAGGGTGTGACCGCGCTGCACGGTGACGCCGGAGTTCGGCACGTCACAGATCTTGATGGTGTTGTTCTCGCTGGCGCCGATGGCGTCCGCGAGGTCGAGGCCGACCTTCTTCGCGTCGACGTCGAAGGCGGCGACGAACTCGATGTCCTTCACGTGGTAGTCGCCGAACTGCACGTGCATGAGACCCGGCACCTTGCCCACCGGGTCGGCGTCCTTGTAGTACTCGACGCCCTGCACCAGCGAGGCGGCGCAGTTGCCCACGCCGACGATGGCTACGCGAACCGAACCCATTGGCGGTTGCTCCCTGTGTTCTCGACGAAGCCCTGCGGATGTGCAGGGCTTCACTTTGCGGTGTCGTCGGACGGATCCGGCCCGGTGTCGTCCCGGTGCGGGAGCAGGCCGTCCGTCTTCTCTCCAGATGTGATGTCGTCACGAGCGGGGCTTTCGGGGTCGGATCGTCGCTGATCCCTCCCCGCCCGCTCGCTCTCGATGAGCTCGTTCAGCCAGCGCACTTCGCGCTCCACGGACTCCATGCCGTGACGCTGCAGCTCAAGCGTGTAGTCGTCGAGCCGCTCACGGGTACGGGCCAAAGAGACGCGCATCTTTTCGAGACGCTCCTCCAGCCGGCTCCTGCGGCCCTCGAGGACCCGCATCCGCACTTCGCGCTCCGTCTGCCCGAAGAAGGCGAAACGAGCGGCGAAGTGCTCGTCCTCCCAGGAGTCGGGGCCGGTGTGGGAGAGCAACTCCTCGAAGTGCTCCTTACCTTCGGCCGTCAACCGGTAGACGATCTTGGCTCGGCGTCCCGCGAGCGAAGCGGCGAGCGCGTCCTCCGGAGCACTGCCGGCCTCCTCGATCAACCAGCCGTTCGCCACGAGCGTCTTGAGGCAGGGGTAGAGCGTCCCGTAGCTGAAAGCGCGGAAGATCCCCAGCGAGGTGTTGAGGCGCTTGCGCAGCTCGTAACCGTGCATCGGGGACTCGCGCAGCAGACCGAGCACGGCGAATTCGAGGATGCCTGAGCGCCTGCTCATCCTTCGCCTCCTCAGTCGCCGTCGGTCTTTATGCCGAGCTGATGTATCGACTCGATACATCCAGACGATAGAGCGGGAGCTTCGATGCGACAAGGGGAGCCATGGTGAACGGCGTCACATCACCATTTCGATGCGCGTAACTTGCCTGTTTTGAGGCGAACCTCGGCGCTGGGCGGGTTTTGACGGTGCGTAGTCTGTGCGGCATGCAGACCACCGGGAACCAAGTGACGCCAGGGAGCGTCCTCGTCCTGGATGTACATGAGGCCGTACGGATGAGCCCCACCCCGGGCTGTTCCGTACTTCGGGGGGACCGGAACTCACCTGCCGCTTCCAGGCGCTCTCGCCTGCCCGAGGAGTAGTCGTTCGATGAGCGAGCACCGTCGCAAACCGTCGCAGCCGCAGGACGGCGGACGCGCCGCGGCCCGGCGAGCCGCCCAGCAGCCATCAGGCCGCCGCGCGGCACCCACGCGGGACACCCATGCCAGTAGCACCGAGTCGCCCTCCGGTCCGTACGGAGACGAGCGGCCGCCGGGCGGCAGGGCCGAAGCCCGCCGTGCCGCCCAGCGCGGCGCGCCGGCGGCTCACGCCGGCGCGGCGCCGAGGCCGGCGGCCGTGGCGGCGCCGGGCGGGGGGCGCGGAGGACCGCCGGCCAAGAAGCGGTTCATCGACTACCCGCGCTCGGACAAGTACGGGTGGCGGCGGTTCGTACCGTCCTGGAAGCTGATCGGCGGCACCTGCCTCGGCTTCTTCGCTCTCCTGGTCGCGGGGACGGGGGCGGCCTTCGCCTGGGTCGATACGCCCGATCAGCAGAAGATGGCCCGGGCGCAGAGCAACGTCTTCTACTGGGAGGACGGGTCGCAGCTCGCCACGACCGACGGCGAACGCAACCGCCAGAACGTCCCCATCGAGAAGATCTCGAAGTCCATGCAGGACGCGGTGATCGCGGCTGAGAACGCCTCCTTCTACGACGACTGGGGCGTCGATCCCATGGGCATCGGCCGAGCCGTGTTCAACATGGCTACGGGCGGGGAGACCCAGGGCGGCTCGACCATCACCCAGCAGTACGTGAAGAACAACTACCTGGACCAGGAACAGACGCTGAAGCGCAAGTTCACCGAACTGATCATCTCGCTCAAGGTCGGTGTGCAGGAGGACAAGGACAAGACCCTCGAGGGCTACCTGAACACCGCGTACTACGGCCGTAGTGCGTACGGAATCCAGGCTGCGTCCCAGGCGTACTTCGGCAAGAACAGCGATGAGCTGAAGCCGGACGAGAGCGCGTTCCTCGCCCAGGTCCTCAAGGGACCGAACCTCTACAACCCCGACGGCGGCATCGGCACCAACGCCACCCAGGAGGCCAACACCGAGCGTGCCAAGGAGCGCTGGGAGTGGATCCTCGACCGTCAGGTGGAGGTGGGCCTGATGACGAAGGAGGAGCGGGCGAAGTACACGACGTTCCCCAAGCTCGAGGACTCCGCGGAGGCCACCGGCCTCACCGGCCAGAAGGGCTACCTGGTCGAGACCGCAAAGAAGTACGTGATGAAGCAGGCCGACCTCGGGGTCGAGGACCTGGCGCGCGGCGGCTATCGCATCTACACGACCTTCGACAAGGTGAAGGTCAAGGCGATGGAGAAGGCGGTCAACAAGACCCGCAAGGAATTCCTGGACACCAAGGAGCGCCCGGAGAAGGACAGGTTTGTCCAGTTCGGCTCCGCCTCGGTGGACGTGAAGACCGGCGCGATCGTCGCGCTCTACGGCGGCGAGGGCTGGGACAAGAAGCACTTCACCAACAACGCCGACACCTCCGGCGTCCCCGTCGGCTCGACGTGGAAGCCCTATGTTCTCGCTGCGGCGATGGAGCACGGCACCCAGAACACCAACGGCGAAGGCCTCTCGCCGGACAGCAAGTACAACGGCAACGACCGCCTCGTCATCAAGAACCGCGACGGCGATCCCCTGATGAACAACAACGGGCAGCCGTTCAGGCAGAAGAACGAGAGCCCCACGCCGTACGGCTACGTCACGCTCACCGAGGCGATGGAGAAGTCCATCAACACGCCCTTCGCCCAGCTCGGCCTCGACGTCGGCCTGGACCATGTGCGCAAGGTCGCAGAGGACACCGGCATCCTCAGGGACTCCATGGATCCCAACAACAACGCCTCGTTCTCCCTGGGTACGTCCACCCCGAGCGCCATCCGCATGGCGGACTCGTACGCGACCTTCGCTGCCTCCGGCAAGCACCATGAGCCCTACTCCGTCGTGAAGGTCGTCCGCAACGGCCAGGAACTGCCCGATTTCGAGGCGCCCAAGAGCCAGCAGAACCTGGACAGTAACGTCGCGGACAACGTCACCAAGGTCCTCGAGAACGTCATCGAGAACGGCACCGGAACCAAGGCCAAGGAGCTGGGCCGCCCGGCCGCGGGCAAGACCGGCACCACCGACAAGAACAAGTCGGCCTGGTTCGTCGGCTACACCCCGCAGCTGTCGACCGCGGTCACCCTGTTCCGTACGGACCCCGAGTCCCGCAAGCTGCTCTCCATGAACGGCACCGGCGGTGTGCCGTCCATCCACGGTGGTGACATCCCCACCGAGGTGTGGACCAACTACATGCGAGACGCGCTCAAGGGCGTGGATGTAGAGGACTTCCCCGAGGCCGGCCCGATCGGTGAGAAGGCCGACTCGGTCGGTGCGCCGAGCCCGACGCCGACGCCCACGCCGTCCAAGACGCCGTCCGAGACACCGTCCAAGACGCCCTCCGCGACCCCCTCGGAAACGGAAACGGTCAAGCCGTCCGAGTCCGCCACTCCCTCCAGTGACGAGACCTGCTCACCGTTCGACTGGGCCTGTGACGACGGTGCCAACAACGGCGGCGAAAACAACGGCGGCAGCGACAACGGCGGCACGGACGCAGGCGGTACCGATACAGGCGGTACGGACGTGGCGGCACCGACACGGGTGGTACGGACGCAGGCGGCACCGACACAGGCGGAACCACCGACGGCTCGACCACCGGCGGCAGCACCGACGGCAACAACGGCAACGGCAACAACAGCAACAGCAACGGTGGCCTGTTCGGAGGAGGCGACGGCTGACGCCACGCGCCACTCCCACCACCCCTCGACGAGGGCCGTCGCACCCGGTGCGGCGGGCCCTCGCCGCATGCACAGCCCCGTACGGCAGGATGACCCCCATGACGAGCGTGCACGAGGACCGGCCCGTAGTACGGCCCACGCAGCAGGACGAAGTCGCCGCGGCGGGCAGCGAGCTGATCGGCGGGCCCGTCGGCCGGTGGGCCGGGCTCGGCGCCGGCCGCCTCACGCCGGTCCGCGTCATCGCCCTGGTCGCGATCGGCATGTTCGCGCTCGGCATGGTGCAGAAGATCCCCTGCTACGAGTGGGCATGGTTCCGCGGCACCAGCTCGCAGTACACGCACGCCTGCTACTCCGACATCCCCCACCTGTATCTGGGGCGGGGCTTCGCCGACGGCCTCGTACCGTACTTCGACCGCTTGCCCGGCGACATGCAGTTCCTCGAGTACCCCGTCCTGACGGGACTCTTCATGCAGGTCGCGGCCTGGCTGACCATGCCCTTCGACGGCTCCGTGCAGGAACGCGAACAGGCCTACTGGATGGTCAACGCGGGCATGCTGATGATCTGCGCCGCGGTCATCGCCGTCTGCGTCGCCCGTACGCACCGACGACGCCCCTGGGACGCGCTGCTCGTCGCTCTCGCTCCGGCCCTCGCCCTCACCGCCACCATCAACTGGGACCTGCTCGCCGTCGCCCTCACCGCCGCCGCGATGCTCATGTGGTCCCGGGGACGTTCACTGGCCTTCGGCATCCTCATCGGGCTCGCCACCGCCGCGAAGCTCTATCCCGTACTCCTCCTCGGACCGCTCCTCGTACTGTGCTGGAGGGCGGGCAAGTACCGCGCGTACGGGGCCGCGCTGCTCGGCGCGGCAGGGGCCTGGCTCCTGGTGAACCTGCCCGTCATGCTCTTCGCCCCCGAAGGGTGGAAGAAGTTCTACACCTTCAGCCAGGAACGGTCCGTCGACTTCGGGTCCTTCTGGCTGATCATCACGCAGCGCACCGGAAAGCCGCTCGACGTCGAAGCCGTCAACACGTACGCGACACTGCTGATGATCCTGCTGTGCGCGGGCATCGCGGCCCTGACCCTGACGGCACCCCGCCGGCCGCGCTTCGCCCAGCTGGCCTTCCTGGTCGTCGCCGCGTTCATCCTCACCAACAAGGTCTACTCGCCGCAGTACGTCCTGTGGCTCATCCCCCTCGCCGCCCTGGCCCGGCCGCGCTGGCGCGACTTCCTGATCTGGCAGGCCGGCGAGGTCATGTACTACCTCGGGATCTGGATGTACCTCGCGTACACCACCAGTGGCGACAAGCAGCGCGGGCTGCCCCCCGAGGGCTACCAGCTCGCCATCGCGCTGCACCTGCTGGCCACGCTCTACCTGTGCGCCGTCGTCGTCCGCGACATCCTCATGCCGGACCGGGACCCCGTGCGGCGCCACCGAACGGACGACCCCTCGGGCGGTGTCCTCGACGGGGCCCAGGACGCGTTCGTCCTGGGCCGGGCGGCGCACCCGCCGCGGCATGCCGCGCACCACTCCGAGGGGCCCCGGGTGGAATGGGGCACCACCGCGTCCGGCGGCTGACGCCGCGGGCCGTCAGCGGTCGACGAGACGGTCGAACTGCGTGGTCGTGTGCCGCAGGTGGGCCACCAGCTCGTCGCCGACCTTCGGCTCCTGGGCGTCCGCGGGGACGAACAGGATCGACACCTGCATGTGCGGCGGCTCGGCGAACCAGCGCTGCTTGCCCGCCCACACGAACGGCGCGAGATTGCGGTTCACCGTGGCGAGCCCGGCCCGCGCCACACCCTTCGCGCGCGGCATCACACCGTGCAGCGCCTTCGGCGCCTCCAGCCCGACACCGTGCGACGTACCACCGGCCACCACCACCAGCCAGCCGTCCGAGGCCACCTTCTGCTGGCGGTAACCGAACCGGTCGCCCTTGGACACCCGGGTCACATCCAGCACCGCTCCCCGGTACTGCGTCGCCTCGTGGTCGCCCAGCCACAGCCGGGTACCGATGCGCGCGCGGAAACGGGTCTGCGGGAACTGCTGCTGCAGCCGCGCCAGTTCCTCGGCCTTCAAGTGGCTGACGAACATCGTGTGCAGCGGAAGCCGGGCCGCCCGCAGCCGGTCCATCCAGCCGATGACCTCCTCGACCGCGTCCGAACCGTCCATGCGGTCCAGCGGGAGGTGCAGGGCGAAGCCCTCCAGGCGTACGTCCTCGATGGCCGCGTGGAGCTGCCCGAGCTCCTCCTCCTTCACCCCGTGACGCTTCATCGAGCTCATGCACTCGATGACGACACGGGCGCCGACCAGGGCGTGCACCCCGTCGACGGACGACACCGAGCGGATCACCCGGTCCGGCAGCGGAACCGGTTCCTCGCCACGCCGGAACGGCGTCAGGACGAGCAGGTCACCACCGAACCAGTCCTTGATGCGGGCCGCTTCGTAGGTGGTGCCGACGGCGAGGATGTCCGAGCCGAAACGGGTCACCTCGTCCGCGAGCCGCTCATGGCCGAAGCCGTAACCGTTGCCCTTGCAGACCGGCACGATTCCCGGGAACTGATCGAGCACGGACTTCTGGTGCGCCCGCCAGCGCGCGGTGTCGACATAGAGGGTGAGCGCCATGGCCGGTCCGGAACCTTTCTCGGGGCTGCGGTGTATCAGAGGTGTGAAGGGGTGCGGAGACGAGCGGGGATCAGCGGCGCGACATGTAGATGTCGAGCGCCTTGTGCAGGAGCTTGTTGAGCGGGAAGTCCCACTCACCGAGGTACTCGGCGGCCTGCCCGCCCGTACCCACCTTGAACTGGATCAGGCCGAACAGGTGATCCGTCTCGTCCAGCGAGTCACTGATGCCCCGCAGGTCGTAGACCGTCGCGCCCATGGCGTACGCGTCGCGCAGCATCCGCCACTGCATCGCGTTCGAGGGCCGGACCTCACGCTTGTGGTTCGCCGACGCACCGTAGGAGTACCAGACGTGACCACCGACGATGAGCATCGTCGCGGCCGCCACGTTCTCGCCCTCGTGGCGCGCGAAGTACAGCCGCATCCGGTTGGGGTCCTCGGAGTTGAGGGCCGTCCACATGCGCTCGAAGTACGAGAGGGGACGCGGCCGGAAGCGGTCGCGCTCCGCGGTGATCTCGTACAGTCGCTGCCACTCGGCCAGGTCTTCGTAGCCGCCCTGGACGACCTCGACACCCGACTTCTCGGCCTTCTTGATGTTGCGCCGCCACAGCTGGTTGAAGCCCTTGTGGACGTCCTCCAGCGAGCGGTTCGCCAGCGGCACCTGGAAGACATAACGGGGCTGTACGTCACCGAAGCCGGCGCCCCCGTCCTCGCCCTGCTGCCAGCCCATCTTCCGCAGCCGGTCCGCGACTTCGAAGGCGCGCGGCTCGATGTGCGTCGCCTCGATGTCGCGCAGGCGCTTCACGTCCGGGTCCTGAATGCCCGACTTGATCGCCGTCGCGTCCCAGCGGCGGATCACGACGGGCGGTCCCATCTTCACGGAGAACGCGCCCTGCTGCTTCAGGTGCGTCAGCATCGGCCGCATCCAGTCGTCCAGGTTCGGCGCGAACCAGTTGATGACCGGGCCCTCGGGCAGGTAGGCGAGGTAACGCTTGATCTTCGGCAGCTGGCGGTAGAGCACCAGGCCCGCGCCCACCAGCTGGTCGCTTCCGTCGAACCAGCCCAGGCTCTCCGCGCGCCACTCCGCCTTGACATCGGCCCATGCCGGGACCTGCATGTGGCTCGCCGCGGGCAGGCTCTGGATGTACGCCAGATGCTGCTCTCGACTGATGGTCCTCAGGGTCAGGGTCATGCGGGGCGCTCCTCGGCAGGTCTGTCCCCATGGGATCAGGGGCTCCGGCTCTCGCGCCGAAGCCTACTGCGCCATGGGAGCGCCCCGACTGGCCCTCCGGCCGAGCCGGTCCTATCCCAGCACTCCGCCGAACAGTCCGCCGTGCGCCATACCGAGGTAGAAGCCGATCGCGGACGCTCCCAGACCGAGGATCAGCAGGGTCCGCTCGCGTGTCGTGGCCGAGATGAACTGGCCGTACGCACCCGTGAGGATCCCCACCAGCCCCGCCCACGAACTGAGCAGGTGCAGGCCGTGGAACATCGCCGAGACAAAGGCGACCAGGCCCAGCACCAGTGTCACCGCGAGCAGCGTGTCCTGGAGCGGATGGGCCTTGCCGTCCGTCTCGAAGAGGGAGGAAGAGGAGCGTCGTCGCATTGCATGTGCCATAAGGCACCTCCTGCTCGAAGGCGGCGAACCGTGATGCCGCACACACCCGATGTGTACAGATTGTGGCCCTTCCCGGCCGGATTTCAACCGGAAGGCGGTGAGCAGGTAGTCTGTACGGTCTGCACCGGTGTTTGCCCACCCCAGAAAGCAAGCCTCTTCCCTCGAAGAAGCCGGCTTGTCAGTGGCGGCCGATACCGTTGCGTACGCATCACGACCCTCCTGCCACGGAACGACCGTGGCCGCTGAGTCCAAAGGAGGTGGGTTCCACATGCGTCACTACGAAGTGATGGTCATCCTCGACCCCGATCTCGAGGAGCGCGCTGTCTCCCCGCTGATCGAGAACTTCCTCTCCGTCGTCCGTGAGGGCAACGGAAAGGTCGAGAAGGTCGACACCTGGGGCCGTCGTCGTCTGTCCTACGAGATCAAGAAGAAGCCCGAGGGCATCTACTCGGTCATCGACCTCCAGGCCGAGCCTGCGGTCGTCAAGGAGCTCGACCGACAGATGAACCTGAACGAGTCGGTCCTCCGGACCAAGGTCCTCCGTCCCGAAACCCACTGAGCTCAGTAGCTCAGCGGTAATCGGGTCCGAGTAGCAACAAGCAGCCAGCAGCAATCCCCGCCGAGAGGTTCACCCATGGCAGGCGAGACCGTCATCACGGTCGTCGGCAATCTCGTCGACGACCCCGAGCTGCGCTTCACCCCGTCCGGTGCGGCGGTCGCGAAGTTCCGTGTCGCGTCCACTCCCCGCATCTTCGACAAGCAGACCAATGAGTGGAAGGACGGCGAAGGCCTGTTCCTCACCTGCTCGGTCTGGCGTCAGGCGGCGGAGAACGTCGCGGAGTCGCTTACGCGAGGCATGCGCGTCGTCGTTCAGGGCCGGCTCAAGCAGCGGTCCTACGAAGACCGCGAGGGCGTCAAGCGCACGGTCTACGAGCTGGACGTCGAGGAAGTCGGCCCCAGCCTCAAGAACGCCACGGCCAAGGTCACCAAGACCACAGGCCGAGGCGGACAGGGCGGGTACGGCGGCGGCCAGCAGCAGGGCGGCGGCAACTGGGGCGGAGCCCCCGGCGGCCAGCAGGGCGGCGGCGCTCCCGCCGACGACCCCTGGGCCAGCAGTGCACCGGCCGGCGGCGGTCAGCAGCAGGGCGGCGGCAACTGGGGCGGAAGCTCCGGCGGTTCCGCCGGCGGCGGCTACTCGGACGAGCCCCCCTTCTAGGGCGGGCCCGTACCCCACTTCTTGATCACACAGGAGAAACACCATGGCGAAGCCGCCTGTGCGCAAGCCTAAGAAGAAGGTCTGCGCGTTCTGCAAGGACAAGGTCACGTACGTGGACTACAAGGACACGAACATGCTGCGGAAGTTCATTTCCGACCGCGGCAAGATCCGTGCCCGCCGCGTGACCGGCAACTGCACGCAGCACCAGCGTGACGTCGCCACGGCAGTCAAGAACAGCCGTGAGATGGCGCTGCTGCCCTACACGTCCACCGCGCGATAAGGGAAGGGTGACCGAAAAATGAAGATCATCCTCACCCACGAGGTCACTGGCCTCGGCACTGCCGGCGACGTCGTTGACGTCAAGGACGGCTACGCTCGCAACTACCTGGTCCCGCGTGGTTTCGCAATCCGCTGGACCAAGGGTGGCGAGAAGGACGTGGCGCAGATCCGCCGCGCCCGCAAGATTCACGAGATCGCGACCATCGAGCAGGCCAACGAGGTCAAGGCCAAGCTCGAAGGCGTGAAGGTGCGCATGGCCGTTCGCTCCGGCGACGCCGGCCGCCTCTTCGGGTCCGTCACCCCGGCCGACGTCGCTTCGGCGATCAAGGACGCCGGTGGCCCCGAGGTCGACAAGCGCCGCGTTGAGCTGGGCTCCCCGATCAAGACCCTTGGTTCGCACCAGGTCTCCGTGCGTCTGCACGCCGAGGTCGCCGCGAAGCTGGACGTCGAGGTCGTCGCCGCCTAAGCGCTGCGCATCGCAGAGCAGTCAGAAGGGCCGCACCCCGTGGGGTGCGGCCCTTCGCCGTTCTACGTGAAACGCAGCTCTCAGCGCGTGGCGCCCGTGACGACCCACCGGCCCGAGCGGGTGCGCAGCAGGAGCGTCACCATCCGGACCGCCATCATCAGCGTCATCGCCCACCACAGAGCGGTCAGCCCGCCGCCGATCACCGGCACGAGAAGAGCGACCGGTGTGAAGACCGCCAGCGTCACCAGCATGGCCCACGCCAGATACGGACCGTCGCCCGCGCCCATCAGCACACCGTCCAGCACGAAGACGATGCCCGAGACCGGCTGGGACACGGCCACCACCAGCAATGCGGGCAGGAGCACGTCCCGTACCACCGGATCACTGGTGAACAGAGGGATGAACAGCGGCCGTGACACCACGACCAGCACTCCGAGCACCACCCCGGAGACGATGCCCCACTGCACCATCCGCCTGCATGCCTCCTGCGCACCCTTGGCGTCATTGGCGCCCAGGTAACGCCCGATGATCGCCTGACCCGCGATGGCGATCGCATCGAGGGCGAAGGCCAGCAGGCTCCACAGGGACAGGAGAATCTGGTGGGCCGCGACATCCGCGTCACCGAGCCGGGCGGCCACCGCAGTGGCGATCATCAGGACGGCGCGCAGCGAGAGCGTACGGACCAGCAGGGGTGCGCCGGCCTGTGCGCAGGCCCGTATGCCTGCGGCGTCGGGGCGCAGGGACGCGCCGTGGGCCCTGGCGCCCCGCACCACCACCGTGAGATAGGCGGCAGCCATCCCGCACTGGGCGATCACGGTGCCCCACGCGGAACCGGCGATGCCGAGTCCGGCGCCGTACACCAGGCCCACATTGAGGGCCGCGTTGGCGGTGAAGCCACCGATGGCGACGTAGAGCGGGGTCCTGGTGTTCTGGAGACCGCGCAGGACGCCTGTGGCCGCAAGTACGACCAGCATGGCGGGGATGCCGAGGCTGGAGATCCGCAGATAGGTGATGGCGTACGGGGCCGCCGTGTCAGAGGCGCCGAAGACATCGACGAGCCAGGGGGCGGCAGGCAGGACGACCGCGACCACTGCGGCACCGAGGAGCAGTGCGAGCCAGATGCCGTCCATGCCCTGACGGATGGCGGACGCGAGGTCGCCCGCACCGACACGACGGGAGACCGCGGCGGTGGTGGCATAGGCGAGGAAGACGAAGACACTCACGGCGGTCATCAGGAGCGGGGCGGCGATGCCGAGGCCGGCGAGCTGCGGGGTGCCGAGGTGGCCGATGACGGCGCTGTCGACCATCACGAAGAGGGGCTCGGCGACCAGGGCGCCGAAGGCCGGGAGGGCGAGTGCGATGATCTCGCGGTCGTGTCGGCGTCGGCTGGTCCTGGCTGCCGTGGAGGCCTGAGTCATGGGTGCAATCTAATCTTCCACAGGTAAGTGATGCAATGGCAGTGTGATCCTTACGAGCGGACACTTTCCGGCTCCGGGTGTGTGCCGTTTGTTCTGATCTTGAACCGGGCGGCGAAGTTTTTCTTCCCCACAGCCGGTGGATGGAGAAAGGGCAGGTCAGGGTGGTGTGGACGAGGCTGTTATGAGTTTGTCCACAGTGCTGTCCCCCGGTCCGTGCACAGGTTCCGGGGAGTTCTCCACAGCAACTGGTCTTTCTTCCACAGGGCCTGTGGATAACCAGATTGGCTGAGGCTGTCCGCGGGCCTACCGTGGTGCGGCGCCCGCCTTCTGTTCCGGCCCTGGAAGCGCGTCGAACTCGATGCGCCGGAACCGGAGTCGGGCATCTCATTTGTCAGAGCCGTGCCGTAAGAAAGAGTGGCACAGCGAGGTCCGCGAAGCGGACGGGAGGAGGTGGCCCGGTGAGCATTTCCGAGCCATTGGACGACCCCTGGACCGACAGCGGTCCCGGTGACCGTCTGCCTTCCCGTCGGCGCCGTGGCGAAGGCCGGGGCCGCGACGAGCAGCACGACCGCGGCGGCGAGAGCGGTGGCTGGGAGGGTGGCTCCCCCGCTTTCGAGCGGGTGCCCCCGCAGGACCTCGATGCCGAGCAGTCCGTTCTCGGCGGCATGCTGCTCTCGAAGGACGCCATCGCCGACGTGGTGGAGATCCTCAAGGGCAATGACTTCTACCGGCCGGCCCACGAGACCGTCTATACGGCGATTCTCGACCTCTACGCCAAGGGCGAGCCGGCCGACCCCATCACGGTGGGCGCCGAGCTGACCAGGCGCGGCGAGATCACGAAGGTCGGCGGCGCCTCGTATCTGCACACCCTGGTGCAGACGGTGCCGACCGCGGCGAACGCGGAGTACTACGCCGAGATCGTCCACGAGCGGGCGGTGCTGCGCCGGCTGGTCGAGGCGGGCACGAAGATCACACAGATGGGATACGCGGCCGACGGCGATGTCGACGACATCGTCAACTCCGCCCAGGCCGAGATCTACGCCGTCACCGAGCAGCGCACGAGCGAGGACTACCTGCCGCTCGGCGACATCATGGAGGGCGCGCTCGACGAGATCGAGGCGATCGGTTCCCGCACCGGCGAGATGACCGGTGTGCCGACCGGTTTCACGGACTTCGACTCGCTGACCAACGGCCTGCACCCGGGGCAGATGATCGTCATCGCGGCCCGTCCCGCCATGGGCAAGTCGACGCTGGCGCTGGACTTCGCGCGGGCCTGCTCGATCAAGAACAACCTGCCCAGCGTGATCTTCTCCCTCGAAATGGGGCGCAACGAGATCGCGATGCGCCTGCTGTCGGCCGAGGCCCGGGTGGCACTCCACCACATGCGTTCGGGCACGCTGACGGACGAGGACTGGACGCGGCTGGCACGGCGTATGCCGGATGTCTCCCAGGCGCCGCTCTACATCGACGATTCGCCGAACCTGTCGATGATGGAGATCCGGGCGAAGTGCCGTCGGCTGAAGCAGCGCAATGACCTGAAGCTGGTGATCATCGACTATCTGCAGCTGATGCAGTCCGGTGGTTCGAAGCGGGCGGAGAGCCGTCAGCAGGAGGTCTCGGACATGTCCCGAAACCTCAAGCTGCTGGCGAAGGAGCTGGAGCTCCCGGTGATCGCGCTGTCGCAGCTGAACCGTGGTCCCGAGCAGCGGACCGACAAGAAGCCGATGGTCTCCGACCTGCGTGAATCAGGTTCCATCGAGCAGGACGCCGACATGGTCATCCTGCTGCACCGCGAGGACGCGTACGAGAAGGAGTCGCCGCGCGCCGGTGAGGCGGATCTGATGGTCGCCAAGCACCGTAACGGCCCGACGGCGACGATCACGGTGGCGTTCCAGGGCCACTACTCACGCTTCGTGGACATGGCGCAGACGTGACGTCCTGATGCGCGGGGTCTCAGGCTTCGTGGCACACAGTCTCAGCCGCGAGGTCACAACGGGGGCACTTATACCGCCGTTGTGAGACTCCCTGGCCGGAGCTTTCACCCTTTCCGGTGGCGGGATCCTCGACCGGCCCCGTGGCGGAGGAAGCCGCGACGCCGCTCTCCGCGCGACCGGGCAGGAACCCGCGCCCCCGTCATCCTGTGTGACGCCTTGACCAGCCCACATGCAGGGCAGTGACTCGAACGCTTCGCTGCCGCCCTGCCCTGTTGCCTCTCCACCCTTCACCGAAGCCACTCGGGTCCTCGGCATTCACCCGTCGGCACCGACCACCCGGATCAACGCGGAACTGCTGGGCACCGACGCGGGCGGCTGTGAAGTACGGGAACTTCTCTTGATCGGCAAGGTGCGGGACATTGCGACCTCGCCGACGATGGTGGTCGGCGACCGGGCGCCGGCGGGCGCTCAGCCGTCGGCGGTGATCGTGGACTTCCTCGCCGGAGGCGGCCGTAGCCGCGAGATGCCCGAGGAGGTCCGGCGCCTGCGCCGGGACGAGTCCCTGCTGGACCAGCGCGACCCGCTCGGCGCCCGCACCCTGCTGAAACCCCCCGCTCGACGAACACGCAGACGACCGGAACGTCCGTCGGCTCGCAGCCCGCGGCCACTTCCACTCCGCCCAGCCGACACGCGTCTGTGACGTGCTGGAACAACTGATCGTCGATGCACCGGACAGCTCCTACGCGCGGCTCATGATCGGCCGCACCCTTCAGCATCTGGGGAGGGAAGGCGAGGCGGATCCGCATCTGAAGACGGCCGCCGCCATGACGCCCGAGTTCGCCTGACCGGCCGGTGCCGGCGTCGACGGTATCGCGGCGTCCGCCGGGCCGGGCACGTGATCACAGGACCGTCCTGCGGCAGCGAAACGGTGAACGCGCAACCGAACCTCCTGAAAAGAGGTCGACGGGGTGAGACCGTGCCGGTAGGTCTTGACCATGACCTCACCGCTCGAAGAGCTGCTTCCCTGTACGCAACGTGCCCTTCTGCACCGCATCGCCGCCGCACAGGCCGAAGGCAGGGCGCCCTCGCTCGTCGCCGCGGTGGCCCGTGACGGGCAGACCGTCTGGACGGGTTCTCGTACCTCGGTCGACGGGCACGGGCCGGATGCCGGTACGCAGTACCGGATCGGTTCGATCACCAAGACGTTCACCGCTGTGCTGGTGATGCGGCTGCGTGACGAAGGCCTGCTCGACCTCGGTGATCCCCTGGAGAAGCACCTCCCGGGGACGGGGGTGGGTGAGGTGACCGTCGCCCAACTGCTCAGTCACACCGCGGGGTTGGCGGCGGAGACTCCGGGGCCGTGGTGGGAACGGACCCCGGGTTCCCTGCGCCCCGGGCTCGGCGATGTGCTGGGTGAGCAGCCGCGCATGCATCCCGTCGGGCGTGTTCACCATTACTCCAACCCGGGTTACACGCTGCTCGGCCGGCTCGTCGAGGCCGTACGCGGGGATTCCTGGGCCGACGTCCTGCGGCGCGAGGTTCTTGAGCCGCTGGGCATGCGCCGTACGAGTGCGCAGCCCGAGGCTCCGCATGCCGGTGGCTGGGCCGTGCATCCGTGGGCGGATGTGATGCTGCCCGAACCGGCCGTGGATCTCGGGATGATGGCTCCGGCCGGTCAGCTCTGGTCGACGACCGCCGATCTCTGCCGCTTCGCCGCGTTCCTCGCGGCGGGCGACGAGAAGGTGCTGAGCGCCGGGTCCGTACGGGAGATGCGCACGCCCGCCGCTCCGCCGGGCCCCGGAGAGGCGGCCGGCGGTTACGGGCTGGGGATGCAGATCGTCCACAGCGGTGGACGGACGCTGGTGGGGCACACGGGTTCGCTGCCGGGCTTCGTCGCGGGTCTGTGGATGAGCGTGGAGGACGGGGTGGCCGCGGTCGCGCTCGTCAATGCCACATCGGGGGTGTCCGCGCCGGCGGTGGCGGCCGACCTGATCCGTATCGTCGTCGAGGCCGAGCCGCGCATCCCGGAACCTTGGCGGCCGCTGGCCGAAGTCGACCAGGAGCTGCTGACGCTGACAGGCCCATGGTTCTGGGGCACGTCGCCGTACGCCCTCTCTCTTGGCGCAGACCGCGCGCTGGAGCTCCAGCCGCTGCGGGGCAACGGCCGGGGCTCGCGCTTCGCCGCCCGGCCGGACGGGACCTGGACCGGTCTCGACGGCTACTACCTGGGGGAGACGCTCCGGGTGGTACGGCGGGAGGACGGCTCGGTGAGCCATCTCGACCTGGGGTCGTTCGTCTTCACGCGTGAGCCGTACGAGCCGGGGGATGTGGTTCCCGGGGGTGTGGACGAAGGCGGCTGGCGCGCGCTGTGACGTTTCACGTGGAACCGGGCTGTGGACTCTGGATTCCAGCAGGGTGATCTCGTCGGCCCTCCGGCTTGTCCTCTCCTGGGCCCTTGGGCCCGTTCGAGCGGGACGACGAGCTGAATCGGACAAAGGAGTGGTTGTCAGATACTCATCTTGAATCCGACATGGGAGGCTTCGAAGCCGAGCCGCTCGTAGAAGCGGTGGGCGTCGGTGCGGGTGGCGTCGGAGGTCAGTTGCACCAACTGGCAGTTCTGGCGGCGGGATTCGTCGATCGCCCACACGATCAACTGTGTCCCAAGGCCGCTGCCGCGCTCGTCGGCATGGATGCGTACGCCTTCGACGACCGAGCGGGTGGAGCCGCGACGGGACAGTCCGGGTATGACGGTGAGCTGCAGTGTGCCGACGACCCGGCCCTCGCGTACGGCGACGACCACGTGCTGGTTCGGGTCGTCGGCGAGCCGGGCGAGGGCGGCGGTGTACGGGGCGAGGTCGTCGGGGGACTCGCGCTGGGCGCCCAGTGGGTCGTCGGCGAGCATGGCCACGATCGACGGGAGGTCACCGGGGACTGCGGGGCGTATCTCAAGATCGCTCATGGAGCGCAGATTACGCAGCCGGTACGGGCATCCGCAGTTCTTCGACGGCCTTGACCAGGGGGGCCAGCTCGGGGTTTTTCGCGGCCCCGTCGAGGGCCTCGCGCAGTGCGGCGTCGTTGGTGGGCCGGGCCTCGGCGAGCAGGGCCAGGCCGGCTTCGGTGACGTCGGTGTAGATGCCGCGCCGGTCGGTGTCGCAGAGGTAGCGGGTCAGCAGACCACGGTCCTCGAGGCGGGTGACCAGACGGGTGGTGGCGCTCTGGCTCAGTACGACGGCGTCGGCGACCTGCTTCATCTGCAGGTGTCCGCCGGTGCCGTTGTGCTGGCGGCTGAGGACGTCGAGGAGCGAGTACTCGCGCACGCTCAGACCGTGGCGGCTCTGGAGGGCCTTCTCGATGTGGGCGTCGATCCTGCCGTGCAGCAGGGAGAGGGCGCACCAGCCCTGGGAGAGCGCGGTCAGGGCGGGGTCTGTCGCTGTCATGGATCTCTCCTTGTCCGGAGCCGCTTGAGCCCGGAAACCAGGATAGACGACGACCGCAATAGCCCGCGCTTGCATTTAGCCCGCGTCTGCAATTATTGTGGACGCTCGTAAGGTGCATGTGCAATCTATTCGGAAGGTCTGGCCATGCCACTCGCGCTCCTCGCCCTCGCCATCGGGGCGTTCGGGATCGGCACCACAGAGTTCGTGATCATGGGTCTGCTGCCCGAGGTCGCCACCGACTTCGGTGTCTCAATCCCCACCGCCGGCTACCTGGTCAGCGGCTACGCCCTCGGTGTCGTACTGGGCGCTCCGCTGATGTCGGTCCTCGGCACCCGGATCTCCCGCAAGCGCATGCTGCTGCTGCTGATGGGACTGTTCATCGCGGGCAACCTGCTCTCGGCGCTCGCTCCCTCATTCGGTGTGATGCTCACCGGCCGTGTGGTCGCGTCCCTCGCACACGGTGCGTTCTTCGGCATCGGGTCGATCGTCGCGGCCGACCTGGTGGCCCCGGAGAAGAAGGCCGGAGCCATCGCCATGATGTTCACCGGCCTCACCGTCGCCAACGTCGTGGGCGTCCCGCTCGGCACGTTCGTCGGCCAGAGCTACGGCTGGCGGATCACCTTCGCCGCGGTGGCGGCGCTCGGGGTGCTCGGTCTCGCGGGCGTCGCCCGGCTCGTACCGGAGACGCCGAAGCCCGAGGGCGTACGGCTGCGCCACGAGCTGGCCGCCTTCCGCAATGTGCAGGTGCTGCTCGCCATGGCGATGACCGTGCTCGGCTTCGGCGGTGTCTTCGCCGCGATCACCTACCTCGCGCCGATGATGACCGGCATCGCCGGTTACTCGGCCGGGTCCGTCACCTGGCTGCTGGTTCTCTTCGGGCTCGGCATGGTCGGCGGCAACCTGGTCGGCGGCAAGTTCGCGGACCGTGCGCTGATGCCGCTGCTGTACGTGTCCCTGGGCGCTCTCGCCGTGGTCCTGGCCCTCTTCACGATCACCGCGCACCACCAGATCGCGGCGGCGGTCACCATCGTGCTGATCGGCGCGCTGGGCTTCGCGACCGTTCCGCCGCTCCAGAAGCGCGTGCTGGACCAGGCCGCGGGCGCTCCCACTCTCGCCTCCGCCGTCAACATCGGCGCGTTCAACCTCGGCAACGCGCTCGCCGCCTGGCTCGGCGGCCTCGTCATCGCGGCAGGACTCGGTTACACCGCTCCCAACTGGGTCGGCGCGGTGCTCGCCGCCTCGGCCCTCGGGCTCGCGTTCCTGTCCGGCGCCCTGGAGCTCCGCACGGACGCCCGCAGCCGGATCGTCGCGGGATCAGCCTCCGGGCCGGCCGCCACCACCGCTGCCGCTGACGCCCTTCACTGAACCAGCCGACCGAACCACCCGGCTGAACCACCCCCTGAACAACCAAGGAGTTCCCTCATGAGCACCACGACCACGACCGCCACCGCCGTCGTCCCGCTGACCATCCAGGACGCCGAAGCACTCGTCGATGCGGCCCGACGCGCGGCAGAAGAGGCCGGGGTCACGGTCGCTGTCACCGTTCTCGACGCGGGCGGTCACCTGCTGGCCTTCCGGCGCGACGACCGGGCCGTGCTGATCGCCGGTGAGACCAGCACGCGCAAGGCGTACACCGCGCTCCAGCTGAACGCCCCGACCGCCGGCCTGGTCGACGCGGTCCAGCCCGGCGGGCTCTTCCACACCTTGCCGACCGCGCTGGAGCGCCCGCTCCTGTTCATCGCCGGAGGAGTGCCGGTCCACCGTGACGGCCGCCTGATCGGTGCGGTCGGTGTGGGCGGCGGAGCGCCCGACCAGGACCACGGGCTTCGCGACCGGCGCCGTCGTGGCCCTCGGCCGGTAGCCGGACCCGGCCCCGGACACGGGCCCGCCGTCAGCCCGCCGCGAGTGTCAGGGGGGCGAAGCGGCGGGTCCAGTCGCCGGGGAGGGCGGGGATCTTGTAGGTCATCACGTCGTTGAAGGCGACCGGCTCCAGGCCGCAGACCTTCACCCAGGCCAGCAGTTCCTCGTGGCGTACGTCGATGTCGGTGCGCAGGGGGCGGTCCGTACCGGCGGCCAGGGAGGTGACCAGTGCCTTGGCCGTCTGCGTGTCCCTGGCGATCAGCGGGCCCACGACATGGGTGTGCATGTTGGGCCAGGCGGCGGCGTACCCGATGATGCCGTTCTTGTCCTCGGCGACCCGGATCTGGTCGGCGAAGGCGGCAGCCGTGTGAGCACGGGGGTGCGTCCAGGCCGAAGACCTCGTGTCCAGGCGCAGGATCGCGGGCAGGTCGTCGGCGGTGGCGGGGCGGGTCGGTACTCCGGCCGGGGGGCCGGACGGACGGAAGTGGCCGCGGACCATTTCGGCCCTGCCGGTCACGGTGAAGCCGAGTTCCTCGTAGAGCGGGCGGCCGTTGGGGGTGGCGTGCAGAGTGAGGGGGGTGTCTCCGGCTTCCGCGACGAGGTGGCGCATCACGCGGCGGCCGACGCCCTGCCGTGAGTGGCGTTGGGCGACGAGCACCATGCCGATCGTGGCGAGTCCGGGCCCGTACGAGGTGAGGACGCTCGCGGCGGCGAGGCCTTTTCCTTCCGGTGCGTCGATGCCGTAACCGGCGCCGGAAGCGAGCAGCAGGCCCCATTTGTGCTCCTCGCGTGGCCAGCCCCGGTCTTCCGAGAGGTCGGCGCAGGCGGTGAGATCGCCCAGGGTCAGGCGGCGGACAGGCAGATCGGCGAGGGAAGTCGGCATTGGGTCAGGCTGGCTGACGCATCGATCGCGCGTCCACCGCTTTACGTGAAGAGGAGGAGGCGGCTCGGAGACGCCGGCCGCGGCGGGTGAGCCCCAGGGCTTGAGGACCGAGATCGCGGTCATGAAGAAGTAGGCCGTGGGGGCGACGGCCGGTGCGGCGACCAGGCTGCTGTCGGGGATGCCCAGGGCCGTGGCCGCACTGATCCCGGGGCGCAGCACGAAGATCGTCGCGGCGCCGGTGACGAGAGTCAGCCAGAACTTCACCCACACCAAGCGGTGCCTGGTCAGGCCCCACGGCGTACCGAGGGACAGCACCAGCCCGGTGGTCAGGGACAGCAGCGCCACCGGCGTGACCAGCCAGTCGCCGAAGACCTTCATGGAGGTGTAGGCGTCCGCGCCATGGCCGCGGACCCGGTCGTCCAGGCGGTGATGCCGAGGGCGAGCAGTCCGACGGTGAGGCCGAGCCGGCCCACGGAGGCGGCGACATGTGTGACGAGGAGCGCCCGGCGTGCGGGGTATGAGAGTGGTTTCACGTGAAACACGGTGCAGGGTGAGGGGCCGGTCCGGCGTCTGGCAGAGGGAGTAACCGCGCGTACTAGCCTCGGCGTACATGACGCGACTTCATCTCTTCGATCTCGACGGAACGCTGATGCGAGGCTCGGCGGCGGCCGTCGAGATCTCCCGTCAGCTGGGTGTGAGCGCCGAGATCGCCGAGCTGGAACGGGATTTTCTGCTGCACGGCCTGGCGCCCGACGAGTTCGCCGTACGGGCCAGAGAGCTGTGGGCGCAGCTCACGCAGGCGCAGGTGACGGCGGCCTTCGAGGGTGCGCCGTGGCTGTCGGGCATCGAGGAGGTGTGGGCGGACATCCGCTCGCGTGGGGAGTACTGCGCCGTCATCTCCCTTTCGCCGGACTTCTTCGTGGAGCGGCTGCTGGCCTGGGGCGCGCATGCCGCGCACGGTTCCCGCTGGCCCGCGGTGCCTTTTCTGGAGCCGGTGGAACGGGCGGGCATCCTGAACGCGTCTGCGAAGGTGAACATCGCAGACCGGCTCTGCGAAAAATTCGGGCTGGGGCGGAGTGACTGCGTCGCTTACGGGGATTCGATGTCGGACGCGGAGATCTTCGCGGCGGTTCCGCTTTCCGTGGCCGTCAACGCGGATCACCACGTTTCGGACCTTGCCGTACTCACCTACCGGGGTGGCGATCTGCGCGAGGCGTACGCACTGGTAACCGATGCGGTCCTGCCGGTAATTCCGGAATAGCCGCGGGGAGAGCGCGAATTGGAGGGTACGAGCAGCAGGACAGGGGGCTTGTGTGCCGGGCTACCGCCGGTAGGGTCGACTCCGGTTTGCTCCCTGTGTCCTGGTGTCATAAGGCATGGGGGCAAAGCAGCCTAACCGGAGAACGGGCTCGGATGCCCGGACTTCCTTGTCTTTGTCCGATGCGAGAGCGGTGCCTGCCATGCTGCAACAACGGGAACTGCGGTCAATGTCACATTTTTGCCCGACTCACCCCGAATGGTGGCAGCGGCGTGATTAATGTGGGCTGTCGACATCGGCAGAACTGAAGTACAGGCCAGTAGCAGAGCGGGGAATTGCGAGCACGTTCCGGTCCCGGAAGTGCAAAGACCGACCGAGAGATGTTCGAGGCGAGGCACATCTATGGACGCTCCGACCACCACGTCGGCCGACAGCGGCACCTCCAGTGACGACGGCGGCGGCGACTGGTTCAAGCCGCGCAAGAAGCCGGACACGGGGCTTCGGCAGCCGCCCGGCCAGGGCTCCGAGCCCGGCCAGGACCGGATACCGGGCCCCAGCCGTCCGGTGTCCGCGATACGCCCGGTGGGCACCGGCGCATCGCGCCCCCAGCCCGCCCACGTCTTTGCCCCGGCCTCCGACGCCCGCCCGCAGCGCCGGTAGCCTCCGCGGCGCAGGCGGCCCCCGAAGTGCCGGCGGCCCCCGAAGCGCCCACTGTGCCCGCGGCGTCCGCCGCCCCCGTTTCTCCCGACGCCGCCCTCATCCGCCGCACCCTCGCCGACATCGGCCCCGACGCCGGCAAGGTCACGTCGTACTTCTACGCGCTCCTCTTCACCCGCCACCCCGATCTGCGCGTGCTCTTCCCCGCCGCCATGGACACCCAGCGCGACCGCCTCCTCAAGGCGCTGCTCACCGCCGCCGAGCACATCGACAACAAGCCCGTGCTCACCAAGTACCTCAGCAACCTGGGACGCGGTCACCGCAAGTACGGCACCCAGGCCGCCCACTACCCGGCGGTCGGCGAGGCCCTCCTCGGCGCGCTGGCCCGTTACGCGACGACCACCTGGGACGACGAGTCCGAGGCCGCGTGGGTCCGTACGTACACGGCGATCTCCCAGATCATGATTGACGCGGCCGCCGAGAACGAGCTCCGCGCGCCCGCCTGGTGGCAGGCCGAAGTGGTCTCGCACGATCTGCGCACCCCCGACATAGCGGTCATCACCCTGCGTCCGGACCAGCCCTACCCGTTCCTGGCCGGCCAGTACACGAGCCTGGAGACCCCCTGGTGGCCGCGGATCTGGCGGAACTACTCCTTCGCCGCGGCCCCCCGCCCCGACGGCCTGCTGTCCTTCCACGTCAAGGCGGTCCCGGCCGGCTGGGTCTCCAACGCCCTGGTCCACCGCGCCCGCCCCGGCGACACCGTGCGCCTCGGCCCCCCGGCCGGTTCGATGACCGTCGACCACACCACCGACAACGGCCTGCTCTGCCTCGGCGGAGGCACCGGCATCGCGCCCATCAAGGCGCTCGTCGAGGACGTGGCGGAGCACGGCGCACACCGCCCCGTCGACGTCTTCTACGGTGCGCGCAGCGACGACGACCTGTACGACATCGACACCATGCTGCGTCTCCAGCAGTCGCACCCGTGGCTGTCCGTGCGCCCGGTGGTCGACGGCAGGACGCAGTTCCCGGACGCGGTGATCGAGCACGGCCCGTGGAACTCCTACGACGCCTACCTCTCCGGCCCGCCCGGCATGATCCGCAGCGGCATCGACGCCCTCAGGAACCTCGGGATCCCCGGCGACCGCATCCGCCACGACTCCCTCGAAGAGCTGGTGGCGGCGGGCGACTAGCCCGGACCCGGGACCGGGCCCTCAAGCCCCCGGGCCCGTCACCCCAGGTCGTGGGCGTGCATTGCCCGTACGCCCTCGATGTTGCCGTCCAGGTAGTGCCGCAGCGACAGCGGTACGAGGTGCACCGCCGCGATTCCGACCCGGCTGAAGGGCACCCGCACGATCTCGTACTCTCCGCGCGGTTCGTCGACTTCGGGCCCGTGTCTGCGCGCCGGGTCCATGGACTCCAGCCGGCAGACGAAGAAGTGCTGCACTTTCACCCCCGTCACCCCGCCGTCCGCGATGTGCTCGACGGTGTCGACGAAGCAGGGCACCACGTCGGAGATCTTCGCGCCGAGCTCCTCGTCGACCTCGCGGTGCAGGGCGTCGACGACAGTGGCGTCCTCCGGTTCGACGCCGCCGCCCGGCGTGAGCCAGTACGGGTCGACGCCGGGCTTGGTGCGCTTGATGAGGATCAGTTCGTCACCGTCGAGCAGGATGGCGCGTGCGGTGCGCTTGACCACGGGCCTCGGCGGCGCGGGGGTGGTTCCCTCGGGAAAAGAGGTGCCGGTCATGGCAGTACAGTGGCCCGCTCCGCCCGTTCTGAAACTCCCGCACCGCTGTTGTCCGCCGGGTACGGGCCGGTTCAGCACCAGTCGGTGGCGGCGCGCAGCAGCCACTCGTGCGCCCGCGCGATGTGCGCAAGGGTGAGCGTGCCGGTGCGTACGACCAGGAAGTAGGTCCGCAGCGGCGGCACCGGCGGGTCGAGGAGCGCCATCACTTCTCCCCGCTCCAGGGCCTCCTCGCACAGATACCTCGGCAGCACGGCCATCCCGGCACCCGCGGCCGTGGCGTGCAGCACCGCCCGCAGGTCCGGCGCGATGACGGTGCCCGCCGTGGCCGGCCGGGTGTCGAAGACGGTGGTCCAGTAGCGGGTGACCAGCGGCAGCGACTCGTGGACCTCCACCACCGGCAGATGCTCCAGCACCTGCGGCCCCTTGCGGCGCAGCAGCCCGGGGCCGATCCTGCCGGCCCAGCGCGGAGCGGCCACCAGGACGTGCTCCTCGTCGCAGAGCGGGCTTCCGGTGAGCAGGGTGCCGCGCGGCCGGTCCGTCGAGATGGCCAGGTCGTGGTGGCCGGCGGCGAGGCCCTCCAGGGTCTCCTGGGCGTTGCCGAAGGAGATGCGCAGCGCGAGGCCCTGGGCGATGAGAGGGGAGAGCGTGGGCAGGACGCGTACGGACGTGAACTCCGGCGGCCCCGCGAGGTGCAGGGTCCGTTCGCCGGACTGTTCGTCGAGTCCGGCCTCGGTGATCTCGACGAGCGCGTCCAGGTGCGGCGCCGCCCGGTGCGCCAGCTCGTCGCCGACGGTCGTGGGCGTGACGCCGCGGGCCTGGCGCAGGAACAGCGGGCGCCCCAACTGGCGTTCCAGGGTGCGTATCTGGCTGGTCACCGCGGGCTGCGACAGCCCGAGGAGGGCGGCGGCGCGGGTGAAGGAACCGGCCCGGTGCACCGTGACGAACGTGCGGAGCAGAGCCAGGTCCACGGCGTGCCCTCCCGTCCCGGCGAAGTCGCCGACGGTCACAACTATAAATATGTCGATAGGTCTCTGTCGCTACTGTGATTGGACTCTGACGCTGAGTCAACTAGCCTTGATTGCACGGTTCTTCGCGTATGGAACCGGGACGGTCCGAGTCATGAGGGGGGAGACTCGGACGTCGTCGTACGCAGGTGACGCGTCAGGGGGCGGCCGCGTCGAGTGCGCGCAGTACGTCCGCCACCAGGTCCTCGGGGTCTTCGGCCCCGACGGAGAACCGGACGAAGCCCTCCGGCACGGCGTCGCCGCCCCACCGTGCGCGTCGCTCGGCGGTGGACCGTACCCCGCCGAAGCTGGTCGCTTCCTCGGCCAGCCGCAGCCCGCCCAGGAAGCGCTCCGCGTACCCGCGGTCGGGCAGCGTGAAGGACACGACGGAGCCGAAGCGGCGCATCTGGCGCGAGGCGACGGTGTACGACGGGTCGCCGGGCAGCCCGGGGTGGCGCAGCCCGCTCACGGCGCGGTGCTCGCGCAGCGCCTCGGCGAGGGCCAGCGCGTTCGCGCCCTGCTTGTCGGCGCGCAGCTGGAGGGTGGCCAGGGAACGGTGCGCCAGCCAGGCCTCCATCGGCCCGGGGATCGCCCCGACGACCTTGCGCCAGCGCCGTACCCGCGCCGCGAGTTCCGCGTCGCGGCAGGTCACGTAGCCGAGCAGGACATCGCCGTGGCCGGTGAGGCCCTTGGTGCCGCTGGCCACGGAGAAGTCCGCGCCGAGTTCCAGGGGGCGCTGGCCCAGCGGGGTGGCGAGGGTGTTGTCGACGGCGACCAGGGCCCCTGCGGCGTGCGCCGCGTCCGCGAGTCTGCGGACGTCGCACACGTCGAGCCCGGGGTTGGACGGCGTCTCGATCCACAGCAGCCGGGCCCCGTCGAGTACGCCGAGCTGCGCGTCACCGCCGGTCGGCGCGGTGCGCACCCGCACGTCGTACGCCTCCAGCTGTTCGCGTACGAGCGCGAGTGCCTGGTAGCCGTCGGAGGGCAGGACCACCGTGTCGCCGGCCCGCGTCTGCGAGAGGAGGACCGCGGAGACGGCGGCCATGCCGGAGGCGAAGACGACCGTCTCGACGCCCGTCTCCTCCGGTGCCTCCAGCTCGCCGATGGCCCGTTCCAGGTGCGTCCAGGTGGGGTTCTCGTCGCGTCCGTAGGTGTACGGCCCGGTCGGCTCGCCGGGCAGGTGGTAGTGCGCGGCGAAGACCGGCCCCGGGAGGGTCGGTTCGTACGCGACGGGGTCGGGCAGTCCGGCCCGTACCGCCCGGGTGCCGTCGCCGGTGCGGTTGTCCATGGTGCTCATGTTTCAGTCCTTGTCGGGCAGGATGACGTTCGTCGCCCACGAGACGACGCTGATGACGAGGGCGCCGAGCAAGGCCGTCCAGAACCCCTCGACGCGGAAGCCGAGGTCGAACGTGTCGGCCAGCCAGGAGGTCAGCAGCAGCATCAGCGCGTTGACCACCAGCGTGATCAGGCCGAGCGTGAGGATGAAGAGCGGCAGTGTCAGCAGCTTCACGACGGGCTTGACGAGGAAGTTCACCAGGCCGAAGAGGAGCGCGACGACGATCAGCGTCAGCACCTTGTCGCCGGTGCTGTCGCCGGTCAGCGTGATGTCCTGGAAGAGCCAGACGGCTACCGCCAGGGCCGCCGCGTTGGCGATCGTCTTGACTACGAAATTCATCATGTGTCTGATCGTGGCAGACATGATCGGCGCCGGACACCGGCGTACGACGGGCCGAGGGGCGGACGGACGATGAAGGCATTCCGGCTGGACGAACTGGAGGCGGAGCGCGCCGCCAACGAGGGTGCGTATCTGCAGTTCCTGAGGGAAAGGAACATGTCGGTCGGGCTGTACGCCCTGGACGCGGGCGAGAGCGACCCGCAGCAGCCGCACCGTGAGGACGAGGTCTACTTCGTCGTCAGCGGGCGCGCGTCGATCACCGTCGGCATGGAGACGACGCAGGTGGGGCGGGGCAGTGTGGTGTACGTGCCGGCCGGGGTGCCGCACAAGTTCCACCACATCAGCGAGGACCTGCGGGTGATGGTCGTCTTCTCCCCGCCCGAGAGCTGATCCGGAAGTCAGGGTTCCCTAGGGGGCCGATCAGGGGTCTTCAAGGGCTCCGGGACCTCCGTGGGCCGTCCTTCCGCCCCTAGCATCGAGGTCAGGAAGAAAGCTTCGAGGGAGAAGAGGCAAGACGATGGCCGTGCGGGAGATCTTCGCGGGGATGCCGTGGTGGGTGAAATGGGTCGCGGTGCCCGTCATCGCTCTGGTGGTGTTCGGCGGCGCCATCCTGAGCGCGATCGGTCTGCTGATCGGTCTTCTCTTCAAGGTGCTGGTCTTCGTCGCCCTGGTCGGCGGCCTGATCTACGTCGTGCGGAAGTTCATGGCGTCGTCCTCGTCGGGCGGCGACTGGTAGACCGAACGCGCTGTACGTACGCCTCCCGAACGCGCCCTGCGCACGCCTCCCGAACGCCGTGCGTACGCCGTTCGGGCGCCCTCCGCAGGGCCGTTAGCCCACTCGGGGGACCCGGGTGGCAAACATCCTGCGCGCCCGGGGCGGGCGGTTAGGGTAACGATTCTCCGCCGCCCCTGGGACCCGTGGCCCGGCAACCGCGCCGGCCAAGGGCGATCCCCACTCCATCGGCCCAGGCCCGCGGCGAGCTCGCGGGGGCGGCCCCCGCAGGCGGGCGCACAGCCCGTCACCACGCCTGGGGGTGAGTCCTGTGGCCACGGCACACACCGCCGCTGCCCCGACCCTGATCGGTTCGGTGCAGCGCGCCCTTCGTCTGCTGGAGGCGGTGAGCGCCCATGCCGACGGGGCCCCGGCCAAGCAGCTCGCCAGGGAGGCCGGCCTCCCCCTCCCGACCACCTATCACCTGCTGCGCACGCTGGCGCACGAGGGCTATCTGCGCCGCCAGCAAGGAGTGTTCGTCCTCGGCGAGGCGGTCGGGCGGCTGACGTGCTCGGGCGCGCGGCAGAATCGTCGCGGCATGATCACGGACTCGCTGGAGTACTGGCGGGACGCGATCGGCGTCGCCGTCTACTTCGCCCTCTACAGCGAAGGCGAGATCGAACTCGTCGCGGTCGCGGAGGACCCGTCGTCACCCGCCGTGGAGGAGTGGGCCGACTTCCGTGCGACCTGTCACGCCCACGCGCTGGGCCAGTGTCTGCTGAGCCAGCTCGACGAGAGGTCCCGCCGGGACCACCTGGCCCGTCATCCGGTCGAGCCGCTCACACCGCATTCGGTGCGTGACCGGGAGACCCTGCTCGACCGCCTGGCAGCGACGGAACGGATGCGTCCGGTCGTGGAACGCCAGGAGTACGCGGTCGGATCCGTCTGCGCGGCCATTCCGATCACCGTCGGTTCCACCGCCGCCACGATGGCCATTTCTCTCCCAGCCGACCAGGAACATCGGTTGCTCCCCGCGATCACACAACTACGCAGCGCGGCGGAAGTGTTGCTCGGCTCGTTCACATTCTCTATCAGTATCTGAAATATCACTCCTTGTGATCTGGTACTGCTTCGAGCACCATGGCGTCAAGAGGGCCAGGGGGAACGATTCCTGGCCAGTCTCACTAGTGCGGGGTTGAGCATGCGCGAGTCGGTTCAGGCAGACGTCATGATGAGCTTCCTTGTCTCGGAGGAGCTCTCCTTCCGGATCCCGGTGGAGCTCCGGTACGTGACCAGGGATCCGTACGCGGTGCGGATGACGTTCCACCTGCCCGGCGACGCCCCCGTCACCTGGGCGTTCGGCCGGGAGCTGCTTCTCGACGGTCTCAACATGCCGTGCGGCGAAGGCGATGTGCACATCGAGCCGACCGGTCCCGAGGGGCTCATGGACGTGCACATCCGGCTCCAGGTCGCCGGGGACCGCGCGCTGTTCCGGGCGAGCGCGGCCCCGCTGGTGGCGTTCCTCGACCGTACGGACCGGCTCGTGCCGCTGGGGCAGGAGTGCACCCGCGGGGATTTCGACGGGGACCTGGAGGACGCGCTCGACCGGATCCTCGCCGAGGAGCAGAGCGCCGGCTGAAGGAGCCGGCTGAAGGCGCCTGCTGTGGGGCTGCAGGGCTGTGGGGCTGCAGGGCTGCTTCAGCGCTTGCGGCGCCGGCCCCTGCCGCCGCCGCGTGCGGGGAGGGCCGCGGCGGTCCCGCCGGTCCCCGGCCGGTCGGCCGAAACGACCAGCGCCGCGAGCGCGGTGGTCACCGGAACCGACGCGACAAGGCCGATCGAGCCGACCAGTGTCCGTACGATCTCCTCCGCGACCAGTTCGCTGTTGGCGACCGTGCCGACACTGCTCTGCGCGATCGAGAAGAGCAGCAGCAGCGGCAGCGCGGCGCCCGCGTACGCCAGCACGAGCGTGTTGACGACGGACGCGATGTGGTCGCGGCCGATGCGGATGCCGGCCCGGTACAGGGCGCGCGGGCCCATCGAGGGGTCCGCCTGGTGGAGTTCCCAGACCGCCGACGTCTGGGTGACCGTCACGTCGTCGAGCACACCCAGCGAGCCGATGATGACGCCCGCGAGGAGCAGGCCGCTCATGTCGATGTCCGGGTAGAGGCCGTGGATGAGCCCGGTGTTGTCGTCCGTGTTGCCGCTGAGGTACGCCCAGTCGATGAAGAGCGAGCCCAGCAGCCCGATCAGCAGCAGTGAGATGAGCGTGCCGACGACGGCGACGGACGTACGGGCCGTCAGGCCGTGGCAGGCGTAGAGCGCGATGAGCATGATGGCGCTCGCCCCGACGACCGCGACGATCAGCGGATTCGATCCCTGGAGGATCGCGGGGAGGATGAACAGCGTCAGGACCGCGAAGGACACGGCGAGCGCGATCAGTGCCATCAGGCCCTTCATCCGGCCGACGGCGATCACCGCGAGCGCGAAGATCCCGGCCAGCAGGGCCATCGGAATTCCGCGGTCCACATCGGTCACCGAGTACTGGAGGTCGCGGGGCGCGTCGGGCGCGTACGCCACCACCACGCCCTGACCCTCGTTCAGCTGTCTCGGCGCGTCGGGCTGGACGATCTCGGTGAACGTACGGCCCTTGTCCTTGCCGGACGTGACCTCGATCGTGGCTCGCTCGCAGGTGCCCTGCTGGGCCTGCTGGGCCTCGCGGCCGGACGGCGTGGACGTGTCGCCGGTAGGGGGCACCTGGGCGGCGTTCACGTCCTTGCAGTCGACCTGCTGCACATCCGTCACCTTGCCCGACACGGTCTGCCGGTCGAAACCGACACCCGTGCGCTCGTGCTCGGGCGCGCCGCCCGGCCAGAGCACGACGAGGCCGACGAAAACGGCCGTGGCGAAGGGGATCAGCACGGCCGCGATGACCTTGCGCAGGTGCTGGGATACGGGCGCGGCGGGCCCGTGGCTGTGGGTGTGGCCATGGATTTCGGGCGTTGGCTGGGGGGACGTCACCGACCGATCATCGCAAGAACGGAGGGGGCCCTCTGGTCAGCGCGCCAGAGATGACGCTAGCGTGGGGGCACCTTTGCACACGCGGGAGCTCGGAGCACCGGGCTGAGAGGGCGCTGACCTCCGTACGGACGTACGTACGGAAGCCGCTGCGCCGACCGCCGAACCTGTTACCGGGTAATGCCGGCGTAGGGAGTAGGTCTCATGACCACAGCGGATGCACACACGCCTGCCACCAGCCAGGACGGCCGCAAGCCGGGCTGGCACAAGGGATACGTCGCGGGGCCCGAGGGCTCGCGTTCGGACCTCCGCGTGCCGGTCCGTCAGGTGCACCTCACCAACGGGAAGGACGTGACGCTGTACGACACGTCCGGCCCGTACACCGACCCGACCGTCGAGACGGACGTACGCCGCGGACTCGCGCCGCTGCGCGAGAACTGGATCGTCGGCCGCGGCGACACCGAGGAGTACGCGGGCCGCCCGGTCCGCCCCGAGGACGACGGGATCAAGCACACCTCGCCGCGCGGGGGCCTGCGCAACCTCGACGCGGTCTTCCCGGGCCGTCCGCGCCAGCCCCGCCGGGGACGCGGCGGCCAGGCGGTCACGCAGCTCGCGTACGCGCGCCGCGGGGACATCACGCCCGAGATGGAGTTCGTGGCGATCCGGGAGAACGTGGCGCCCGAGGTCGTACGGGAGGAGATCGCGGCGGGCCGCGCGGTCCTGCCGGCGAACGTGAACCACCCGGAGATCGAGCCGATGATCATCGGCAAGCGGTTCCTGGTGAAGGTCAACGCCAACATCGGCAACTCGGCGGTCACCTCCTCCATCGAGGAGGAGGTGGACAAGATGACCTGGGCGACCAAGTGGGGCGCCGACACGGTCATGGACCTGTCAACCGGCCGCAACATCCACACCACCCGCGAGTGGGTGCTGCGCAACTCCCCCGTGCCGATCGGCACCGTCCCGCTCTACCAGGCCCTGGAGAAGGTCGACGGCCGGGCGGAGGAGCTGACCTGGGAGATCTACAAGGACACGGTCATCGAGCAGGCCGAGCAGGGCGTCGACTACATGACGGTCCATGCCGGCGTGCGCCTGCCGTACGTCCCGCTGACCGCCCGGCGCAAGACCGGCATCGTCTCGCGCGGCGGTTCGATCATGGCCGCGTGGTGCCTGGCGCACCACAAGGAGTCGTTCCTGTACGAGAACTTCGAGGAGCTCTGCGACATCCTCGCGGCGTACGACGTGACGTACTCGCTCGGCGACGGCCTGCGGCCCGGTTCGATCGCGGACGCCAACGACGAGGCGCAGTTCGCCGAGTTGAAGACGCTCGGGGAACTCAACACGATCGCCAAGCGGCACAACGTACAGACGATGATCGAGGGCCCGGGCCACGTCCCGATGCACAAGATCAAGGAGAACATCGACCTCCAGCAGGAGATCTGCGAGGAGGCCCCCTTCTACACGCTCGGCCCGCTCACGACGGACGTGGCCCCGGCGTACGACCACATCACCTCCGGCATCGGGGCGGCGATGATCGCGTGGTGGGGCACGGCGATGCTCTGCTACGTCACGCCCAAGGAGCACCTGGGCCTGCCCAACCGTGACGACGTGAAGACCGGTGTCATCACGTACAAGATCGCGGCCCATGCCGCGGATCTCGCCAAGGGGCACCCGGGGGCGCAGGAGTGGGACGACGCGCTGTCGGACGCCCGCTTCGAGTTCCGCTGGGAGGACCAGTTCAACCTGGCCCTGGACCCGGACACGGCGCGGGAGTTCCACGACGAGACGCTGCCCGCCGAGCCGGCGAAGACCGCGCACTTCTGCTCCATGTGCGGGCCGAAGTTCTGCTCGATGAAGATCAGCCAGGACATCCGGCGTGAGCACGGCGGCACGCAGGACGAGATCGAGGCGGGCATGGCGGAGAAGTCCAAGGAGTTCGCCGCCGCCGGCAACCGGGTGTACCTGCCGATCGCCGACTGAGCGCCCGGCGGGCCCCTGTCGGGGGGCGGGGCCCGTCGGCCAGTGGTAACAGAACAGGCAAGAGCGCTCCACCACTTGATCATTTCTGCCTACGCTCCCCGGCATGGGCGGAATCGATGTGGCCAATGGAGTGGTGGGCGCCGTACTGGGCATGGTGTTCGCGACGCTGTTCCAGCAGCCTTTGCAGGATGCCTGGTTCAGGGTCCGCAGGCGCTCGTCGAGCGCGGTGCGGAGCCTGCGCTCCCGCGGCGGGCCCAGCCGCGCGTGGACCACGTTCGCCCTGGGGCCGCTCCACACCTCCGCCTTGATAGTGGAGGGCGACGGAGAGTCCACGATCACCGCCGATGCCGTACACATCCAGGTTCTGGACGACGAGGCGGTCCTTCCCCCGGAGATGGCGGTCTGGCGCGACGAGATCGAGGCCGGGAGCGCTCAGCTCCAGGCCGAGGGACGGACGCCCGTGTGGAACGGGCCCCGTTACGCCGTCGAGGCGTTCGGCGTCTCCCGGACCGCCCTCGACGAGCAGCCGGAGGTCCACCTGAGGCTGCGGCCCACGGACTACTACACGTTCCTGGCGGCCCAGCAGCTCGACCGCCGGCTGTCCGACGGCACCACACCGCGCTCCCGTTACCTCGATCCGGACCGTCCACTGGAAGCACCGGCCTTCCTGCAGTGCAGCTTCGCCGTCAACATCGCCGTGGTGACCTCCGACGACATGCTGGTGGTCAGCCGGCGCAGCGAGCGGGTACGCATGGCGCCCGGGGTGTGGAACTCCTCCGTGAACGAGGGGCTGTCCCGGCACATCGACTCGTCCGGCAGGAGCGCACCGGACCTGTACGCCGTCTGCCGGCGCGGCATGAGGGAGGAGCTCTCCCTGGAGCCGTCCGAGTACTCCCTCGCTCTCCTGGCCTTCGTGCTGGACGTCGACAGGCGTCACTGGAGCGCCCACTTCTACGCGAGGCTCAAGTCCCTGACCTGCGAGGGCCTCCAGGCGCGCATGAGCAGGGGCGTCGCCGACCGGTGGGAACACCAGACGACGGAGTTCGTTCCCTTCCGCCCGGCGGACGTGTCCAGGTACCTCCTGCGTCCGGACCGGATGCACCGGTGGGCCCCGCTGGCCCCGGCGCTGTTCCACCTGGCGCTGGTCCACGTCCACGGCCGTGCGTCGGTGGAACGTGCGGAGGCGCAGGCGGTGCGCCGGCTGTAGGGGTCACTCGGGTGTGTGGTCCGGGCTGGAGAAGTCGGGGCTGGAGAAGCTCGGGCGCGGCCCCGGCGTGGTGCCGCCGTCCGGACCCGGGCTGCTGTAGTCGGGCCGTGAGTACCCCAGGTCGGGGATGCGGCCGGCGGGCCGGTGCGGCCCCGGGCCGGGCGGGTCCGGCGCCGCACAGGCCAGGGCTTCGCGCAGGAACGGTACGACGCCCCGTTCCAGCAGGGCGCGCCGCCAGGCTTCCCTGGCCCGGGCGACCTCTTCCGGCAGCCCGCTTCCCCGGTCTTCGGAGAACGCCGACGAACCGTTGCGCAGAGCTGTCAGCAGCAGCCCGGCCGCGGCGACCAGGATGCCCACCGCCGTGAGCGCTCCGAAGAGCCACCCCACCGTCAGCAGTGTCTGGGCGAAGGCGGGTTCGGGCGTGAGCAGCGTGAGCAGGTAGCCGACGATCAGGAAGATCGCCGCGGCGGTCCCCGCGAGCAGCGGCGTCAGGACGGCGACGACGGCGACGACGCCCGCGCCCGTCGTCTCGGCGCTCTCCCCCATGGTGAGGACGGGGCCGGCGCGGCCGGCCGCCGCCGGAGGTGTGCGTACCTCCTCGCGGACCTTCACGTAGTGGTCGTACTCGACGGCCGCGGCGGCGGCGATGAGCGCGCTGGCGTCCAACGCCATGGTGCGCAGCTGTGCGGTGGTGAGCCGCTGCCCGGCAGCGGCCGGATCCGGACGGTGACAAGCGGTGCGCAGTGCCTCGTCGAGAACGCCTTCGAATGCCGGGCGGTCCTCGGCCAGCAGGTGCGGAGCGCTGCTGTTCATGTGCATCCCCCGATGCTCCGTAGGGCCGGACAGCCCGCTCCGGGCGGGCAGTTGGGCGGAAACGGAGGAGAGCCTGCTACGGATAAGCCGATGGTAGAGCGCTCAGAGCACGGGGTGACAGGGGGTTTCCGGAAATTGGCGCAGTGGTAAGTGCGGCGTGTATATGGCCGCGTCCTCCCCGGCGGGGTTCAGCCGCGCAGGGGGAGCTGGACCACCAGCAGTTTTCCGGCCATGGTCACGCCGCCGTCCATGGCGATGGCGAGCCCGTCGGCGTACACGTGGGGTCCTTCCACGATCGGTCCCGCGTTCTCGTCGCCGTTGTCCGTGCTCTCGTTGCCCACCTCTCCCAGCAGGTAGGGAATGGGACTGTGACCATGGACGATGCGTTCGCCGCCGTACGCGCCGAGCAGCTCGCGCACCGCCTGGGCGCCGCCCTCGTCACGGAAGGCGAAGCGCTTGGTGAGCTTGCGGAAGACGTCCCAGCACTCGTCGGCGTCGTTGCGCGTGAGGATGTCGTGGACGGTGTCGTTCACGTCCTCGATGGTGTGGCCGTAGTCGAGGTAGGCCGTCGTGTCGGAGTGCGTCAGCAGGTGCACGTCCTCCAGTGCGACCGCGTCGAGGCGGGACATCCACTGGAGGTGCACGTCCTGGAGGCGGTCCATGTCGGACTTCTGGCCGCCGTTGAGCAGCCAGGCGGCCTGGAAGGTCGCCGTACCCGCACCGGAGTTGACGGGGGTGTCGCCGAACCGTTTGGCACCGATGAGCAGCAGCTCGTGGTTGCCCATGAGGGCCTTGCAGTAGCCGCCGGCGGCCGCGGCCTCGGCGGACAGCCGCATCACGAGGTCGATGACGCCGATGCCGTCGGGCCCGCGGTCGGTGAAGTCGCCGAGGAACCAGAGCCGGGCGTTGCCGGCGGCCCAGCGGCCTTCGGCGTCGATGAGCCCCTGTTCCGCGAGGGCGGCGAGCAGTTCGGCGAGGTAGCCGTGCACATCGCCCACGACGAAGAGCGGCCCGAGGCCCTCGCCGGCGGCGGGCCGCGGCTCGGGCCCGGTCTGTCCGGTCACCTGGACCGTGTCGCCCGGGCCGCCGCGGCTGATCACCGGCAGGTCGCGCTGCGTGGGGGTGTACCCCTCCGGCTCCTCGTCGGGGGCGTAGGCGCTCCCGAAGGCAGGCGGGTGCGGCGTGTGCGCGGGAATGGGGGCCTGTGCGTACGGCGGTACGCGGAAGTCCCGCAATGTAGCCGTCCGCACTGCGGGTCCCTGACCGGCCCCCTGTGTCATCGACCCCTCCACCACCGTCGCGCGCCGCCGTACACCTTCCGGCCTCACCTGGTCGTGGTGGGTCCGCAGTGTCGTGCGCCCATCATAGGAATGCGGCTCGTGCTCTGTGACGCACCAGGGGTGGTGAATCCGGATGCGTACGCGGTTCGCCGGTGGTTTCGCCCGAATTGGGGAGGTCAGTCCCCGGAGGGCGAGCGCGGCGGGCTCACCTTGGTGCGGTGCGGCCGGCGCTGTGAGGACGTCCGGACGATGAGTTCGGTCGGTATGACCTGCTCGACGGGACCGTCGGTATTGATGCCCTCGATGGCGTCGATGAGGAGCTGGACGACGGCCGTGCCGATCCTGCGCGGCTTCAGCGAGAGCGTGGTGACGGGCGGTTCGGTGGCGGCGTACACGGTGGACTCGCTGCAGCAGACGAGCAGCAGGTCCTCGGGTACGCGCAGTCCGTAGCGGCGGGCGGCGGCGAGCAGGTCGTTGCCGTTGGGGTCGAAGAGCCCGTAGACGGCGTCGGGCCGGTCCGGGCGGGCGAGCAGCCGGTCGGCGGCGACGGCGCCGCGCACGGGTCGTGGGCCGGGTAGGACTCGTACACCGGGTCCTGGCCGACGCGCTCGCACCAGCGCAGGTACGCGTCGGTGGACAGGCGGGTGTAGGTGTCGGTGGTGTTGCCGGTGAGCAGCCCGATGCGGCGGGCGCCGGCGTCGGCGAGGTGGTCGAGCAGGCCGAGGACGGCTGCTTCGTGGTCGTTGTCGACCCAGGCGGTCACGGGCAGGGTGCCGGCGGGCCGGCGTCGGAGACGACGGGAAGGCCCTGGCGTACGAGTTCGGTGACGACCGCGTCCTGGTCGGACGGGTCGATGACGACGGTGCCGTCGAGGGCGACGTTCGACCAGACGTCGTGCCGGGAGGTGGCGGGGAGGATGACGAGGGCGTATCCGCGGGCGAGTGCGGCGGACGTCGCGGCTCTGGCCATCTCGGCGAAGTAGGCGAACTCCGTGAAGGCGAAAGGTTCATCCCCGTAGGTGGTCACGGTCAGGCCGATGAGACCCGACTTGCCGGTACGGAGGGTCCGGGCCGCCGCGGAGGGGCGGTAGCCGAGTCTCTCGGCGACTTCGCGGACGTGGTTGCGGGTGGCGTCCGGGAGCCGGCCCTTGCCGTTGAGCGCGTCCGAGACCGTCGTGATGGAGACACCGGCTGCGGCGGCGACGTCCCGAATGCCCGCTCGTCCTGGCCGGGTGCTCCGCCGGTGGGTTTCCGTCCGGCTCACCTGATGCTTCCCTGCTGCTGTCATGGCGAGCCGATAGTAGGGCTCGGGCGGGTGGTGAGGGCGGGTGCATATGCAGTCGTTGACAGGCACGTTTCTGCAAGGACCTAACGCGTTAATCACCTTGGATTACAAGGTAATTGACGGGAAAGGCGAGCCATTGGCACTTGTCGACCGGCACGGCCCTGCCAAGTGGTCCACGTCCCGAAGAGGTCTCAACTCACCTTCACGGGGGACGCGCGCCACGGAGTGAGCCACGGGCGCGCGCCGGGGCGGGGAGCGCTCCCCCTGTCCTGTGCGCCTGGCATTCGCACGGGGCCGCAATCCTCATAAGGTGTGCAGTATTGGTGGTACGTACGGTCGAGGAGGACCCAGAGTGAGTGAGACGAGCCCCAAGCTGCGCGCGGTGCTGGACGGCATCCCCACTTACAAGCCGGGGAAGCCTGCCGCTGCCGGGGGACCGGTGGCGTACAAGCTGTCCTCCAACGAGAACCCGTACCCGCCGCTGCCCGGTGTGCTGGAAGAAGTGATCGCCGCGGCCGGGAGCCTCAACCGCTACCCGGACATGGCCTGCACCGGCCTGATGAACGAGCTCGCCGACCGGTTCGGGGTGCCCGTGTCGCACCTGGCGACCGGCACCGGGTCCGTCGGGATCGCGCAGTCGCTGCTCCAGGCGACCTCGGGCCCCGGCGACGAAGTGATCTACGCCTGGCGGTCCTTCGAGGCGTACCCGATCATCACGCGGATCAGCGGTGCCACGGCGGTGGAGGTGCCGCTGACCGACGGTGACGTGCACGACCTGGACGCCATGGCCGACGCGATCACCGAGCGGACCCGGCTGATCTTCGTCTGCAACCCGAACAACCCGACCGGCACGGCGGTGCGCAGGGCCGAGCTGGAGCGGTTCCTGGACCGGGTGCCCTCGGACGTGCTCGTGGTGCTGGACGAGGCGTACCGGGAGTTCGTCCGGTCCGTCCCGGGCGAAGAGGACGACGTGCCCGACGGCATCGAGCTCTACCGCAGCCGCCCCAATGTGGCGGTGCTGCGCACCTTCTCCAAGGCGTACGGCCTGGCCGGGCTGCGGGTCGGCTTCGCCGTCGCGCACGAGCCGGTGGCGGCCGCGCTGCGCAAGACGGCGGTGCCCTTCGGCGTGAGCCAGCTGGCGCAGGACGCGGCGGTCGCCTCGCTGCGGGCCGAGGACGAGCTGCTCGGGCGGGTCGGCTCGCTGGTCTGCGCGCGCAAGCGGGTGTACGAGACGCTGGTCAAGCAGGGCTGGACCGTGCCGGACACGCAGGCGAACTTCGTCTGGCTGCGGCTGGGGGAGCGTACGGCCGACTTCGCGGCGGCCTGCGAGAAGGCCGGCGTCGTCGTCAGGCCCTTCGCGGGCGAGGGGCTGCGGATCACGATCGGCGAGGCGGAGGCCAACGACATCCTGCTGCACACCGCGGAGGCGTTCCTCAAGGAGCTGTAAGTCACACGATCCGCCCCACCTGGGCGCTCTGCCTTGGTTGTGGTGGCCGTTTCGTCGCTTCTCCCTTGCTTTCCTGTGCCCTCGTGCGCCTTTTCGGAGGTGTTCGAGGGCACAGTTGTACCCCCCGGCTGGATGCCGGGAAACACGTGTGCGCCATACTGGTGCTTGTGAATGTGAACGCGTTCACAAGCTCCACAAGCTCCGAGGCGATACGAAGGAGAAGGCGACGTGGACCTAGCTCTGGCGCCGGAGACTCTCGCGCGATGGCAGTTCGGCATCACCACCGTCTACCACTTCCTTTTTGTCCCCCTGACGATCTCGCTGGCCGCGCTCACCGCGGGGCTGGAGACGGCCTGGGTGCGTACGCAGAAGGACAAGTACCTCAGGGCCACGAAGTTCTGGGGCAAGCTCTTCCTGATCAACATCGCGATGGGTGTCGTCACCGGCATCGTCCAGGAGTTCCAGTTCGGCATGAACTGGTCCGACTACTCGCGCTTCGTCGGTGACGTCTTCGGGGCGCCGCTGGCCTTCGAGGCTCTGATCGCCTTCTTCTTCGAGTCCACCTTCATCGGACTGTGGATCTTCGGCTGGGACAAGCTGCCCAAGAAGCTCCACGCGGCCTGCATGTGGATGGTCTCGATCGGCACCCTGCTGTCGGCGTACTTCATCCTGGCGGCCAACTCCTGGATGCAGCACCCCGTCGGCTACCGGTTCAACGAGGAGAGGGGCCGTGCCGAACTCACCGACTTCTGGCTGGTCCTGACCCAGAACACCACCCTCAACCAGGTCTTCCACAGCTTCTCGGCGGCCTTCCTGACGGGGGGCGCCTTCATGGTGGGCATCGCCGCCTTCCACCTGATGCGCAAGAAGCACGTCCCGGTGATGCGGACGTCGCTGCGGCTCGGCCTGGTCACCCTGACGGTCGGCGGTCTGCTCACCGCGGTCAGCGGCGACACCCTCGGCAAGGTCATGTACGAGCAGCAGCCGATGAAGATGGCCGCCGCCGAGGCGCTGTGGGACGGCGAGAGCCCGGCGCCCTTCTCCGTCTTCGCGTACGGGGACGTCGACAAGGGGCACAACGAGGTCGCCCTGGAGATACCCGGCCTGCTGTCCTTCCTCGCCCACAGCGACTTCGAGTCCTACGTGCCCGGCATCAACGACACCAATGAGGCCCTGCAGGAGAAGTTCGGCCCCGGCGACTACAAGCCCATCGTCCCCGTCGCCTACTGGGGCTTCCGCTGGATGATCGGCTTCGGCATGGCGTCCTTCTCCCTGGGACTGCTGGGGCTGTGGCTCACGCGGAAGAAGTTCCTGCTGCCGGCCGCCCTGCGGACCGGGGAGGACGAGGTGCCGCATCTGGTGCTGCTGAGGAAGCCGCTCGGGGCGAGGCTCACCCGGCTGTACTGGCTGCTGGCCCTGTGGACGATGGCGTTCCCGCTGATCGCCAACTCGTGGGGCTGGATCTTCACCGAGATGGGACGGCAGCCCTGGGTCGTCTACGGCGTGATGCAGACCCGCGACGCGGTCTCTCCCGGCGTGTCCCAGGCCGAGATCATCACCTCGATGGCCGCCTTCACCCTGCTGTACGCCGTCCTGGCCGTCATCGAGGTCAAGCTGCTCGTCACCTACGTCAAGGCCGGTCCGCCCGAGCTCAGCACGGCCGACCTGAACCCGCCCGCGAAGATCGGCGGCGACGTGCGTGACGCCGACAAGCCGATGGCCTTCTCGTACTAGGCCGAGGGAGCTGCACCGTCATGGAACTGCACGACGTCTGGTTCGTCCTGATCGCCGTCCTGTGGATCGGCTACTTCTTCCTGGAGGGCTTCGACTTCGGGATCGGCGTCCTCACCAAGCTGCTGGCCCGCGACCGGCCCGAGAAGCGGGTGCTGATCAACACGATCGGCCCCGTCTGGGACGGCAATGAGGTGTGGCTGCTGAGTGCGGGCGGCGCGACCTTCGCCGCCTTTCCCGAGTGGTACGCCACGCTCTTCTCCGGGTTCTACCTGCCGCTGCTGCTGATCCTGCTCTGCCTGATCGTGCGCGGAGTCGCGTTCGAGTACCGGGTCAAGCGCAGCGAGGAGCGCTGGCAGACCAACTGGGAGCACGCGATCTTCTGGACCTCGCTGCTGCCCGCGTTCCTGTGGGGTGTGGCCTTCGGCAACATCGTGCACGGCGTGAAGATCGACGCCGAGATGGAGTACGTCGGCTCCCTCGGGGACCTGCTCAACCCGTACGCACTGCTGGGCGGGCTCGTCACGCTGAGCCTCTTCACCTTCCACGGTGCGGTCTTCGCGGGGCTCAAGACGCTGGGTGACATCCGGGAGCGGGCGCGCAAGCTCGCGCTCGGGCTCGGGGCCGTCACCGGGGTGCTGGCGCTTGCCTTCCTGGGCTGGACGCAGGCGGACCATGGCGACGCGGCGAGCGCGCCGCGATGGCCGTGGCGGTGCTGGCCCTGGTCGCGGCGGTCGGGTTCACGGCGGCGGGACGCGAAGGCTGGGCGTTCGGGCTGTCGGGGGTGACCGTCGTGGCCGCGGTTGCGATGCTCTTCCTGACGCTGTTCCCGAACGTCATGCCGTCCTCGCTGAACGACGCGTGGAGCCTCACGGTCACCAACGCCTCGTCCACGCCGTACACCTTGAAGATCATGACCTGGTGCGCCGGGATCGCCATGCCGGTGGTGCTGCTCTACCAGGGCTGGACGTACTGGGTGTTCCGTAAGCGGATCGGCACGCAGCACCTCGCCGATGCGCACTAGTGGGAGATGTTTCACGTGAAACCGATCGACCCGCGTCTGCTCCGGTACGCCCGTGCCACCCGCTTCTTCCTGGGGGCCGTGGTGGTCCTCGGCCTTGCCGGGGCGGGCCTGGTCATCGCCCAGGCGATGCTCATCGCCGAAGTGGTGGTGGGCGCGTTCCAGCGGGGGCTCGACGGCTCGGAGCTGCGTACGCCGCTGATGCTGCTGGCGGCGGTCGCGGTGGGACGGGCCCTGGTGGCCTGGCTGACGGAACTCGCCGCGTACCGGGCGAGCGCGGCGGTCAAGTCCGAGCTGCGGGGGCGGCTGCTGGAGCGGGCCGCCGAGCTGGGGCCCGGGTGGCTGACGGAACAGCGTGCGGGGGCGCTGGTGGCGCTGGCGACGCGGGGCGTCGACGCGCTGGACGACTACTTCTCGCGGTACCTGCCGCAGCTCGGGCTCGCGGTCGTCGTGCCCGTGGCGGTGCTCGCGCGGATCGTCACCGAGGACTGGATCTCGGCGGCGGTGATCGTGGTGACGCTGCCGCTCATTCCGCTCTTCATGATCCTCATCGGGTGGGCCACCCAGGCGCGGATGGACCGTCAGTGGCGGCTGCTCTCGCGGCTGTCCGGGCACTTCCTGGACGTCGTCGCCGGGCTGCCGACGCTCAAGGTCTTCGGGCGGGCGAAGGCGCAGGCCGAGTCGATCCGCTCGATCACGGACGAGTACCGGCAGGCCACGATGCGGACGCTGCGCATCGCGTTCCTGTCGTCGTTCGCGCTGGAGCTGCTGGCGACGCTGTCGGTGGCGCTGGTCGCGGTCGGCATCGGCATGCGGCTCGTGCACGGGGACCTCGATCTGTACACGGGCCTGGTGATCCTGGTGCTGGCGCCCGAGGCGTACTTGCCGCTGCGGCAGGTGGGGGCGCAGTACCACGCGCGGCCGGAGGGGCTGTCCGCCGCGGAGGAGATCTTCGAGGTTCTGGAGACCCAGCCGCGGGGGCCGGCGGGTGACGCGGACGCTCCCGCGGGGCCGCTGCGGGTCGAAGGGGTGACGGTCCGGCATACGGGGCGGACCGAGGCGTCGCTGGAATCGGCGTCGCTGGTCGTGGGGGAGGGCGAGACGGTCGCCGTCGTCGGGCCGAGCGGGGTCGGCAAGAGCACGCTGCTGAATGTGCTGCTGGGGTTCACCCCGGTGGACGAGGGACGCGTGCTGGTCGGGGACGGGCCTCAGGCGGTGGACCTGGCGGACGTGTCGATGGAGCGGTGGCGCGAGCGGATCGCGTGGGTGCCGCAGCGACCGCACCTCTTCGCGGGAACGGTCGCCGAGAACGTACGGCTGGCGCGGCCGGACGCGGACGACGCGGCGGTGGCGACGGCGTTGCGGGACGCGGGGGCGTACGACTTCGTGACCGGGCTCCCCCAGGGCGCCGAGACGCGGCTCGGGGAGGACGGTGCCGGGCTCTCGGCCGGGCAGCGGCAACGGCTCGCCCTCGCCCGGGCGTTCCTCGCGGACCGGCCGCTGCTGCTGCTCGACGAGCCGACGGCGAATCTGGACGGCGAGACGGAAGCGGGGATCGTCGACGCGGTACGGAGGCTGGCGGCGGGGCGGACCGTGGTGCTGGTCGTGCACCGGCCGGCGCTGCTGGCTGTGGCGGACCGGGTGGTGGAACTGACCCGTCCGTGCGGGGCGGGTGTGCGGGACGCGTGTCCCCCCGGGGCGGAAGGGTCTCTGGCCCTCCCGCCCGTCGGAGGAGGAACCGCCGGCGCCCCGGTGACGACGGTGGCCTCCGTGGCGTCGGTGGAGCCGGTGGGTGCGGGCGGCGGCCCCGTGGTGGCAGAGGGCGCGGCCGGTTCCGGCGGGCGTGGGGTGCTGGGGCGGGTCCGGAAAGCCGCCGGGGAGCTGCGGGGGCGGCTGGGGCTTGCACTGGGGCTCGGAAGCCTCGCGCTCGGATCGGCCGTCGGGCTCATGGCCGTGTCCGGATGGCTGATCTCGCGCGCTTCCGAGCAGCCCCCGGTGCTCTACCTGATGATGGCGGTCACCGCGACCCGGGCCTTCGGCATCGGGCGGGCCGTCTTCCGTTACACCGAGCGGCTCGTGTCGCACGACGCCGTGCTGCGGATGCTCGCCGGGATGCGCGTCGCCGTGTACCGGCGGCTGGAGCGGATCGCGCCCGCCGGTCTGCGCGAGACCCGGCGCGGTGATCTGCTGTCCCGGCTGGTCGCGGATGTGGACGCGCTCCAGGACTACTGGCTGCGGTGGCTGCTGCCCGTCGGGACGGCGGTCGTCGTGAGCGCCGGGTCCGTCGGGTTCACCGCGTGGCTGCTGCCCGAGGCCGGGGCGGTGCTGGCCCCGGGCTGCTCGTCGCCGTTGGGCGTGCCGTGGCTGAGCGGGGTGTGTGCCCGGCGGGCCGAACGGCAGCTGGCGCCCGCGCGCGGGGCGCTGGCGACGCGCGGTCGCCGACCTGCTCGCGCGCAGTGGCCGAACTGACCGTCGCGGGCGCGCTGAAGCGGCGCATCCAGGGAGTCCGGGAAGCGGACGGGGTGCTGACGCGGATCGCCTCGCGGAGTGCGACCGCCACCGCCCTCGGCGGCGGGCTCTCCTCGCTGGCCTGCGGGCTGACCGTCGTCTTCGCCGCGCTCGCCGGGGTGCAGGCGGTGCAGGACGGGCGGCTGTCGGGGGTGACGCTGGCGGTGGTCGTCCTGACCCCGCTGGCCGCCTTCGAGGCCGTCACCGGGCTTCCGCTCGCCGTGCAGTACCGCCGGCGCGTCAAGCACAGTGCGGAGCGGGTGTACGCGGTGCTGGACGCGCGGTGCCGGTGCACGAGCCGCGGACCCCCGCCGCCCGGCCCGCGTCGCCGTTCCCGCTGGAGGTACGCGGGCTGAGCGCCCGGTACGCCGGGCAGCAGCGGGACGCGCTGTCCGGCGTCGACCTCACGCTGGGAGCGGGCAGGCGCGTCGCCGTGGTCGGTCCTTCCGGCGCGGGGAAGACGACGCTCGCACAGGTCCTGCTGCGCTTCCTGGACGCGCGGGCGGGGACGTACACGCTCGGCACGGCGGACGCCGCCGGGCTGGACGGCGACGACGTGCGAAGGCTCGTCGGCCTGTGCGCGCAGGACGCGCACATCTTCGACAGCTCGGTGCGCGAGAACCTCAGGCTGGCCCGGACCGACGCGACCGAGGAGCAGCTGAGGGACGCCCTCGCCGCCGCTCGGCTGCTGACCTGGGTGGACGGTCTGCCCGACGGCCTCGACACGATGGCCGGCGAACACGGCGCCCGCTCTCCGGCGGCCAGCGCCAGCGCCTCGCACTGGCCCGCGCCCTCCTCGCCGACTTTCCCGTACTCGTACTCGACGAGCCCGCCGAGCACCTCGACCTGGCGACGGCGGACGCGCTGACGGCCGACCTGCTCAGGGCCACCGAGGGGCGTACGACGCTGATCATCACGCACCGGCTCCGGGGGCTGGAGGCCGTGGACGAGGTGATCGTGCTGGACGACGGGCGCGTCGTCCAGCGTGGCACGTACGCGGCGCTGGTGGAGACCGAGGGGCCGCTGCGGCGGATGCTGGAGCGCGAACGGGAGGCCGAACCGGTCTGACCGGCCGAACAGCTGCACACCCGGCTTTTCTCCCGAAACGGTACTTACTAGGCTCGGGGACATGCCAGTGCACGACGTGCCGGAACCGGAAGACCATCGCGAAGCCGCCGCGCAGGCGACCCGCAGCCTGCAGGGCCTCTCCACCGAACTCACCGCGCGCGTGCCCCGGCTGCTGGAGGCCATGCGGTCCGTCGGTACGGGGCTCGAACTGCACTCCGCCCTCGACCGGATCTGCGAGACCGCCGCGGAACTCGCCGACGCCCGGTACGCGGCGATCGGCGTCGTCGACCAGGAGCGCGACGGGCTGTCCGACTTCGTGACGTACGGCGTGACCCAGGCACAGGCCCAGCGGATCGGGCGGCTGCCGGACGGCCACCAGGGGCTGCTGGGCGCCCTGGTTGAGCACCCCGAACCGGTGCTGCTCGGCGACCTGACGACCGACCCGCGCTTCGCCGGGTTTCCGGCACACCACCCGGTGATGCGGACCTTCCTGGGCGTCCCCATCCGTGTACAGGGCGAGATCTTCGGCAACCTCTACCTCGCCGAGAAGAACGGCGGAGCCGAGTTCAGCGACTACGACCTGCACATGGTCCGGGTGCTCGCCACGGAGGCCGGCATCGCCATCGGCAACGCCCGGCTGTACGAGGCGGCCCGGCAGCGCGAGCGCTGGATCGACGGGTCCGTCGCCGTCACCACCGCGCTCCTGTCGGGCGGCGACGCCGACGACGCGCTCACCGTCGTCGCGCAGCAGGACCCGCCACCTCGCCGACTCGGCCGCGGCGATGGTGACTGCTGCCCGCCGAGGAGGGCGGTCTGGAGGTCGTCGCGGTCTCGGCCGACGACCCGTCCGAGTCGCTCGGCGTGGTCCTTCCGCCGGAGAGTCCGGTCGTCGCGCGACTCCTCGACGGCGAGGCCGTGTTCATCGGCGACCCGGCCGGCGACCCCCTCATGATCACGAGGATGGCGCGGCGGTACGGGCCGTGCATGCTGCTGCCGCTGCGCAGCGGCAGCCGGGTGCTGGGCGCCCTCGCCACCCCGCGCGAGCGGGGCGGGAAGCCGTTCACGGAGTCGGAGCGGACGCTGGCCACGCAGTTCGCCTCGCAGGCCGCGCTCGCGCTGATGATGGCGGAGACGCAGCGGGACCGGGAGCGGCTCGCGGTGTACGAGGACCGCGACCGGATCGCCCGCGATCTGCACGACCTGGTCATCCAGCGGCTGTTCGCCACGGGGCTGATGCTGGAGAGCGCCCAGCGCAGGTCCGTCGTGCCCGAGGTGCGGGCCGGGGTGGGCAAGGCGGTGGACGAGCTGGACGCGACGATCCAGGAGATCCGTACGGCCATCTTCGCGCTCCAGCAGGGCCCGGCCGAGGCGCCCGTGGGGCTGCGCACACGCGTACTGCGGGAGATCAACATGGCGGCCGTGCCGCTGGGCTTCCGGCCCGCGCACCACTTCGTCGGTCCGGTCGACGCACTGGTCGGCGAGCTCACCGGCAAGAACCTCGTCGCGGCGCTGCGCGAGGCACTGTCCAACGCCTTCCGGCACGCGCGGGCGTCCCGCATCGAAGTCGTCGTCGACGCCACCGCCGAGATGGCGGACGGCAGCCGCGGGGTGCGGCTCTCGGTCGCGGACGACGGTGTCGGCATCCCGGAGGGCGGCCGGCGCAACGGACTGCGCAACCTCAAGCGGCGTGCCGAGTCACTGGGCGGTACGAGCCGGTGCGGGCCGGGGCTCGGGGAGGACGGCGGGGGCACGACGGTGGTGTGGGAGGCGCCGCTGTAGCGTCGTCGCAGCGCCCCGGATACGCCGTATGGCGGGACGACACCCGGTGGCGTGGCCTTGGTGCACGCAATCGGGGGGCGGCCGGGACACGATCCGTGGATGCACCTCGGACCCTGCCAGCGGTTGCTCGTGCCGGTGCTGTGCGTGCTTCTGTGGCTTCCCGCGCCCGCCGCTTCCGCCGCCACTGCTTTCGCCCCTGCCGCTGCCTCTCTTTTCCCCGCTTCCGCGGCGGTCGCGCCCGCCGGTGACGCCTCCCCCTCCGACGGGCCCGCCATCGGCGCCGAGGTGGCGCGGCTGTACGAGGAGGCCGCCCGGGCCGCCGAGACCTACGAGCGCGGCAGGCGCGCGGCGCGGGACCAGCGGGCGAAGGCGCTGCGCCTGGAGCCGCTGATCGAGAAGGAGCGGCGCGAGATGGAGGGGCTGCGCGGGGACGTGGGCCGGATCGCGCGTGCCCAGTACCGGGCCGGCGGCGGAGGCGTCGTGTACGTGGCGAAGCTGCTGCTCGCCGTCGACCGCGGGAACTGGTGGACGGCCACCGGCTCGTCCGGCAGGCCGGGCTGGCCGTGGCCCGGACGCTGCACCGGGCCGAGCGGGCCGAGCGCAGGCTCGTCGAGGACGAGCGGCGGGCGACCGTTGCCCGGCGCGACCTCGACGTCCGTACGCTGCGGCTCGCGTCGATCAAGCGGGGCATCGCGGCGAAGCTGGAGGACGCCCGGTGGCAGCTCCAGGGCGAGGCGGACCGCAGTGTCGCGGCGGGGCGCTGCGCCGGCGCCGTACGGCTGGAGGAGCGGGAACCGCCCGCCACGCGCGCGTGGGTGACTCCCGTGGAGGAGTACGAGCTGTCCGCCGGGTTCGGCGGTACGGGGGCGCGCTGGAGGAGCCGGCACACCGGGCAGGACTTCGCCGTGGACATCGGCACACCGGTGCGGGCCGTCGGCGCGGGCCGCGTCGTCTCGGTCTCCTGCGGCGGCGGTTTCGGGATCGAGGTGGTGGTCGGGCACCCGGACGGCTACTACACGCAGTACGCGCACCTGGCCGGGGTCATGGTCGACCAGGGGGAGCGGGTGCGTACCGGACAGCGGATCGGGCAGGCCGGCACCACCGGCAACTCCTCGGGACCGCACCTGCACTTCGAGGTGCGGCTCACTCCCCACATGGGGTCGGCGATCGCTCCGGGGCCGTGGATGCGTGAGCGCGGGGCGGGTTTCTGAGGGGCGGCCCGGGACGACTGGTCCGGGGCCCGTCCCCTCGCGCGGCTACAGGCCGGCCAGGATCCGCTCGATGACCACCGCGACGCCGTCGTCGTTGTTCGCGACGGTACGGCCGGACGCCGCGGCCACCACGGCCGGGTGCGCGTTGCCCATCGCGTACGACGTCCCCGCCCAGGACAGCATCTCCACGTCGTTCGGCATGTCGCCGAAGGCCACGACCTCCGCGGGCGAGATGCCGCGCTCGGCGCAGCACTGGGCCAGGGTGCTGGCCTTGGAGACGCCGTAACCGCTGATCTCCAGGAGGGCGGTCGGGCTGGAGCGGGTGACGGACGCGCGCTCGTCCGCCGTGGCGCGGGCCAGGGTGAGGAAGTCGTCGGGGGACAGCGCGGCGTGGTGGGCGAGCAGCTTGATCACCGGGGCCCCGGAGCCGGGAGTCGTCTCGTGGAGGAGCTTCTCGGCGACGGCCACGGTCGCGCCCGGGTCGAGGTGGAACGGCGGGTACTCGGGTTCGTAGTGGATGCCGGTGGAGAGCTCGACCGCGAAGGAGGTGCCGGGAGCGGCGGCCCGCAGCGCGAGCACGACGGCGAGGGCGTCCTCGCGGGCCAGCGGACGGACCTGGATCAGCTTGCCGCCCGCGTGCAGGTCGACGACGCCGCGCCGTTGGCGCAGATCGCCAGGCCGTGGCCGTGGACGTGGTCGCTGACCACGTCCATCCAGCGGGCCGGGCGGCCGGTGACGAAGAAGACCTCGATGCCGGCCCGCTCGGCGGCGGCGAGTGCGGCGACCGTACGGTCCGACACGGACTTGTCGTCGTGCAGCAGAGTGCCGTCGAGGTCGGTCGCGATCAGCCGCGGGGTGGTGGTGCCGGCCGGTGCCGGCCGGGCCTGCTGGGGGTCGGTAGCTGAGGTCACGGATCCATCTTCCCGTATGAGATGCACGGGCGTGCGAAGGGGCGCACATGTGAGAGCCTCCCCACAGAACCGGTCCGTCACCTTCCGCCACCTTCCGTCATCGTTCCGCCCTCGCCTGTCACTGTCTGGAGCCGGCCCGCCGGTCGGCCCGCCGTTGTCGGCACCCGCCTCCACAGCTGCGGATCGATCCGCGCCCTGTGCTTGCGCGCCCACCTCCCACCTCCCACC
>RHMC01000330.1 GCA_003719395.1 Streptomyces altiplanensis
CACTTCGCCCCGGACCAGCCCCCCCGACGAGGCACTCATGTCCATCCCGACGCCCGCCCCGTCCCCGCACCGCCCGGGCCCCCTCCTCTCCCTGCTGGCCGGTGCGCAGTTCCTCGTCGTTCTCAACACCTCCATCGTGAACGTCGCCCTGCCCGCCATCGGCCAGGACCTCCACCTGACACCGACAGGCCTGGCCTGGATCGTCAACGCCTACCTCATCGCCTTCGGGGCCCTGCTGCCCGTCGGCGGCCGCCTCACCGACCTGCTCTGCCACCGCACCGCCTTCCTGGCGGGTCTCCTCGTCTTCGCCGCCGGCTCCCTCGCCGCGAGCGTTCCCTCGCCGCGAGCGTTCCCTCGGGCGCCGGGCTGCTCATCACGGCCCGTACGGTCCAGGGAATCGGCGCAGCCCTGCTGTCACCGGCCGGCCTGGCGATCCTGCTGGCCCACTGGGCCCCGGGACCCGGCCGCAGGAAGGCCCTGGGCCTCTGGGGAGCAGCCTCCGCAGCGGGTGGAGCCGCAGGAGTCCTGCTCAGCGGAGTGCTCACCAGCACCCTGGGTTGGTGGGCCGTCTTCGCCATCAGTGCCCTCCTCGCCCTTCCCGGCCTCGTGACCACCCCTCTTCTCCTGATCCGGGGCGAGCATGGGCGCTCCTCCCGCCTCGATGTGCCCGGCGCGCTCATCGTGACGGCCGGCCTCACCCTCCTCGTCTACGGCCTGGGTGCCAAGGGCGAGATGCCGTTGCCGGACTTCGTCCTCCCGGCAGCCGGAGTGCTGCTGCTCCTCACGCTGATGCCGGTCGAGCGACGCGCGAGGGACCCCCTGCTGCCCCCGGTGCTGCTGCGCAGCCGTTCGGCCGTGACGGGCAACCTCCTGATGCTGCTGCTCGGAGCGGTGTGGGTCGCCACGTTCTTCTTCCTCCCGCTCTACCAGCAGAAGGTCCTCGGTTACTCGCCCCTCGAAGCAGGGCTCACGCAAGTGCCGCTCGCCGCTGCCCTCATGGCGGCGTCCTGGGGTGCGGGGCGCCTGCGGGGCACGCTCCTGCCCGGTCTGCTCGTGCTCGCCACCGGTCTGGTCTGGCTCGCCCGGCTGCCGGTCGACGGAGCGTTCCTCACCGACCTGCTCGGCCCGTCCGTACTGATCGGCGCCGGTCTCGGCCTGGCCTTCGTAGCCCTGACCGCACTGGGCATCGCGGAGGTGGAACCCCGGCACGCCGGCATCGCGGGCGGACTGATCAACACCTCCCGGCAGGTCGGCGGCGCCCTCGGGCTCGCGATCCTCTCCCCCCTCGCGAACCCTGCTGTGGGCCGGGCCGCACCCGGACCCGCCGCCCTGGCGTACGGCTACCGCCGCGCCCTCGTCGCAGCGGCCCTCATCGCTCTGCTCGCCGCCGCCGGAACCGGCATCCACCTGATGCGCGGCCGCAGCCGTGCGACAGCAACACCCTCAGCACACCCGGGCAACTCCCCACTTGCCGACCAGGGCTGACCCCCCGGCGCTCCCTTCCACCACCCACCCGTGCCCACCCCACCCCAACCGGTCACATCTTTTGGAGAACATGATGGACACCGACCGCAGCGCACCCGTCGTCGTCGAACTGCAGCAGACCGTGCACGCCCCGCTGGGAACGGTCTGCCGGCTGCACACCGAGATCGGAGCTCCTGGCCGGCGTGGAACACCGGCATCGACAGCGCGGTCCTGCACGGGACGCTCGCTCCCGGCTCCGTGTTCGACTGGACGACGGCCGGCCTCGACATCAGCTCACCGTTGCCGGGCTGACGCCGATGTGCCGCATCGTCCGGGGCGGTCCCGCCCACGGCATCACCGGCATCCACGTCACTGAAGGCCACCGCGGAAAGCCGGAACTGAACCCCGGACGACCCCGCCGCGCAACCCGGCCCGGCGCATCGGCCCTCTCACGGCCCCGCGCGTCGCTCGAAGGCCGACTGCAGTGATCACTGCTCCCGGCCGGGCGCCCGCCGCGCCCCGGTGACGGCCGCTGTCCAGATCCTGACGGACGCACGTGCCGGGAGCCTCGTACGCGGCCTCCTGGACCTCCATGACCAGATGCCCTGTTGCCCTGTGCGGCACATCCCTTCTGTGACGACGAGTGGCAGGCGGCCGCGCATCGCCTGCGCGGCGAGTACGCCCATCGCCACCCGGCCGTCGTCGCGCGCACCCCGGCGGACGTCCTGGAACTGTGCGCGGACCTCCTGCTCCTGACCGGCGCCGACGGGGAATGCGTCACCTCCGGGCCGCGACCCCACCACCACACCGGACCACGTACCGCACAGACCGGCGGTGCGGTCCGGGACGAGAACGGCGGGCTTCTCGAGGAGATCCGCGAGGCGGCATGGCGCGTGGTGCTGACCCCGCTGGAGGAGTGGCCGAATGCCGTGCACCGGGTGAACAAGGCCCGATGGCACCGAAACAGAAGTGAGCAGTACTGAGCAGGAGTGAGCAGTGAACGGCCTATGGAATGAGCAGACGCCAGGCCCATGATTTCCCCATGAGACCGGGGCGCCACCGAGTACCCCCGGGCCCGCGAAAGGACATCCATGCACGCCCATCGCCTCGTGAAACGTCTCACCGCGACAGGAGCCGCCACCCTGGCCGCCGTCGCCATCGGGGCGCTGGGCGCCCCGCCGGCCACCGCCGCGACCAGCGACTGCCTGCCGAACTCGTTCTGCATGTGGGACGACTCCAGCTACCGGGGCCGCTACATCGTCTCTCCCGCCCAGAACATCTCCAACGTCGGCACCGACATGAACGACCGGATGACGTCCTACTGGAACCGCACCGACCAGTGGATCACGGTGTACGGTGCTCGCCTTCTCTCCTGGGTTCATGGCGCCAATGCTCCGTCACGGCCGGCCCCGCATTTTCGTCTCCCACGGCACGGAGGACCGGGTGCTGCCGATCGACCGGTGCGGCCGTGAAGTCGTCCGTACGCTCCGCGACGACGACTGTCCGGTCACCTACCGCGAGTTCGCCGGTGGTCACGACGTGCCCGCTGACGTAGCGGCAGAAGCCTTGCGATGGTGGAGAGCCCCATGAGGCAGTGTCCACACCTCCTCGTGGTCCCCATGGACACGGAGTCCGGAAGCAGGCGGTGTGAGCCCGGCAACAAGTCGTAGCCACGGCGCGTAGCGGATCGAGGTGGGGCCTTCCGTTCCTCGGCAGTGTCGGACGTGGACGGGGCGCCGGCCACGGCGTCCGGGCCCCGGTGCCAGGGCCACGGCCGCGAGGAATCCTCCTTCCTCCGCAGGCCGTTGAGGCATGACACGCTGACCCGGACGTCTGGAGGTTTCCCCTTCCCGTCATCCGAGGGCAGCCGCAGCATGGTGCCGGCCCGGTGGCTGCGCGGAGATTCCCGGGGCGAACAAGGCTTATGGCCGCCTCCGGCGGGCACGCGGACTGGTACCCGAAGGTCGGGGCAGTGAACAGAAGGAGTTGCCGTGTCGTTCCTCTGGGCCATCATTGCGGGGCTCATCATCGGCCTGCTGGCGAAACTGGTCGTTCCCGGACGTCAGCCCATCCCCCTGTGGCTGACGGTCCTCCTCGGCGTCGTCGGCGCCGTCGGCGGCAACGCACTCGCCACCGCCTTCGGTGTGCGCGACACCGGCGGTATCGACTGGATCCGCCACATCTTCCAGATCGGTATCGCAGCGGTCCTCATCGCCTTCGTCACCCCCCTGTGGGCCCGACGACACGCCTGACCCTTCAGGAGTACGGCCGGGGCGGCCCGCGCTGCGCCGGCTGCGCGGCGCCCGGCGTCA
>RHMC01000331.1 GCA_003719395.1 Streptomyces altiplanensis
TCCCCGGTCCCCGGCCGCCGGCCGCCGGCCGCCGGCGCCGGTCCCCGGCCCCCGGCCGCCGGTCAGGTCAGCGGGTCGCGGCGGCGCAGACCCGTGAGCCCCGCCCCCACCAACGCCACCGTCCCCAGCGTCAGCACCACCACCGGTGTCCACTCCCTCTCCGTGCCCGGCAGCTTCGGGAGGTGGCCGAACGGCGACAGGTTCATCACCGGCCGGGGGAGCTCCAGTGCGGGGCCGGTCCAGCCGAGCGCCAGAGACGGACCCGCCACCGCCCAGGCCGCCGCCACCGCCTTCGGGAACACCCCGTACAGCACCGCCGGCCCGCCCAGCAGCCAGTCCGCCGGGAGCTGGGCGAGCGACGCGCCCGGCACCGGGCCGAAGTCCTTGCCGTGGCCGGCGGCCAGACCGAGGCCGGCGGCGAGACCCAGGCCGGCGGCGAGCGTGACGGCCACCGCGCCGCCGAAGGCGACCGCCAGGTGGCCGCCGCCCGGCGCTGCCGCCCCACCGCGTTCGCAAGGTCCCGCGGGACGGCGCCCAGACGCTGGGTCCGGACACGCCGGCGGGCGCGCGGGCGGCCGAGACGGCGGCGTTCTTCGCGTTCCTGCAGAAGGAACTGCACCAGGTGAGGGAACGCTGGAAGGAGCACCGGGCCACCCTGGACCTCGGGTGAGGGTCCGGCCCCGCGGCCGCCGTCAGGCCGCAGCAGCAGCGACACGCCCCCGGCCGCACCGTCCACGTCCGCCGCCGGACCGGGCCCGACACCAGCGCGTCGGCCCGGTACCGGAAGTCCGGCCCCGACACCGTCGCCGCGAGCGCCTCCACCCGCACCTGCTCACCGTCCTGCGGGCGGATCACCACCTCGGCCCGGCCGCCGCGCGAGCACAGCGAGACGTCCTCGACCGGCGGTCCAGGTCGTTCAGCAGGACCCCGTCCGCCTCGACGCGCAGCCGGTACGCACGGGCGAGGGGCGGCGCGGGCCGCGGCGCGGGCCGCACCAGCGTGCGTACCAGCGAACGGCACGCCCCCCAGACGGACACGGCGGAGGCTGCGGGCGACGGCGCGGCCGGGATCCGCAGATCGCCCAGCACCACCCCGTCGCTGTCGTCCACCAGCAGGTCCAGCCGGCGCACCGCCCCTTCCAGGACCGCACGGGCCGCCGCCACCGCCCCCTTCGGCACCCCCAGCGCATGCGCCAGGTCCACCGAGGCCCCCACCGGGACCAGCGCCAGCGCCCCGTCGCCGAGATCCCTCTCCCGGTGCAGCAGCGCCACCGCGAGCAGCAGCGCCCGGTCGTCGCCGACCGACCACGGGGCGGCGGCCGCCCGCCGTGCCAGGGACCGCGCGAACTCCTCCGGCCCCTCGGGAAGGCAGATCCTGACGTTGGCGCCGGCGCACAGGACGTCCTTCGCGATGCGCACGGATTCGCCGTCCGTACGCCGGGCGACCGGGTCGATGACCACCAGCAGCGGATGCGCGGTGCGCGCGGCGGGCTCCGGAGCCGACACCTCGGTCCTTCCTCGGGTAGCATCTTTGTGCAAGAGCCCCTTGCGCTATTGCGCCAGGGGCTTCGTCTATTCCGGGGCAACCGGTCCGACGGCTCAGTATCGGGTGTACACCGTACGTGCGCCCCCTGACCTTGGACATGCCCCGCCCGGAAGGGGTGTACGCCTGTGCCCGCACTTGTGCTGCTCGGTGCTCAGTGGGGTGACGAAGGCAAGGGAAAGGCCACCGACCTGCTCGGTGGGTCCGTTGACTATGTAGTGCGCTATCAGGGCGGCAACAACGCCGGCCACACGGTCGTCGTCGGCGACCAGAAGTACGCGCTGCATCTCCTCCCTTCCGGAATCCTCTCGCCTGAGTGCACGCCGGTCATCGGTAACGGCGTCGTCATCGACCCGTCGGTCCTGCTCTCCGAGCTGAGCGGTCTGAACGAGCGAGGCGTCGACACGTCCAAGCTCCTGATCAGCGGCAACGCCCACGTCATCACGACGTACAACGTCACGGTCGACAAGGTGACGGAACGCTTCCTCGGCAAGCGCAAGATCGGCACCACGGGCCGCGGTATCGGCCCGACGTACGCGGACAAGATCAACCGCACCGGCATCCGCGTGCAGGACCTCTACGACGAGTCGATCCTGACCCAAAAGGTCGAGGCGGCTCTGGAGATCAAGAACCAGCTGCTCACGAAGCTGTACAACCGCCGCGCGATCGAGGCCGGGCAGATCGTCGAAGAGCTGCTGGCGCACGGCGAGAACATCAAGCAGTACGTCGCCGACACGACGCTGATCCTCAACAACGCGCTCGACGAGGACAAGGTCGTCCTCTTCGAGGGCGGCCAGGGCACGCTGCTCGACGTCGACCACGGCACGTACCCCTTCGTGACGTCGTCGAACCCGACCGCGGGCGGCGCCTGCACGGGTACGGGCGTGGGGCCGACGAAGATCAGCCGGGTCATCGGCATCCTCAAGGCGTACACCACGCGCGTCGGCGCCGGCCCGTTCCCGACGGAGCTGTTCGACGAGGACGGCGAGGCGCTGCGCCGCATCGGTGGCGAGCGCGGTGTCACCACCGGCCGCGACCGCCGCTGCGGCTGGTTCGACGCCCCGATCGCGCGGTACGCGACGCGGGTCAACGGTCTGACGGACTTCTTCCTCACGAAGCTGGACGTGCTGACCGGCTGGGAGCAGATCCCGGTGTGCGTGGCGTACGAGATCGACGGCAAGCGCGTCGAGGAGCTCCCGTACAGCCAGACCGACTTCCACCACGCGAAGCCGATCTACGAGACGCTGCCGGGCTGGTCCGAGGACATCACCAAGGCGAAGACCTTCGACGACCTTCCGAAGAACGCGAGGGCGTACGTGAAGGCGCTGGAGGAGATGTCGGGCGCGCCGATCTCGGCCATCGGTGTCGGCCCCGGCCGCACCGAGACGATCGAGATCAACTCGTTCGTCTGACCCGGCGAAGCGAGCGGTACGACGCGGGGCCCCGGCGTGTTCCTCACGCCGGGCCCCGCGCCGTGTCCGGGCGGTGCGGGGCCCCGTCAGTCCGACTTCGTGTACGTGAGGGACTCGCCGCCGACGGTGTTCACCCGGCGGAGCCGGCCGTCGGAGAGCAGTGTCACCTCGGTCGCGGCGCCCGGTGTGCAGGAGCTCATCGGCTCGCCGGCGGTGATGCGGGACGGGCCGATCCGCAGGGGCGAGCCGTCGCTCGGGGCGGCGGCCAGCTCCGCCTCGAAGACGCAGTGGTAGGTGCCGCCGCCCTCGGCCGGGCCGTCCGCCGTGAGGGAGAGGACGGGGTCGCCCACCTCTCCCTGCCGGATGACGAGGCGCCGTGTGTTGTGCCCCGCTCCGTTGTCGAGGCCGCTGGTCCAGGTGCCGAGGTACCCGGCGGGTACGGAGCCGTCCCGGGCGGCGGTGGAGGGGGCGGGGGAGGTGTCGGCCGAGGGGCCGGGCGCGGGTGTCTTCTGCTCCCGCGCGGACGCTGTGGAGCCGGTCGGACGGGGTGTCCGAGTGCGTGGTGTGCTGTTTTTCGTTCCCCGCGTTCATGAAGGCGTACACGGAACCGCCCGCACCGAGCGCGACGACCAGCGCCACGGCGATCAGCGCGGCGGTCGCACGCCCGCTGCGGGGCGGCGGTTCGGGGGCCGGCGGCTGGTAGAGGTACTGCGGCGCGGGGTAGCCGTAGCCGCCGGACGGTGTGCGCGGCGGCGTGTGGTGCGGCGGGGGCGCGGGGTGCGGCGGCGTGTGGTGCGGC
>RHMC01000332.1 GCA_003719395.1 Streptomyces altiplanensis
CGCGCCACCTGGCCTTCGAGGCGCTCGACGCGCTGGCTCGCCGCGCGTCCGCGCGGTGCGCACCAGCCCGTCGTCCTCGGCGTCACCGCCCGCGCGGCGGGGCTCGGGTCCGAGGACGCCGCGCACTGCGTCGTGTACGAGACCGTCAGCGGCCCCGCCACCGCAGCGGTACGCCTGCTCGGCCTGGACCCCTTCGAGGCCACCGCCGTCCTCGCCCGCCTCACACCCGAACTCGACCAGGTCGCGCGGCGCGCCGCCGAAGCCGCCCGCCGCGCCCAGGGCGAGGGCACCGGCGCGCTGCCCGCCGCCTCCGCCCCGCTGCTGGACATCACGGCACAGGCACACGCGGGCTGGCCCGTACGCCTCCTTCGCCTCGTAACACCGCATAGGAGCCGCACCATGCACCTCGACCACACCCACGGCCACGCCACGGCGGTCAGCGCCGACGCCGCCCGCCCCGACGGCACGAAGCGCGCCCTGCGCATCGGGCTCGGCGGCCCCGTCGGCTCCGGCAAGACCGCGACCGTCGCCGCCCTCTGCCGGGAACTGCGCGACGAGCTGTCCATCGCCGTCGTCACCAACGACATCTACACGCGCGAGGACGCCGACTTCCTGCTCCGCAACGCCGTCCTGCCGCCCGAACGCATCCAGGCCGTCGAGACCGGTGCCTGTCCGCACACCGCCATCCGTGACGACATCTCCGCCAACCTCGAAGCGGTCGAGGACCTGGAGGAGGCGGTCGGGCCGCTCGACCTGATCCTGGTCGAGTCGGGCGGCGACAACCTCACCGCCACCTTCTCCAAGGGGCTCGTCGACGCGCAGGTCTTCGTCATCGACGTGGCGGGCGGCGACGACATCCCGCGCAAGGGCGGCCCCGGTGTCACCACGGCCGATCTCCTCGTCGTCAACAAGACCGACCTCGCGCCGTACGTCGGCTCCGACCTCGGCCGCATGGCGCGCGACGCCGAGGCGCAGCGCGGCGAACTCCCGGTCGCCTTCACCTCGTTGGCATCCGAAGGCGGAGTGAAGCCGGTGGCGACTGGGTCGCGAGCGGCTCGCCGCTGGTCCGCATGACCACCGTGGCGCCGGCGGGCACCGGCGTGGCGGGCATCGGGGCGACGGCCAGGGTCACCGCCGTCCCCGACGGCCGGGGCGGCACGCGGCTGCCCGTCCTGGAGAGCGACGGGCCGTTCGCCCTTCGCCGCACGCGGCGGCACGGGTGCGTACGCCCGTGTCACCGTCGTCGGCGCGATGAGCGCGCCGCTGGGCGGCGACCGGCTGGCCGTCGAGGCCGACGTGCGGGGCGGCGCCGCGCTCACCGTCGACTCGGCCGCGGCCACCGTCGCCCTGCCCGGCCGCGGCGGCCTGCCCGCCCATTACGACGTACGGCTGACGGCCGGAGCGGACGCGGACCTGCGCTGGCTGCCCGAACCGCTCATCTCGGCCCGCGGCAGCGACCTGCGCATGACCACCCGCGTCGCAGCTCGGCCGCCTCCGCCCGCCTGGTCCTGCGCGAGGAGCAGATCCTCGGCAGGTACGGCGAGGAGTCCGGCACGCTCACCACCCGCCTCACCGTCCTGCGGGCCCGCGCCCGCTGCTGGACCAGGAGTTGTCCTACGGCCCGGGGGCGCCCGGCGGCTGGGACGGGGGAGCGGTGCTCGGCGGACACCGGGCGACCGGCCAACTCCTCGTCGTACATCCCGACTTTGAGGACAGACCACCTGAAACACGCCTTCTGGGTGACAATGCGGTCCTCACCGCGCTCGCCGGGCCCGCCGTGCTGGTCACGGCGGTGGCGACCGACGCGCTGCGGCTGCGGCGCGTACTGGACGGGGCACTTCAGACATTTGGGTGACCGCCATGTGCACCGCTCAGCGGGACACGGGTCTCCGGTTATGGGATTGGTAAAGAAACACCAGTACGGCCTGTTGCTGAGGACTCTTCAGACGACAGGATGCGCCCGTACACCCACGACCACTGATCATTGATCGCTGCCGTCACCCACGGCACCACACTCACAGGGGGAGGCACCACTTGAGGCGCACAGCAGCTCTCGGCTCGGCCGGCACTCTCATAGCGGGCACCTTGCTGGCCGGCGCGATAGCCGCGCCGACGGCCGGCGCCCAGGACCGCCACACCGGCACGTCCGAGGCGCGCGGCGTGCAGATCGCCGCCGGCCGCGCGGCGAAGGCGGGCATCGACTGGCGCGACTGCCGGCCGACTGGGGCCTCGAGAAGCCCATCCAGTGCGGCTGGGTCACCGTGCCCGTCGACTACGCCGAGCCGAACGGCCGGAAGATAAAGATCGCCGTCGACCGCATCGGCAACACCGGCTCCGCGGAAGACCGCCAGGGCGCGCTGCTCTACAACCCGGGCGGTCCCGGCGGCTCGGGCCTGCGGTTCCCGACCCGGGTCACCAAGAAGAACTCGATCTACACGAAGATGGCCCGGGCGTACGACTTCGTGGGCTTCGACCCGCGCGGCGTCGGGCACTCCTCGCCCATCTCCTGCGTCGACCCGCAGGAGTTCGTCAAGGCGCCGAAGCTCGACCCGGTGCCCGACAGCGAGGCCGACAAGCGCGCCCAGCGCAAGCTCGCCGCCGAGTACGCGGACGGCTGCCAGGAGCGCAGCGGCTGGCTGCTGCCGCACATGACCACGCCCAACACCGCGCGTGACGTGGACGTCGTCCGCGCCGCGCTCGGCGAGAAGAAGCTGAACTTCCTCGGCGTCTCGTACGGCACCTACCTCGGCGCGGTCTACGGAACGCTGTTCCCGGGCCACGTCCGCCGCATGGTCGTCGACAGCGTGGTCAACCCGTCGAAGGAGAAGATCTGGTACCAGGCCAACCTGGACCAGGACGTCGCCTTCCAGATGCGCTGGAACGACTGGAAGGCGTGGGTCGCCGAGAACGACGCCACCTACCACCTCGGCGACACCCCCGAGAAGGTCGAGCAGCAGTGGGTGAAGCTGCGCGCCACCGCCAAGAAGAGCCCGCTCGGCGGCGTCGTCGGCCCCGCCGAGCTCATCGGCTTCTTCCAGAGCGCGCCGTACTACGACTCCGCCTGGGCGTCCACCGCCAAGACCTGGAGCAAGTACGTCGCGGGTGACACGCAGGCGCTCGTCGACGCGATCGCCCCCGACCTGTCGGACACCGCGGGCAACGCCGCGTCGGAGAACGGCAACGCCGTCTACACGGCCGTCGAGTGCGCGGACGCCAAATGGCCCACCAACTGGAAGACCTGGGACCGGGACAACACCAGGCTGCACCGGGACCACCCGTTCATGACGTGGGCCAACGCCTGGATGAACCTGCCCTGCGCCACCTGGTCGTCGAAGCAGCAGACCCCGCTGAACGTCAAGTCCGGCAAGGGGCTGCCGCCGGTCCTGATCGTGCAGGCCGAGCGTGACGCCGCCACTCCGTACGAGGGCGCCGTCGAGCTGCACAAGCGCTTCGAGGGCTCGCGTCTGATCACGGAGAAGGACGCCGGCTCGCACGGCGTCACCGGGATCGCCAACCCGTGCGTCAACGACCGGGTCGACACCTACCTGCTCACCGGGAAGACCGGCAGCCGCGATGTGACGTGCGCCCCGCACGCCACGCCGAAGCCGTAGGGCCCGACGGGCCGGAACAGGTGAGAGA
>RHMC01000333.1 GCA_003719395.1 Streptomyces altiplanensis
CCCCTGCCCACCGGCCCCGCACTGACCTTCCCCTCCAGCGTCGAGACCGGCCCGTCGGCGCTCCCCGCGCGGCAGAAAGCGAACACCGATGGACCTAGCACAGAAGTACCCGCCCCAGCACCTGGGCCCCGACACACCCTCCAAGGACAGCCTGATCAAGCTGCTGCAAGCCGCCGTCCAGCTCGAACTGACCACCGTCCCGCTGTACATGAACGCTATGTACAGCATGCATCCCGGCACCAACGACGAGGCCTACCACCTCATCCGCTCCGTCGTTCTCGAAGAGATGCTCCATATGACGCTGGCCGGCAACCTGATGAATGCCCTCGGCCGCCACCCCGTCCTGAACAAAGTCGGCACCGCGAACGACAGCGTTCCGCTCTTCCCCGCACAAATGCCCTACGCCCGCCATCCCGTCCCTCTGGCCCTCCAGCCATTCTCCGAGAAGGCAATCGACACGTTCATCCTGATCGAAAGCCCCCCCAAGCCGCCGCCTGGCTGGAAGACCTACAAGACCTGCGACACGCTCCCCTTCCTCAAAGAAACGCGCACCACCGGCTGGAACACCATCGGGGAGTTCTACGCCGCGATCGAGGAAAAGCTGGAAGCGCTGGTCGCAACATACGGCGAGAGGGAGGTTTTCACCGGGGACAAGACCTGGCAGATCGGCCCGGAGGACTTCTACAACTCCGGCGGCGAAGCCTTCGAGGTCGTCGACCTGGCCAGTGCCCGCAAAGCCATGCGGGTTATCGCCGAACAGGGCGAAGGGCTCCGCGCGACCCTGTTCACCAGCGACGACGTCCTGTTCGGCGAACAGCGCCAGGTCGCCCACTTCTTCCGCTTCCTGGAGGTGCGCTGCAAACGCCGCTACGGCCCCAACGACACCGCCGACGACCTGCCCGGCGGCACCTCCCTGGACATCGACTACACCGCCCGCTACGACACCAAGACCGCCGACACCCGCGAGCAGGCCCAGGCCGACCGCAAAGCCCTCCCCGCACCCCAGCGCGCCCTCGTCGAGGACTTCGACCGCACCTACGCCCGCCTCCTGGTCCTCCTGCACGACGCGTTCAATCGCACCCCCAAGCGTATGAAGGACGCCATCCCCGTCATGCTCGACCTCCGCTACAAAGCAGAGGAAATCTTCCGCAACCCCCTGCCCGGCCACCCCGGCAAACACCTCCACCCTACCTACGAGGTCACCACTACCGTCCTGGACGACCTCAGCCGCGAGCTCCTCCTGACACCACCGCCCCGGCCGACCACGCTGCCACTCGGCACCGTGCCCGTCACCAGCGGAAGCTGTGTCCCGAAGACGCTCTGCATGTGGCAGAAGCCCAACCGCCAGGGTGTCGGCTACGGTGTCGGGGCCGGCTATGACCTGGACCTCGCCCAACTGCCCGTAAACGAGGACAACACCATGCGCAAGAATGTCTCGTCCTGGCATAACGGCACGGATGGTGATGCCGAACTCGTCGCAGAAAACGGCAGCATCCGCACCCTCCCCGCCGGAATGAGCCTGGAAGAGCCAACCGAACACGACAAGACCGTCGTCAAGATCCGCTGGAAACGCACCTGACACCGAAGGACCACCCGACCTCGTCGGGACTGTAAAACGTTCGGCTCTGCCCCGTAGTCGATGGTGGCGTTCTATCGTCACGGCAGAAGGATGCGGTGGCGGAGGAGGTCGAATCCTGCTCGGCCGTGCATCTGGCGCATGATTTTCTTGGTGCGGGTGTTGACGCCTTCGGTACGGCAGCTGTGGGCCCTGGCAAGATTTTCGTAGCCGGAGATTATCTCGGGGTGAGAGTCGACAGATCCGACCGGCCCCAGCTACGGCAGGGTTCCTCGCCATCAAGGCCGCAGCCGCTCGGCCGGCGTCCCGTCGATCGTTCACTGGGCCCGTTCGTATGGCTTGCGCCCTGGCCCTACGTCCCGGTGAAGCGGATCTGGTCGGTCGCCCGGTCACGCGCGCCGCCACGGGCGCAGCCGTCCGACCAGGTAGCCGGCCGTAAGCGCGGCGGCTGCGGTGGCGAGGATGCTTATCACGTCCAGCGCATCCCGACTTTGGACAGTTGCTCGACTCGTTCGGGTGTCAGTGTGGCGGCCCTGCTGCGCTGGTTGTTGACCCATGCTCCCAGGCGGAGTTCCCGCTGCTCCTGACTCCCGCCGTCATCTCCGCCCAAGGTGATGGTCTCGACGTGCTTGCGCGGCACCTTCAGGTGTCCCTCGCGTTCGTAGTACTGCCGGACGGCCGTGAGGTGGGCGGCCCACTTTTCGGCCTGGGTGCGGCGCGGTTTCGGTTTCTCGTCCTCTTCGGCGGGCTGGATCCCGAGGACGTGGTCGCACATCCATTGCTGCGCGGTCGTGAGCTTTTCCCAGCCGAGCCGTACCGACTGCACCCACCGTCCGAGGTCCTCGCCCTGGCGCACGACCTGTCCCGCCTTGGTGGGCAGTGTCCCACCTTCCTCCAGGTGGAGCCGGACAAGGTGGAAGCACCGCTGCCAGCTCACCGGCCAGGCTGGGCACCAGGACGCGTCGATCTCCTCCAACTGCTCACGCCGCCCGGCCGGCATCGCTCCGGCCGGCGATTCCACCGGCAGCCCTTCGGCACGCCGCTGCTCGATCTTGACGCTGGGAGGGGGGGCTTGTTGGTGTACGCGGTGGTGGCTGGTCTGGTGTGTTGCTGGTTCGCTGAGCTTGAGTTTTAACCTCAGATCCGGGTGGGGGATCCCGTCATGGCATCGTGTGGGTATGCAGATCTTGACGGACGATCAGCCGCAGCCTCTGTACACGTGTTGGTTGTTCTGGATCGCGGTACCGACCGGCGACCAGGCGGGGGTCATGACAACCCTGGGTCTAACCCGGTCGAGGTCCGTAACGTTTGCGGAAGCCGCTGCCGTCATCGACGACGATGGCCACGGGGGGACCGACGGGCTTGCCCGGGTCTACGTAAGCCCCGAACTCGACGGATGGACGCTGGTGATCGGCCCGTGGTGCGATCCGTGCGATGACGAATCGAGCGACGAGATGCTGCAACTGTGCACTGATCTCAGCAGCCGGTACGGCCAGGCGCAGGCGTACTACTACGGGATGCAGGCCGACGGGTCGGCCTGGCTCATCGCCGAGCACGGCACCGTGATGCGGCGGTACTGCGAAACCGGGGTGCCCGACGAAGACACGCTCTTCACGCTGGGACAACCGCTCCCGCTGGAAAGAGCCCGCCGGGAAGAACTGGGACTCTCGCCGACCTGGGACGAGAGCACCAGGGGCAGTGAAGCCGAGGACGAGTGGAAGTGGAGCGCGCACGACATGGCGCCTGAGATCGCCGCGGCGCTGGGAGTCAGCCCGCTCGGGCTGACACCACAAACGCCAGTGCGCGGCACCGGCCTACTCGCCCACACCCGGCCTATCCACTGAGGAAGGCACCTGGAGGTGACCGCACCCGGAGTTATGGAACACCGGTAAGGCGGGCTTCCCTGCCGCAGGTGTTCCACAACCCGCGCCAGCCCCCAAGCAGGCATCAGGCTTGACCAAAGCGCCAGGTCGCAATCCATTCCGGAGAGATACGAGGTTAAATCTCAAGCGTACGTCCAGCAGTCCGGACGTCTTCCCAGCTCAGAAGGGGTGTGAATG
>RHMC01000334.1 GCA_003719395.1 Streptomyces altiplanensis
CAGAAAACAGAGAATAACTAACCTTTGGGATTTCTGGCGCAGCACACTAGGAACCCGCCCACGGTGGGCAAGCCTGCACCAGGCTTGCCCAGCCCGTAGGGGCTTGCCCGGTCGTCGGAGGGCGATCGGAACGACGCAGGCCGCCAAGACGGCCGCGCCGGTCAGGCCGACCATCAGCGGCGTGGCAACCCAGCGGGTTCTCCTGACACGGATTCCTTGGCATCGGCACTACCGCGTGCTCGCTGGCCTGGTCGACGCCGACGGCAGCCTGCCCGAGATCCAGCCGGGCGTGCTGAGGGACGGCGACGACATCAGACGGTGGCTGGAGCGACAGAAGCAGCCAGGCACCTGGACGCAGCTCTCCGTCGAGCAGCAGGATCGGCTGTCCCGGCTGGGCATCAAGGGGGGCGGTGCCGCTGGCCGCTGCCACTTCGGCCAGGGGGAAGCCGGCCGGTTGGCGTTTGGGGCGTTTCAGGGGCGGGGCTCCAGCACCTCCAGGGCACCGGTCTCGGTGTCGTAGCTGCGCAGGGTGATGAGCCGGACGGACAGCGGCGGCGCCGGCAGCAGTTCGGGGACCCCTCGGCCGACGAAAGCACCTGCCCGCCGGGTACGGCCGAGGGTGACGTGCGGGATCCAGCGCCCAGGTTCGTGGAATGGGCTGAGGGTCCCGGGTGGGCTGTCCGAGGCCACCGCCTCCCACACCAGGCGGTGCAGGCCGGCCAGCGCGGAGTCGAGATCCAGCGCCCAGGCCAGCACCGAGGTGGGCCGCTCGAAGCGGACCACGCCGGTGAACCGCGCCGGCAGCGGCAGGGCGGCGGCAACCTCGGCGAGCTCCCAGCGGATCGGGGCGGTCAGCTCCGGGCAGGCGGCCAGGGTGAGGTGCGGGCTGTTGGTCGGTGAGCGGTGACGCGCCTGACTGGGCAGCCCCGCGTCCGCGAGCGCCGCCAGGCCTCGCGAACCGCTAGCTCTGCCGCTTCATCCAACAAAAGCTCGACCGTGCGCACCGCCGCAGCCTACCGGCGGTCCGCGAGTGAGCGTGTCCGCAGGGGCAGGCCGCACTGTTCGGGAAGCGTGGCGGAAGACGGCGGCCGGGCCGATGATGCCCGAGGACGGGCCGCGGCAGGCGGCTCCAGGGCATCCACCGGGCCGCACCCACCCGTTCCCCTTGTTCGCCGTGCGTCGTGTCTGGGCTGCACCAGCGGAAGCGCAGGAGATGGAGGCAAGGATCGCTGCCGTCGGCCCGGACAGCGCCGCCATCGCCAGGGACTGCCTCCACGGGCATCGCGGGTCGTCGCCGCCCTCGAAGTACGGCTCTTCGAGCGGCGGGACGTAGTCGATGTGGACCTGGCCGTCGGCCGTCAGCTCTTCGTACCGGGTGCCGCAACCCGTCGACTCCACCCACGGGGCCGGCGGCGCTCACCGGCTGCTCGCACGGCCGTCGATCCAGGCGGCGAGCTCGTTCTGGACGACGGCGTCGGACTCCGGGTCGTACGTCCCCCCGGTGGTGGCGAGCAGCTGCGCGATGCGTTCCCACTCGCCGACTTCGGCGGGGTGGCGTTCGTCGTCGGCCAGGTCCTCGGCGGTCGCGCTCCAGGTGCTGGTGCAGCCGGGCTTCCTTGAGGGCGACCGCGGCCTCGGGGGTGCTCACGCGGGCCTCTCAATCGTCACGGGAAAAGGGCGTACTGGGGTGCCGTGCACCGGGCGCGGCGGTCACAGATGTACCGAAGCGCGGCAGTTGTCACCAAATCGGCGCGCTATTTGTCATCCCGTCCCCGACAGCACGGCTGTTGTCACTCGAGTTGGCCCGGCTGACAGCGCGGATTGAGCTGTCCGCCGTCGCGAGGGGCGCCGTTCAGAGTCGCGGCTCCCCCGTACACTCCAAAGCCTTGCGGGCGGCGAGACAGCCCGCGATTTTGAACGCCAGTTCGTGAGAGCCGAACGTATCGGCGCGGGCACGCCGCAGCACCACCCGAGTGGCGGTCACGACTCCGTGCTCGGGCAAACTCAGCTGCTCCTCGATCCCCGCGGCGGCAGCCGCGAAGAAGCGTGTCAGGTCTTCGGCAGGTTCGTACTCCACCGTCAGCCCTTGGGCTACCTCGAAGGCGAAACCCTCGGCTGCGGGCTCGAAATCCACCTCTATCTCCGCGAAATGTGGTGCGCAGTTCTGCTTCTGATGCAGCACGCGCACACCACGGATCGAATACGGCGGAAACCGGGGCGGCGCTGACGTCATGCCGGAACGCTACCCTCTGCCCGGTACCCCGCCCCGCCTCCGCCGTCGACCCTGGTGACAGCAAACCTGCCTTTGAACTCGTAACAGGATCTTGCTGAAGTGGCCTGGTCGGGCGTGACCGGTGTGAGGATTCGGCCGTTCGTGATGCTGTGAGTACTCGGCCGTGGATCGTGGACGACGACTTGTGGACGCTGATTGAACCGCTGTTGCCGTCCTGGCCCGAGCGGTCACCGGGGTCGTGGCCGGTGGCGGACCGGCTGTGTCTGCAAGGGATCCTGTGCGTCCTCTACAACGACATCGCCTGGCAACTTCTGCCGCGAGAGCTCGGGTTCGGCTCCGGAGAGACCTGCTGGCGCCGCCTGGAGCGATGGCAGCAGGCCGGTGCCTTCGACCGGCTGCACCAGATCCTGCTCGCTGAGCTGAATGCGGCCGGCCGGATCGACTGGTCCCGGGCCTGCGTGGACGGCTCCCACATCCGCGCGAAAAAGGGGGCGCCGACACCGGCCCGTCGCCGGTCGACCGGCGCAAGACGGGCAGCTTGGCGCCGTTTACCCGCAAGCAGTCCCGAGCGGTGGCCACGCGGTACGACAAATGCCGTTACGTCTTCCTTGGCACCGTCACTGTAGCGTCGCTTGCAATATGGCTCCGGTCCTGACAACTGCGAGGGCCGGTCTGTGTGAGTGCCGTCTTATGGTTCCGGGATGAGTAACTCTGCTGCGGCTGCTGTCCTCACAACCGCCGACCTGCCTGAAGCGATACGTGCGGTGCGCGCCCTGCTGGACATCGCAGACATCGGTCAGGGAGAGGTCGACTTCGAAGCCGTGATCAGGTCGCCGGATGTCCTAGCGCAAGTACGTCACGTACTGCCCGACCTCGAATGGTGGGCGTCAGCTGGCAAGGAGTACGGCTCGTCGGAGGCCGGCGACAACCCTGCAGACTGCCTGCCGATCCAAGTGTTCGACTGGGGTCGTCCGCTGGACCTCGCCGAGCCCTTCATCGCCGCTCTGGGGTCAGATGCCGGAGCTGTTCGGTGGGATCTGGACGCGTGGCCTGCGGTTCCCGAAGCGGGGCTGGAGGCGATCTCCCAGAAGTACGCGTACCTCACGCTGACAGTGAATTCCCGGGACCTCTACCAGGACGATCCGTCGCTGGACCACACCATCCACGTGCACGTCCGGGACCGGGACGGTGACCAGATCTCCCGTGTCCATTGGCTCGCCAGTCAAGTAGGCGGCCAGTTCACAGGCAGGGTGGAGTCGGCGTACCTGTAACCCCTCAGCAAACAGGCAATACCGCCGTCTCCGTCTGCCTCTGTCACATGATCGGCCGGACAACTCCTAGTACTGCAACTGCGTTTGGCGTGATGGTGGTTCAGTTCAGGGGCTGTGGCC
>RHMC01000335.1 GCA_003719395.1 Streptomyces altiplanensis
TCAGCGAGCCGAGCCACAGCGGGCGCTCGGGGTCGCGGCCCTGGCCGTACGTGGCGAGCACGGCCTGCGCCTCGATGGGGTCGCCGAGCCTGGTGCCCGTGCCGTGCGCCTCCACCGTGTCCACGTCCGCGCCGGTGATCGCGGCGTTGGCGAGGGCCTGGCGGATGACCTGCTGCTGGGCGGGGCCGTTGGGGGCGGTGAGTCCGTTGGACGCGCCGTCCTGGTTGATCGCCGAGCCGCGGATCACCGCGAGGACGCGGTGGCCGTTGCGCCGGGCGTCCGACAGGCGCTCCAGCAGGACCAGACCGACGCCCTCCGCCAGGGTCATGCCGTCTGCGGCGACGAGAACGGCTTGCAGCGGCCGTCGAGCGCGAGCGCCCGCTGCCTGCTGAAGCCCACGAAGGCGTGCGGGGTGCCCATCACGGCCGCGCCGCCCGCCAGCGCGAGGGTGCGCTCACCGCTTGCGCAGCGACTGGCAGGCCAGGTGCACGGCGACCAGCGAGGACGAGCAGGCGGTGTCGACGGTGACGGCCGGGCCCTCGAACCCGTACAGGTACGACACGCGGCCGGACAGCACACTGGCCGCCGTGCCGGTGACCATGTGCACCTCGGAGCCCTCGGCGCCGTTGTGCGCGGTTGTCGCGTAGTCCTGGTGGCTGGCGCCGATGAAGGTGCCCGCGGTGGTGCCCCGCAGCGAGTCCAGGTCGATCCCGGCCCGCTCGAAGGCCTCCCAGGAGGTCTCCAGCAGCAGGCGCTGCTGCGGGTCCATCGACACGGCCTCACGCGGCGAGATGCCGAAGAACGCGGGGTCGAAGTCCGCGGCGTCGTGCAGGAATCCGCCCTGGGTGGAGTACGTCCGGCCCTGCCGGTCGGGGTCGGGGTCGTAGAGTCCCTGGGCGTCCCAGTTCCGGTCGGCGGGGAATTCGGAGATCACGTCCGCGCCGTCCAGGGCGAGGCGGATCAGCTCCTCCGGGGTGTTCGCGCCGCCGGGGTAGCGGCAGCTCATGCCGATGATGGCGATCGGGTCGTCGTCGGCCCCTGCGGACGTGGTGCGGGCCGCCGAGGCGGGTTCGGGGCCGCTGCCCAGGGCCGCGCCCTTGAGGAACCCGGCGAGTGCGACGGGGTTGGGGAAGTCGAAGACCAGGGTCGAGGGCAGGGTGAGTCCGGCGGCCGCGAGGATGTGGTTGCGCAGGTCGACGGCGGTCACCGAGTCGAAGCCGATGTCGCGGAAGGCGCGCCGCTCGGGGAAGGACTCCGCGGAGGCGTGGCCCAGGACGGCGGCCGCCTCGGTGCGCACGAGGGTGAGCAGCAGGCGTTCCTGTTCGGCGTCCGTCAGGTCGCGCAGCCGCGCGGCGAGTCGCTCGCCGCGGGCAGGCCGGCGGCCTGCTGCGGGGCCGGGGCCAGCTGGCGGGCGACCTCGGGCACCTCGTCGAACAGGCGCGTGGGGCGGCCGGTGGTGAAGACGGGGTAGTACGTGTCCCAGTCGATGTCGGTGAGCCCGATGACGGTCTCGTCGTCGTCGAGGACCCTGCCCAGGGCGCTGAGCGCCTGCTGCGGGTCCAGGTAGGCCAGGCCGCTGCGGCGGATGTGGTGCGGGTCGGCGAGCTCGCGTTCGATGTCGTCGGGCCACTTGCCCCAGTGCACCGAGGTGGTGCGCAGACCGCGGGCGCGGCGGTTGACCGCGAGCGCCGAGAGGTAGGCGTTGCCCGCCACGTAGGCGGCGTGGTGGCCGCTGCCCCACATGCCGGCGGTGGACGAGTACAGGACGAAGTCGTCGAGCTCGTCGTGGTCGAGGAGTTCGTCGAGGTGCTGGGCGCCGGTGACCTTGGCGTGCACGACGTCGGAGAACGACTCCGTCGTGGTCTCGGCCAGGGTGTACAGCTCGATGACGGCCGCGGTGTGGATGACCGTGCGTACGGTGCGGCCCTCGGCCTTGAGGTCCGCGAGGAGCTCGGCGACGCGTCACGGTCGGTCACGTCGCAGGCGACGGCCTCGGCCTCGGTGCCCGAAGCGATCAGTTCCGCGACCAGTTCGGCCGCGCCGGGGGCGTCCGCGCCCCGGCGGCTGGCGAGCACCACATGGCCGGCGCCCCGGCCGGCGAGCCAGCGGGCGAGGTCGGGGGCGAGGGTGCCGGAGCCGCCGGTGACCAGGGTCGTACCGCGTGGGGTCCACGTGCGGGAGGGGCCCTGTCCGCCGGACTTGGCGCGGACGATGCGGCGGGTGAAGACCCCGGAGGGACGGACGGCGAGCTGGTCCTCGTCGCCGAGCGCGCCCGCGAGGGCGGAGACCACGTGTCCGGCCGCCCGCCGGTCCAGTGCCGGTGGCAGGTCGATGACGCCGCCCCAGCGGTGCGGGTGCTCCAGCGCCGGTGGTCCAGCCGACGCCGTGCGATCTGGGCCTGCACCGGGTGGGTCAGGGCGTCCGACCGGCCGGTGGACACGGCGCCCCGGGTGAGGAACCACAGGGGCGCGGTCACGTCGGCGTCGCCGAGGGCCTGGACGAGCGAGACGGTCAGGGCGAGGCCGAGGGTGAGGCCGGGGTGGCGCCCGCCGCGCTCCTCGGCGGCGGCGAGTGTGGAGACGATGCCGGTGAACTCGCCGGCGGAGGACAGCAGCTCCGCGAGGACCGCGCGGTCGGTGTGCGCGTCGTCGAGGACCAGCCGGGTCACTTCGGCGCCCGCCGCGGTCAGCAGGCCGGTGGTCTCGCTGTCGTCGGTGCCGCCGGCGGACACCACGAGCCAGGTGCCCGTCAGTGACCGCTGGGGGACCTTGGCCAGCGGCGACCAGGTCACCCGGTAGCGCAGGAGTCGGTCCTGGAGGATTCGTTGCGCGACTTGCGCCAGGAGGACAGGGCGGGCAGCACGGCTCGCCACCGCGTCCTCGTCCGTCCGCAGGGTCGAGGCCAGGGCGCTGACGTCCTCCCCCTCGACGGCCGCCCAGAACCGGGCGTCGGCGGGGTCGGCCGTCGTATCGGCCCGGTCGCTCACGGCGGGGATGTTCCAGAAGCGCTCGTGCTGGAAGGCGTAGGTGGGCAGATCGACGCGCCGGGCGTCGGTGCCCGTGAACAGCGCGGCCCAGTCGACGTCGACGCCGTGCACGCGGACCTCGGCGGCGGAGAGCAGGAAGCGCGCGAGTCCGTCGCGTCCGCGGCGCAGCGTGCCGGTGGCGACGGCCGGCTCGCCGTACGCCTCGGTCATGTCCTGTACCGACATGGTCAGTACGGGGTGCGAGCTGACCTCGATGAACGCGCGGTGTCCGCCGGCGAGCAGGTCGCCGATCGCTTCGGCGAACCGCACGGTCTGCCGCAGGTTCGTGTACCAGTAGGCCGCGTCCATCGTCTCGGTGTCCAGCCAGTCGCCGGTCACCGTGGAGAAGAACGGGACGTCGCTGGTGCGCGGGGCGACCGGTGCGAGGACGTCGAGGAGTTCGTCGTGGAGGTTCTCGACCTGCGCGGAGTGCGAGGCGTAGTCCACCGCGACGCGGCGCACCCGGATGTCCTCGGCCGTCAACAGCGCCGAGAGTTCGTCGAGCGCGCCGGGTTCGCCGGAGACGACGACCGAGCGCGGTCCGTTGACGGCGGCGACGGACAC
>RHMC01000336.1 GCA_003719395.1 Streptomyces altiplanensis
TCTTCCTTGGCAAGTCAGCGTGTTGAGCAAGGCGTGTTGGACGATGCGGCGGCGGACCGCCCTAGGGCCTGTGTGCTGTTGTGATCATTCGGTGGCCTTGAGGAGGTCGTCGATCCAGATCATTGAGGCGCGGAGGTGGAGGCCGGCGAGGTAGCTTTCTGGGGTTTTGTCGTACCGGGTGGCGATGCCTCGCCAGGCCTTCAGCTTGTTGATCAGGCGCTCGACAGTGTTCCGTTCCTTGTAGAGATCGCTGTCGTGGCTGACGGGCCGGCCGCCCCCGCTGCCCTTCTTCTTCCGGTTGGCGGCCTGGTCCTTCTTCTCCGGGATGACTGCCTTGATGTTGCGTTTGCGCAGGTAGGTGCGGTTGCCGCGGGATGAGTAGGCCTTGTCGGCAGCGACGGCTCCGGGTCTGGTGCGGGGACGGCCGAGGGGCAGGCGGATCCGCACCTTCTCAAGCACGGGGATGAATTGCGGACTGTCCGCGGCCTGCCCGGCGGTCAGGACGAACGCAAGCGGACGGCACTTGCGGTCCGCGGCGAGATGGACCTTGCTGGTCAGTCCGCCCCTGGACCTGCCGAGCAGGGCTTGCTTCAGGCGGAGCCTGCGTCTGAGCCGGCCACGTCGACGCTCGGCCTGTCCGATCTGTTCCTCCGGCTCGCCCCCTTTTGCCGTGCCCGCTCCTGCTCGCGCACAGCTTCCTCCAGGGCGCCCATGAGGTCCTCACCCACACGCATTCCAGCGGCGTCGTGGTGGGCGCGGGCAGTCGTGGAGTCCACGCTGACCAGCGACAGGTCGGTTCGGCCCCCGCGAGCCGCCTCGGCGATCAGACCTTCCAGGAGAGCGGAGAAGACGCCGGCGTCCCGCCAGACCCGGAAACGCCCGTAGACAGTGGCCCAGGGCCCGAACTCGGAGGGCATCTCCCGCCACTGTCCGCTGGAACGGAACCGCCAGATCACCCCCTCGAACTGCTCCCGCAGCCGTTCGGGATACGGGCCGTACCTGCCGATCGGCAGGTACGGCTCAATGAACTGCCACTGGACATCGGTGAGTTGCCTACGCGTCACGACCAATGGTCTACCGGATTCCACCCCGCCAAGAGAGTAAAACCATCAGTTGATCACGACATCACACAGGCCCTAGGGCCTGTGTGATGTCGTGATCAATCGGCGGTCTTCAGCAGGTCGTCGATCCAGATCATCGATGCGCGGAGGTGGAGGCCGGCGAGGTAGCTTTCGGGTGTCTTGTCGTATCGGGTGGCGATACCTCGCCAGGCTTTCAGCTTGTTGATCAGGCGCTCGACCGTGTTCCGTTCCTTGTAGAGGTCGGCATCGTGGCTGACGGGACGGCCGCCTCTCGCACCTTTCTTCTTCCGGTTGGCGGCCTGGTCCTTCTTCTCCGGGATGACCGCTTGGATGCCACGTTTACGCAGGTAGGAGCGGTTTCCGCGAGATGAGTAGGCCTTGTCCGCGGCGACCGCGCCGGGCCTCGTGCGGGGACGGCCGACAGGCAGGCGGACTCTCACTCTCGCGAGCACGGGGATGAACTGCGGGCTGTCCCCGGCCTGCCCGGCGGTCAGGACCAGCGCGAGCGGACGGCACCTGCGGTCCGCGGCGAGGTGGACCTTGCTGGTGAGTCCGCCGCGGGACCTGCCGAGCAGGGCTTCCTTCAGGCGGAGCTTGCGCCGGCGTCGGATGCGCCGGCGCTCGTCCTGTCCGTTCTGTTCCTCCGGTCCGCCCCCTTTTGCCGGGCCGTCTCCTGCTCCTGCGCGGCTTCTTCCAGAGCCTCCATGAGGTGCTTGCTGACGCGCATCCCCGCAGCGTCGTGGTGGGCGCGGACTGTTGTGGAGTCCACGCTGACCAGCGACAAGTCCGTTCCTCCCACGCGGGCGCCCTCGGCGATCAGGCCTTCCAGCAGGGCGGTGAAGACACCGGCGTCCCGCCAGACGCGGAAGCGTCCATAGACGGTCGCCCAAGGCCCGAACTCGGCAGGCATCTCCCGCCACTGGGCACTGGACCGGAACCGCCAGATCACCCCCTCGAACTGCTCCCGCAACCGCTCCGGGTACGGGCCGTACCTACCGATTGGCAGGTACGGCTCGATGAACTTCCACTGGGCATTGGTGAGTTGCCTGCGTGTCACCACCCCAGTCCTACCGGTTTCCGCCCCACGAAAGGGACAGAACCCACAAACTGATCACGACACCACACACGCCCTAGCCAGACGCCTACGATGAGCGGTATGTCGCGCGATGCCTCCCCGTCCTCGGTATGGCCGGTCCTGCACTACGACGACACGAGGGCGGCGCTGCGCTTTCTGGTCGACGTGCTGGGCTTCACGGAGGCGGTCGCCGCGCCGGATGAGCACGGCGGCATCGGGCACGCCGAGCTGTGCTGGCCTGGCGGTGGTGCGCTGGTGTTCGGCTCGACCCGGCACACGGACAGCGTGCACGGGCGGATGCGGGCGGGCACCAGCGCGGTCTATGTGGTGAGCGACGACGTCGACGCGGTGCACCAGCGAGTGGTCGACGCCGATGGCGAGGTCCTCGAACCACCGCATGAGACCCGGTTCGGGTCGGGCGCCGCGGCGTACGTGTGCACGGTGCGGGATCCGGAGGGCAACTTGTGGACCTTCGGCACCTACCGCGGCCCTTCGCCGGCATAGGGCGCCAGGAAGCACCAGAGGACTGGCTCTGTACACGAGAACGGGCTCTGGCTCATGGATGCTGTTGGTGATCTTAGGTGGGCAGGCTGCGGCAGAGCTGTTGGAAGCGGCTCCTGGGCCGGGGTCTGCGGGGCGGTGTGATGCCCGGTGAGAGGTATGCGCTGAGCCGGATGATGTTCGTTCCAGTTGCGGTCAGCACGTGTTGGACATGGGTTCTGGCCATGCCGCGGTAGCGGCAGTTCCGCAGGCCATGGGCATGAACGGTTTCGGAGACCGTGGCCTCGCAGCCGGCGCGGATCGTATACCGTCGGCGCCACTCGACTGTCGTCTGCTCGGCCCGGTTCTGCGTCTGGACCTCCTGAAGAGGCTGCGGCATCAGGAAGACATGGCGGCCCTTGCCCTCGACGTTGCCGGTGCATTTGAGCCGGTCGTCGCATTCGCGGCAGGCTTTGCGTGGGAAGAGCACGGAGAGCCGCGGGTGCCCGTCGCCGAGGGTGGGTTTCCATGGTGGACTCGTCACGCCGTTCGGGCAGGTCAGGGTGCGGGCCTGCCCGTCGATGTGGAAGTCCTTCTTGGCGAAGCCGGGCCGTTTGCCGGCCTGTGGGTCGTCCCGGACCGGCCCGAGGAGCGGGATGTCCCACTGCTGGGCGGCGTGGTGGATGCTGTCCGGCGAGATGTAGCCGCTGTCGACGACATGTTCAGCGGGCTGAAGGAACTGCTGCAGGGTTGGGTGACAGCGGGGTTTATGCAGCCAGGGCTGCGGCTG
>RHMC01000337.1 GCA_003719395.1 Streptomyces altiplanensis
GGGCGGCCGCGGCTGCTCGTGGCGGCTGCGGAACCGTACGAGTGGGAGCGATGGGGGCCCTGCCGTCCGAGCTGCTGTGGCTGGTGGACGCATACAAAGCGCGCTACCCGCAGTGCGCGGTGGAATTCGCCGAGTTCCACTTCAGCGATCCGTTCATCAAACTGCGCACCGGGGCCGTGGACGCGCAGCTGATGTGGCTGCCCGTGCTGGAAGACCAGGCATGGTGCGGGCCGGTGGTGCTGACCGAAGGACGGGTCCTGGCCGTCGCCGACGACTCGCCCCTGGCAGCGCGCAGCTCGGTGTCCATGGAGGATCTGGCCGGCCAGACGGTGCTCGACCCAGGAGAGAACGTCCCCCGGGACTGGTTTGCTGCCATGTGCCCCGATCGCACCCCCAGCGGGCAGCCCATCCACCGCGGACCTCAGGCCCGGACCTTCCACGAAGTCCTCGCCCTGGTCGCGGCAGGGCGCATCGTCTGCCCTCTCAACGGCCACGTCCCCCGCTACTACAGCTACCCCGGCGTGACGCTGCTCCCAATTGACGACGCCCCCCTCACCGAATGGGCACTGGTGCTGCCGGACGCCACCCTCGCACCCCACGTCCAAGGACTCATCGACACAGCCCGCGACCTGGAGGTCCGCCACATCGGCTCAGCTTGACTCTGTCGGGGATCTTGAAGTTTCGCGATGCGGCAGCATGGTCAACGGGCATGCTCGGGTAGTTCCGGTTACCGATGCAGCTGTCGAGGTGCTCGTTGTCCCTCCGTCCCCGTTCCGGTGAGCAAGTCCCGCCTCTGACCGCGCAGATCGCGCGGGCGAGCAACCCGGGCGGCACGACGGCGATATGGGTGCGGGACCGTCGTGACGGGCTATGGCACGACGAGGACTTCGCCGACTGGTACCCGCGCGACGGGCGTCCTGGCCTCTCACCTGCTCAATTGGCCACTGTCTGTGTGCTGCAGTTCCTGTTCGGCCTGTCGGACCGGCAAGCCGCCGAGGCGGTGCGCTGCCGCATCGACTTCAAGTACGCCATGGCTATGGAGCTGGACGACCCCGGCTTCCACCACAGCGTGCTGGCCGATTTCCGCGACCGCCTCACCGAAGGCGACCGGGCTGACCGCCTCCTTGACCTCGTACTGGCACGTCTCAAGGAGTCCGGCCTGGTGCGCGAGCGCACCACACAGCGCACCGACTCCACCCACGTCCTGGCCACGGTGCGCGACCTGACCCGACTGGAGCTGATCACCGAGGCGGTCCGCGCCGCACTGGAAGAAGTCGCCGGCACCGCCCCTCACCTGCTGGACGAACTGGTCGACGAGGACTGGGCACGCCGCTACGGCCGCCCGGTCCGCCTGGGCAAGAACCCCACCAAGCCCCAGACCAGGATCTTCGCCACCGGAAACGACGCCGTCCGGCTCCTGGAACACCTCTACCAGCACGGTTCAGACCGCACATCCGGCCCCCGGGCCCAGGCCCTGCGCCAGATCATGGTGCAGAACTACCACCGCGACACCGCAGGCCGCCTGCGCTGGCGCACCGCCGAGACGGAAGGAGGGCCCGGACTGCCGCCCTCATCCCGGGCGATCGTCTCTCCCTACGACACGTCGGCCCGCTACGCGCGCCATGGACACATCATCACCTGGAAGGGGTTCTCCGCTCACCTGACCGAGACCTGTGCCCCCGACGGCCCCAACGTGATCACGGATGTGACCACCACTGCGGCCACCACGCACGACAGCAAAGTCCTGCCCGGCATCCACACCCGCCTGCACCGCCGCGGCCTCCTGCCCGCCGAGCACTTGGTCGACAGCGGCTACTCCTCCCCGGTCCACCTGGACCAGGCCACCCGGCAGCACGAGGTCACAGTCACCGGACCGCTACCGTGCAACCCCACCCGGCAGCACCGCCAAGGCGAGGGCTTCGGCCGCGACGACTTCCACATCAACTACGACCGCCGGCAACTCACCTGTCCCCAGGGCCAGACCAGCAGCAGCTGGCACGGCCCCTACCCGACCTCCTCACCCACCGCGGCCCCGCTGATCGTGGCGAAGTTCGCCAAGAGCCAGTGCCACCCCTGCCTCGTCCGCGCCCGGTGCACCAGCTCGCGCGACGGCTCACGGAACGTCGGCTTTCCGCCACGCAAGTTCCGTGACCTCCAGGTCCGCGTCCGGGACGAGCAGCAGACGCCTGAATGGAAGGCCCGCGACGCGGTCCGCTCCGGAGTAGAGGGCACGGTCAACGAGTTCGCCCTCGCCACGGCATGCGGCGCTGCCGCTACCGCGGCCAGGAGAAAGCCCACGTCCAGCACGTCCTGACTGCCATCGCCGTCAACATCGAGCGCCTCAGCAGTCTGCCGCCAACCGGAGAAGTCCCCACACCTCGCCAACCGACCGCCTTCCAGCACTACCTCGACCAGCACAAGATCCCCCGGCCTAAGTCATGGCGAAAACTCGGCAGTTGACCCCGAAAGCTCCAAGATCCCCAACAGAGTCAAGCTCAGAGCCGGTTGAAGTTCGTCGCGTCCCTGCCGACTCTGCCTGATGACCAGCACAGACGAACGGGATGAGCTGCGGACAGAGCTGTGGCTGTCCGCGAGCCCCGGCCGGCTGATCCGGGCGGCGGCTGACCGGGCAGGCCTCCGGCCCGTCGAGGTCCTGGCGCAGCTCGCCGAGCGGGTCGTGGTGGGCGAGGACGACACTGAGCCCTTTTCAACCTGAGGTCAGCACTGCGGAGTTGGGCTGCTGTACAACACGACAAGCTCCTGGTAGACGGGTTCTCGACCAAGATCACCCGTGTCCACCCGGAGCTTCGCGTGTTTGTCTATCCGTCGTCGATCGATCTGTCCAGCCGCACTCTGCGATTCCTGGCCCGGCACCTCCGTTCCCGACGGATGGAGATCGGGACCCGGTGGCGAGGCCTCACGGCCGGCCGGCAAGCCCTGCTCGCCCTGGCCCACCTGCGGTGTGGCGATACTCACGCCCAGCTCGCCGCCGGGTTCCGCATCGGCATCACGACGGCGTACCGCTACATACGTGAGGCCGTCGACATCCTGGCTGTCCTCGCCCCCCACTCACCGGGGCGATGAGGTCGGCGCGGACGAAGGCGTTCGTGCTGCTGGACGGCACCCTGCTGCCGATCGACCCGATCGCCGCCGACACCCCGTACCACTCGGGCAAGCACAAGCGTCACGGCATGAACGTCCAGGTCCTCACCGACCCGTTCGGCCGACTGCTGTGGGCATCCCCGGCGCTGCCCGGATCCACCCACGATCTCACCGCCGCGAGGACTCACGGGATCATCGACGAGCTCGCCGATGCGGGACTGAAATGCTGGGCGGACAAGGCTTGCCAGGGCGCCGACCGTCACGTCCGCGTGCCGTTCTGGGGCCGCCGGCTCAAGCGA
>RHMC01000338.1 GCA_003719395.1 Streptomyces altiplanensis
GGTACCGCGCCTGCGCGGCGATCAGCTGGGCCGGTCCGGGTCCGTGCCGGCCAGGGCGGGGTGGGGGTGAGCCGGTGTCACCCGGCCGTCCGCCCGCTGGGCGCGTGGCGCGCCGCATGGACGGCCAAGGCCCCGCCGACGGCCAGGAGGACCAGGGCGGCGCCGTTCCAGGCCAGGTCGTAGGGGGTGACGTCGACGCCGTAGCGGATCTGGTGCAGGCGCAGCAACTTGTGGTCGACGACGGCGTCGAAGAGCTGGAAGGCCCCCATGCCCAGGACCAGTCCGGCCCGGGCGTGTGCCGGGGCGAGCGTGCGACGGCGGCGCAGGTCGGCGTACAGGGCGAACCCCGCGATCAGTCCCAGCAGTTCGGCGGTGTGCAGCAGACCGTCCGAGAGCAGCCCCACGGACAGCGTGGAACGGTCGTAGAAATGGTGCCAGGCCAGGATCTGGTGGAAGACGATCTCGTCGACGGCGGCCATGAGCGCGGCGCCGATCAGCGCGCAGACGGCCATCGACCGGCGGGGCCGGGGGCGGGCGTCGGGCACGGCGGGCGGGACCGGTTCACTCATGGGCTCTGCTGCCTTCCTGGCGGTGGTGGCGTCGCGACCGGCGGCACCGGGCGATGCGACGGAGTGCTCCGGGCATCGTCCCCGGTGCCCCCGGAACGCCGGGCGGGTGCGCCGGGACCTGCGGCCGCGCCGGACGTGCCATCCCGTGGGGCCGGGCCGAAGCCGCTGCCCGGCGCGTTCGGACGGAGGGGAAGCTACGGCGTCAGCGGGCCGGCTCAGGCCTTGGTGGCCTTGCCGACGAGAGTGCTGTAGGCCAGCTGCATGGTGTCCGCTGCCGCCAGGGCGGTGAGCGCACCCGCCGCTGTCCTGGTCGCCCTCGGCCAGAGCAGCTGGGCCGCGGTCAGTGTGGTGACCACCCACACGCTCAGGCAGAACGGGCAGGTGACGAGTTCGCCGACCGCTTCCTTGCGCCTGCCCCCTCGGCTCTTCTCGCTCAGCTCTGCCGGGCCCGCCGACCCCTCGAACTCGGTGAACGGGGCGCGCAGCGGACTGGTCACCGATCCCTTGCTCAACAACCTGCTCAGCCGGAACGTGGCCGCAGAGATCAGAAACAGGTCCCAGGGGTCGGGGCGGCTGGGCAACGGCCGGCCCGAGCGGCGGACCAGAGCCGACCACCCGGCCGTGTAGGCGCCGAACGCGGCCAGCGAAGCGGCGTAGCCGGGGAGCGGGCGCTCCTCGCCGGCAGAGTAGTTGTGACGCTCACGGCGCAGGACGCTCCTGAGCAGCCGTACCCCGCCGCCGAGTCCGGTTTCACGATCCATGTTTTCCACCTTCCGTTCAGCCGGGTCTGTGCGAAGCCGCCGGGAAGAGGCAGGCAACGTCGTCTGTACCCGGAGCACGATCCCTCATGATCATTCTTCGGCGTGACACCTAGATGGCCCGGTACCCAGTCTGCGCATCGCAACTCACGCGCTGATCCGTGCCGGGCGGGGACCGTGGCAGACCGCGTCAGAGCCCTGTGGCCGGTGTACGTAGCGGTGCGGCGGCCGCGCCGGGCGCGGGCCGTGCCCACCCGGGCAGGACGACTGGACACACCGTCGCGAACACACACCGGGCAAAGACGGATTCCAGCCGCCACAGCGCCGCGCGCATCACCGCCCCGAGGGCGACCGGGGAGCCGACGGCGGCAAGGTGGCAGCCCGCGACGAGCAGCGCCGGATGCGGCAGGCCGAGTACGTAGCCGGGCGTGCGACTGAACCGGTCTTCACCGGGGCAACGGTACGGCTCTTCCGGTCGACGCCTCCGGTGCCCGGTGCCGGTATTCGGGTGAGGCGGCCAGCAGGCGGGTGCTTCCCGGGCCGGGCAGGTGATGGGGTACGGCGACCCGGGGTACCCGCAACCGCATGATGAAACGCGCACTGTGGCAGGGCCTGGTCGCCGGAGCGGTCGGCACGGTGGTGATGACCGTGGGCGAGAAGGGGGAGCAGCGTCTGACCGGCCGGCCCGACTCCTACGTCCCGGCACGCACTCTGGAACGCCTGACCGGTATGGCCGAGCGGCCCGGCCGCCGGCCGGATCCGGTCAACTGGGCCATGCACTTCGGCCAAGGAGCGCTCCTCGGCGTGCTCCGCTCGGTCATGGCGCACACCGGGCTGCGCGGGCCGTTGTCGTCGGCGATGTTCGCAGTGGTCCGGCTGACCAACGACCAGATCCTCGAGAACGCCACGGGGGTGGGCGCCCCGCCCCAGACCTGGCCCCGTTCGGAACTGGTGGTGGACCTGCTGCACAAGACGGTCTACGCCTTCACCACCGGCGCCGTGGCCGACGCCCTGGCCGCCCGCTCCGGCCCGGGGCCCGGACAGCGCCACGCCATGATGCGTCCGGGCCGCCGCACTCATGCCGGACCGCCGCCCCGCGACGACACCTACAGCCGGTGAACCAGTCCCCCGGGCAGAGACCGGAACGTGGGTGGGCGATGGTCTCGTACGGAGCGGATCAGCGCCTTCGGCTGCGGGTGCTGCGGGCCGACTGGCTGAACCAGGCGTTCGTGCACTGGCCGTACCGGCCTGCCGACGTTCAGGCGTTGCTGCCCGGCGGGCTGAGAGCGGACACGTACGACGGCACCGCCTGGGTCACTCTCACGCCGTTCCTGATGTCCGACGTACGTCCGGCGGGGGTCCCGTCTTCCGTCCCTGCCCTCTGCGGCTTCCTCGAGACGAACCTGCGGACCTGCGTCCGGGGCCCCGACGGACGCCAGGCGTTGTGGTTCCTGACGATCGAGGTGTCCTGCCCGGCCATGCCGGCCGCGAGAGCCGTGGGGGCGCCGTACCACCTGGGGTCGCTGAGTCTGCGACACGACGGCGGGATCTGTTCCTACTCCGGCGTACGCCGAGGTGGCGGAGGTTCGTACCGCCTGGCTGTACGGTGCGGCGCACCGGTCACGCCGTCGGAGCGCGACGTGTGGCTGACCACCCGGTGGCACGCCTTCACGCGCCGTGCCGGACTGGTCCGGGACACCCCCTGTGGAGCACGCACCGTGGCCGCTGCACACCGGCGCGGTCGAGGATCTGGCGCAGTCGCTGACGACGGCGGTGGGCCTGCCCATGCCCTCCCAGGCCCCGCTGGTGCACTTCTCGCCGGGTGTGAGGCGGGTGCGCATCGGGCCTTCGCGGCCACGGTGGCGCGTCCGGCGCGACACCGGCCCGGCCCGCGGGGCGCCGCGGAACTGACTGCCGGAAGGCGCGTCCGGCCCGCTCTTGCCCGGCCCGGCCGGTCACGGCGCGGTGCTCTGCGTGGTGATCAGGTCGGTCAGCGCCCGGACACCGCCTTCGGCGAGTGCGCGGCGTTGCTGGTCGGCGGGGGTGCCCTGCCGCAGC
>RHMC01000033.1 GCA_003719395.1 Streptomyces altiplanensis
AGAACGCGTCGGGAGGACCGTCGGGTTCGTAGAACGCGTCGGGAGGACCGTCGGGTTCGTAGAACGCGTCGGGAGGACCGTCGGGACCGGCGTCAGTGCGGGGGCCGGCTCCGGCCCGGGTGTCGGCGCCGACCACCGTGGGGCGTTCCGTGAGGAGGGTGTCCCAGTCCGCCGGACCGGCGGCGGAGTCTTCGTCCGCGCCGGCGGCGGGCTCCTCGTCAGCCCGGTCCGCGGCCAGGTCCTCCAGGTGGGCCATGACCGTTTCCGCCGCCCGGCGGCGGCGGGCCATGGACGTCGGGTCCAGCGGCAGGGGCCAGGCGCGGTCCGCCGCCGACTCGCGCAGGGAGGGGTTCTCCTCGTCCTCCGCCGGCTCGTCCGCCCATGCCTCGATCTCCCCGAAGCCGGCCGCGCAGTGGTCGTACAGCGCCCGCAGGAAGCCGGAAGGGCCGCGCGGTTTCTTCTGGGTCGGGCCCCACCAGTGGCCCGAGCCGAGCAGCAGCGAACGCGGACGCGTGAAGGTGACGTACCCGAGGCGGAGTTCCTCGGTGTGCTGGTGGGCCTTCATGTCGTCCTTGAACGCCTTGATGCCCTTGCTGTCCCACTCCCCCACGTCCGGCAGGGTCGCCGCGTCACCGCGCAGCGCGTGCGGCAGCACCTTGGCCTGGGAGGTCCAGGAGTCGCGGGACTGCTCGCTCGGGAAGTGGCCCGTCACCAGGCCCGGCACCGCCACGACGTCCCACTCCAGGCCCTTGGACTTGTGCGCGGTGAGCACCTTGACGGTGTTCTCTCCGCCGGGCAGGGCGTTGTCCAGACCCTTCTCGTACTGGGCGGCGGTCCGCAGGAAGCCGAGGAAGGCCAGCAGGTTCGCCTCGCCGTCGAGCGCCGCGAATCCCGCCGCCGTGTCCAGGAAGTTGCTCAGCGTCTCGCGCCGGCGGGCGGCCAGGGCGTGCGGTGAGGCGGACAGTTCCACTTCGAGGCCCGTCGTGGCGAGCACCCGGTGCAGTACGTCCATGAGCGGGTCGGCGAGCGAGCGGCGCAGGTCGCGCAGCTCGGCCGCGAGGCGCGCGAAACGGACCCGGGCGTCCGCCGAGAAGGGCAGGCCGTCGTCCGTACCGCCGCCGGACTCCAGGAAGGTGTCGAGCGCGTCGGCGAGGGAGACGACCTCCGCCGGGTCCACGCCCTCGACGGCCTCGGCCAGTCTCCCGTCGGGGTCGGTCTCCGGGTCGGCTCCCGGCGCGCGGTGGACGAGCAGGCGTGCCCGGCGCCCCAGCAGCGCCAGGTCGGCGCGATGCGCCAGCGCGGACCGGTGAGGATGCGGACGAGCGAGGCGTTGGCGCCCGGGTCCTGGAGGACCTCGCAGACCGCGACGAGGTCGGCCACCTCGGGGAGGTGGAGCAGCCCGGAGAGGCCGACGACCTCGACCGGTACGTCGCGGGCCACCAGCGCGCCCTGGATCTCGGCGAAGTCCCCCGCCGTACGGCACAGGACGGCGATCTCGCCCGGCTCCTTGCCCGTACGGACGAGGTGGGCGATCGAGTCGGCCAGCCACTCGATCTCCTCCGCGTGGGTGGACAGGAGGGCGCAGCGGACGATGCCGTCGCGCTCCGCGCCGGGGGCCGGGCGCAGTGCCTCCACGCCCTCGTGCATGGCGCGCAGGGGGACGGCCAGGCCGTTGGCGAGGTCGAGGAGGCGGCCGCCGCTGCGGCGGTCTCGCTGAGCGAGAAGCGGGACGCGGGGCTTCCGTCGGCGTACGGGAAGTGGGCGGGGAAGTCGTCGAGGTTGGCGACGGAGGCACCGCGCCAGCCGTAGATCGCCTGGCAGGGGTCGCCGACCGCCGTCACGGCGTGCCCGGTGCCGCCGCCGAACAGGCCGGAGAGGAGGAGGCGCTGCGCGACCGACGTGTCCTGGTACTCGTCGAGGAGGACCACCCGGAATTCGTCGCGCAGGATCCGGCCGGTCTCCTCACTGGTGAGTGCGAGCTCGGCGGAGAGCGCGATCTGGTCGCCGAAGTCGAGGAGGTCGCGGCTGCGCTTGGCCTCGCGGTAGCGGGTGGTGAGATCGAGCAGTTCGAGGCGGGCGGCGGCCGCCTCGGGGACCTTGCGCAGGTCGGCGTTGGAGAGCTTGACGGAAGCGAGGGTGCTCAGCAGCCCGGTGTCGTACGCCGCGAGACGGGCCGGCTTCACGAGGTGCTCGGCCAGCTCGGCGTCCAGCGCCAGCAGGTCGGCTGACCAGGGACGGGAACGACCTGGTCAGTGCGGGGTACGGGCCGGGGGCCTCGCGCAGCACGCGGGCGGCGAGCTGGTAGCGGGTGGCGTCGGCGAGGAGGCGGGCGGTGGGTTCGAGGCCGATGCGCAGGCCGTGGTCGGCGAGGAGCTGCCCGGCGAAGGCGTGGTACGTCGAGATCCGGGGCTCGCCGGGAGGGTTGTCGGGGTCGATGACGTCGGGGTCGGTCACCCCGGCGCGCACCAGCGCCTTGCGCACGCGCTCGGCGAGCTCACCGGCGGCCTTGTTGGTGAAGGTCAGGCCCAGCACCTGCTCGGGGGCGACCTGCCCGGTGCCGACCAGCCACACCACGCGTGCGGCCATGACCGTCGTCTTGCCCGAACCGGCTCCGGCCACGATGACCTGCGGGGCGGGCGGTGCGGTGATGCACGCCATCTGCTCCGGGGTGAACGGGATGCCGAGGAGCTCTTTGAGCTCCTCGGGGTCGGTGATTCGAGCTGACACCCGAGAGAGGCTATCCGGCCCCACTGACAGCGACGTTCCGTGACGCCTGCGCTACTCGACGATGTGGCGGCCCTCCGGCTGCGCGCTGCACGCGGCGCGGAACGCACAGTGCGTGCAGTGCTGGCCGGTGGCCGGGCTGAAGCGTTCGTCGAGTACGCGGCCCGCGGCGGTGGCGAGCAGATCGCCGACCCACTCCCCGGCGAGCGGCTCCTGCGCCTGGATCCTGGGGAGGGCCTCCCCGCCGTCCTTCTTGGCGGCCGGCTGCCGCAGCTGTACGAGTTCGGCGCCGCCCGGCTCGGGGCGCGTCCCGCCGAAGACGTCGTCCACCGCGCCTTCCCGTACGGCGAGCTGGTAGACGGCCAGCTGGGGGTGGTGGGCGACCTCCTCGCGCGTGGGGGCCGCTTTCCCCGTCTTGAAGTCGACGACGTACGCCCGTCCCTCGGTGTCCGCCTCGACGCGGTCCATGGAACCGCGGATGCGCACCTCGTACTCGCCGCCCGCCTCCAGGGTCACGTCGAAGTCGTGCTCGGTCGCCACCGCGGTGCGGCCGCCGCGGTCCATGACGTGCCACTGGAGGAAGCGTTCGAGCGCCACGCGCGCGTGCTCCTTCTCCTGCTGGGACTTCCAGGGGGCGTCGAAGGCCAGGGAGTCCCAGACGGAGTCGAGGCGTTCCATGAGTACGGCGAGATCGGCGGGTGTACGGCCGGACGCGACCTCGTCGGCCAGGACGTGCACGACGTTGCCGAAGCCCTGCGCGGCGGTCGCGGGTGCGTCCGCTTTTACCTCGCGTCCCAGGAACCACTGCAGGGAGCAGGTGTTCGCGAGCTGGTCCAGTGCGCTTCCCGAGAGCGCCACGGGCTGGTCGCGGTCGCGCAGGGGGATGCTGCTGTGCGTCGGGTCGTACAGGCCCCACCAGCGGTACGGGTGCGCGGAGGGGACCAGCGGCTGTCCGTCCTCGTCGGCGAGGGCGGCGAGGCGGGCCAGCCTGCGGGCGCGGCGTCGCGCAGGGCGGGGGTCGCCGCCGGGTCGACGGTGGCGGCGCGCAGTTCGGCGATGAGGGCGGCCACGGCGAGCGGGCGGCGGGGGGCGGCCGGTGACGTCCCTGGGTTCGACGCCGAGTTCGGTGAGGAAGCGGGAGGGCTGGTCGCCGTCGTCGGCGGGGGCCTTGACGGCGGTCACGACGAGGCGCTCGCGCGCGCCGCGGCGACGTAGAAGAGGCGGCGTTCCTCGGCGAGGAGGGCGCCGGGGGTGAGGGGCTCGGCGAGGCCGTCGCGGCCGATCCGGTCCGCTTCGAGGAGCGAACCGCGGCGGCGCAGGTCCGGCCACAGGCCCTCCTGTACGCCCGCCACGACGACCAGGCGCCACTCCAGCCCTTTCGAGCGGTGCGCGGTCATCAGGCGTACGGCGTCGGGGCGTACGGCGCGCTTGCTGAGGGTGTCGGCGGCGATGTCCTGGGCGTCGAGCTCTTCCAGGAAGTTCAGGGCGCCGCGGCCGCCGGAGCGCTCCTCGGCGCGGGCTGCGGTGTCGAACAGCGCGCACACGGCGTCGAGGTCGCGGTCGGCGTTGCGGCCGGCCGGTCCGCCGCGCAGGGCGGCGCGTTCGAGGCGCCCTGGCCAGGGGGTGCCGTTCCACAGCTCCCAGAGGGCCTCTTCGGCGGTGCCGCCGGCTTCGAGGAGGGTGCGGGCCTTGCGCAGGAGCGTGCCGAGGCGCTGGGCGCCACGGGCGTACGCCGGATCGTGCGCGGCCAGGCGCTCGGGTTCGGCGAGAGCGAGGCGAGCAGTTCGTCGGAGGGCGGCGGGAGCCGGTTGCCGGCGGCACGCTCCTCGTCGCGCAGGGCGCGGCCGAGACGGCGGAGGTCCGCGGTGTCCATGCCGGCGAGCGGCGAGGCGAGCAGTTCGGCGGCGGCTTCCGTGCTGAGCCAGGCGGTGGCGGCAGCGGGCGGGGCGGGGCTCGTCCGGTCCTTCTCTTCCTCTTGCTCTTCCTCGGACTGTGGGGCGGGTCCCCCGGGCTCCCCGGGCTCCCCGGGCTCCCCGGCAGTGTCGGTGTCCTGTCGCACGGCGGACGTGTCCGTTCCGCCAGGGGCGTCGGTTCCGCTGCCGTGGGGCCGGCGCCGGCGCCGCGAGGGGCGGTTCTCCGGTGGCGGGGCCGGATTCCCGGGACACGGCGGGGGACGGGGTGACCGCCGCCTCGGCCACTGCCCTCAGGGCCGTCAGCAGGGGGGCCACCGCGGGTTCGTGCGCAGGGCGAGGACGTCGCCGTCGATCTCCAGGGGGACGCCCGCGGACGTGAGGGCCCTGCGTACGGCGGGGATCGTGCGGCCGCCGGCGCGTACCAGTACCGCCATCTCGTTCCACGGCACGCCCTCCTCCAGGTGGGCGCGGCGCAGGATGTCCGCGATGTTGTCGAGCTCCGTGCCCGCCGTCGGGTACGTGAAGACCTCCACGCGGCCCCCTTCGCGTACCGCAGCCAGGTCGCGGTGGGCCCGTACCTTCTCGGCCGGCAGGCGCGTCAGCGGCATCCGGCGGGTGAGCAGACGGGTGGCCGCCAGGAGACCGGCTCCCGAGCGGCGCGAGGTCGTCAGCACCTCCACCGGGGAAGGGGCGCCGTCCGCTGCGCGGAACCTGTCCGGGAAGTCGAGGATGCCGCCGACGTCCGCACCACGGAACGGCGTAGATCGACTGGTCGGTCGCCGAAGGCCACCAGGGTGCGGCCGGATCCGGCCAGGGCGTGGAGGAGACGGACCTGCGCGGGGTCCGTGTCCTGGTACTCGTCCACGAAGACGGCGTCGTACCGCGCGCTGAGCCGCCCCGTGAACTCCGCCCGTTCGGCGAGCAGCACCGCGCGGTGGACCAGTTCCGCGTAGTCCAGGACGCCCTGCATGTCGAGTACGTCGAGGTACTCGGCCAGGAAGGCCGCCGCGGCCTTCCAGTCGGGCCGTCCCGTACGCGCCGCGAAGGCTCCGAGGGCGTCGGGGCCGAGCCCCAGCTCCCGGCTGCGCGCCAGCACCGCGCGGACCTCGTCGGCGAAGCCGCGCGTGGTGAGACAGGCGCGCAGTTCGTCCGGCCACCGGACGGGGGAAGGCAGGCCGGTGTGCTCCAGCTCGACGTGGCCGGCGAGCAGGTCGCGTACGGCGACGTCCTGTTCGGGACCGGACAGCAGGCGCAGGGGTTCGCTGAAGAGGTCGCTGTTCTGGTGGGCGCGGACCAGGGCGTAGCAGAAGGAGTGGAACGTGGTCGCCTGCGGTCCGTACGCGCCGCCGAGCCGCAGCGCCAGCCGGTCGCGCAGTTCCACCGCCGCCTTGCGGCTGAAGGTGAGCACCAGGATGCGCGCCGGGTCGGCTCCCTTGGCGATGCGCGCGGCGACGGCCTCCACCAGGGTCGTCGTCTTGCCGGTGCCCGGTCCCGCGAGGACCAGCAACGGACCGCCCGGGTGGTCAACCACAGCGCGCTGCCGTGCGTCCAGGAGAGGGGGATCCACCGGGCCCGGCGGGGTACGCACCAGTCGGTACGCGCTCGGGGTCCGCTGCCGCGCCTGACGGTGCGGAGGATTCCAGGCGGAACCTGTGGAAGTGGAGGAGCTCACGTGGATCGCCGGTCCTGGTGGGTGTACGGATTGACTTGCCGCGCGCGGAGCGCGGTGGGTGCGGGATGAGCGCTCTGCGCGTGCCGCGTCCTGAGGACGCTACGCCAGTGGGCGGCGGGGACGCAGCGACTCCGCCTCGTACCCGGTCCGGCGCCCCGGTCCGTGTCCTTCCCCGCGCCCCGTACGCTCCCGGCGCCGCCCGCCGCGCCGCCGCATGCTGGAGGCTGTCAGATGTGAGCCGTGTGAGTTTGTCCACTTCCGCCGGCCGGACCGCCGGCCGCGGCGCCGTCCCACCGCGCCCGCTTCATGTCCAGGCGCGGCAGATGGTCCCCGGACTGCCGGGGGGCCGTGCGCAGCGGGGTGCCCTCCGCGCGGTAGTGCTCCAGTGCGCGCAGTTCGTGGCCGGGCAGCAGCACGCCGTCGGAACGCACCACGCGCCACCAGGGCGCGCCGCCGCCGTAGAGCGCCATCACCCGCCCCACCTGGCGGGGACCGCCCTCCTCGAGCCACTCGGCGACGTCCCCGTACGTCATCACACGTCCGGGCGGAATCATCTCCGCCACCTCCAGCACGCGTTCGGCGTACTCGGGGAGGGCGGGGGCTTCCGGCTCGTCGTTCATCCGGTCCATCCTGCACCACGGCACCGACAGTGCGCACTGCTCCAGGGGGCGTGCCCAAAACACCGCACGCCCCCGCAATGCACCCTGATGCCCCCCTCTGTCATCCGGTCATGCCACCATCATCCGGGCGGTGACAGGTGATACGAGATCGAGAAGACGCGATGAAGGAGCAGGGCGTGCAGCCTTCCCCGGCGGCGAGCACCCCTGACGCCGAGTCGCACCCTGACGCTTCCGAGAACGCTCCCGAGAGGCCCACGAAGAACATGAACAGCGGGCCCGTGGGAAGCCACATCGACCGAGTGTCCGGCGACGAACCGCTGCTCTCCGCGCGCGTGCACCGCCCCTCCGACCTGGTACGGCTGCTCGTCGGCGTACTGGGCATCGTCTGCGTACTGGCCGTCGCGGCCTTCGCGCACGGCACTGCGTCCGGGCTCGAGCAGGACATCAGCAAGGGCACGGGCCAGACCCCGGACGTCTTCATCAAGCTGGCCGGCCTCGTCTCCAGCATCGCCGTACTGATCCTCCCGGTCGCCTTCGCGATCGAGCGGCTGGTCAAGCGCGACGGACTGCGGATCGCGGACGGCGTTCTGGCGGCCGTGCTCGCGCACGGTGTCGCGCTCGCCACCGACCTGTGGGTCTCCCAGGCCGCCCCGGACACGATCAGGGAAGCGCTCACACAGGCCGCGGAGAACGGCGAACTGACCGATCCCGTGCACGGATATCTCGCGCCGGTCATCGCCTACATGACAGCCGTCGGCATGGCCCGCAGGCCGCGCTGGCGCGTGGCGCTGTGGGCGGTGCTGCTGCTCAACTCGTTCGCCGTACTGGTCGGCCGCCAGACCACTCCGTTCTCGATCATCGTCACCGTGCTGATCGGCTGGACCGTCGCGTACGGAACGCTCTACGCCGTCGGGTCCCCGAACGTACGGCCCACCGGACAGACCCTCCTCGCGGGCCTGCGGCACGTCGGCTTCCGCCCCGTGACGGCGATGCGCGCCGAGGACGTGCCCGACTCGGCCGAGCAGGGCGACCGCGGGCGGCGCTATCTCGTCACCCTGGAGGACGGGCCGCCCCTCGACGTCACCGTCGTCGACCGCGAGCAGCAGGCGCAGGGGTTCTTCTACCGGGTGTGGCGCCAGGTGACCCTGCGCGGCATCATCCAGCGCCGCTCGATCCAGTCCCTGCGCCAGGCCCTGGAACAGGAGGCGCTGCTCGCGTACGCCGCCATCGCCGCCGGGGCCAACGCGCCGAAGCTGATCGCCACGTCCGAGCTCGGCCCCGACGCCGTGATGCTCGTGTACGAGCACCTGGGCGGCCGCTCCCTGGACTCGCTGCCCGACGAGGAGATCACGACGAGCTGCTGCGCGGCGCCTGGCGTCAGGTGAAGGCCCTCCAGTCGCGCCGTATCGCGCACCGCAGACTCGTCGGCGACGCGATTCTGGTGGATCATTCCGGCAGCGTCATCCTGACCGATCTGCGCGGCGGTGAGATCGCCGCGGGCGACGTCGTCCTGCGCATGGACGTCGCCCAGCTCCTGACGACGCTGGGGCTGCGCGCGGGCGCCGAGCGCGCGGTGGCCGCCGCCGTGGAGGTGCTGGGGCCCGACGCGGTCGCCGACAGCCTGCCGTTGCTCCAGCCGATCGCGCTCAGCCGCTCCACGCGCGCGACGCTGCGCAAGCTGGCGCGCGAACGGTCGCAGCGCGAGCGCGAGGCGGTGCTCGAGGCGTCGCACGCCGCCAAGGCGGCCGGGACCGGGGAGCCCGGCGCCGGCGAAGCCGCGGCGGCCGGTGGCCGCAAGTCCGTACGGGCGGGGAAGAAGGCCGAGAAGGGGGCCATAGAGGAGGCCCTGGAGGAGGCGCGCGAAGAGGACCTCCTGACGCAGATCCGTCACCAGGTGCTGCGCATCCGGCCGCAGGCGCCGATCGAGCCGGCCCGCCTCGAACGCATCAGGCTCCGCACGCTCGTCAGCGTCGTCGCCGGCGCGTTCGCCGCGTACTTCCTGATCTCGACGCTGATGGCCAACGACATCACCGAGGCGATCGCGAAGGCGGACTGGCGCTGGGCCGCGGTGGCCGTGCTGTTCTCCGCGCTGAGCTACCCGGCCGCGGCGATGAGCCTGCTCGGCTTCGTTCCCGAGAAGGTCGCCTTCTGGCGGACGGTCAAAGCACAGGTGGCCGGGTCCTTCGTGAAGCTGGTCGCGCCGGCGGCGATCGGCGGTGTGGCGCTCAACACCCGTTTCCTCCAGCGTGCCGGTGTACGCCCGGGTCTCGCGGTGGCGAGTGTCGGCGCCTCGCAGCTCTTCGGCCTCGCGAGCCACATCACGCTGCTGATGATCTTCGGCTATGTGACGGGCACCGAACACACCCCCACGCTCTCCCCGTCCCGGACGGTGATCGCGGGGCTGCTGACGGCGGCGGTGCTGGCGCTGGTGGTGACGGCCGTGCCGATCCTGCGCAGGTTCGTGGTGACGCGGGTGCGGTCGTTGTTCGCGGGTGTGGTGCCGCGCATGCTCGACGTACTGCAGCGGCCGCAGAAGCTGATCACCGGCATCGGCGGGATGCTCCTGCTGACCGCGGCGTTCGTGATGTGCCTGGACGCGTCGATCCGCGCCTTCGGCAGCGACGTCCACCTGAGCTACGCCACCGTCGCCGTCGTCTTCCTGACCGCCAACGCACTCGGCTCCGCGGTGCCGACGCCCGGCGGTGTCGGCGCGGTCGAGGGCGCGCTCATCACGGCGCTGACGATCGCGGGCCTGCCCTACGCGGTCGCGACCCCGGCGGTGCTGCTGTACCGGCTGTTGACCTTCTGGCTGCCGGTGCTGCCGGGATGGCTGTTCTTCAACCACCTGACGCGCAAGGAACAGCTCTAGCCCCCCTCTCGTCACTTCGTACGAGCCGTACCGCATCTGCCGGGAGCATCACCCGGTCTTCCTTGCAGGTGCGGTCCGAACAGCCTTACATTGCCGCACATGCGGTCCTACACCACTCAACAGGCGGCGCGGCTCCTCGGCGTCAGCCCCGACACCGTCCGCCGCTGGGCCGATGCCGGCCGGATCACCACGCGCAGGGACGAGACCGGCCGGCGGCTGATCGACGGGCCCGTTCTCGCGGCGTACGCCGTCGAGCTGGCCCAGCAGGCCAACGAGCACGGCGAGGTCCCGTACACGACCGCGCGCAACGCCTTCGCCGGGATCATCACCGCGGTGAAGCTCGGCGATGTCGCCGCCCAGGTCGAGATACAGGCGGGCCCGCACCGGCTGGTCTCCCTGCTGACCCGGGAGGCCGTCGAGGAGCTCGGCCTGGAGGTCGGGATGGAGGCGGTGGCCCGCGTGAAGTCGACCAATGTCCACATCGACCGCGCGTGAACCGGCGGTGTTCCCGCTTACCGCAACCGACACTCCAGGGGTTTCCATGCGCCGTACCGTCCTGCCCGCCGTCGCTGCCTCGCTGCTCGTCCCGCTGCTCGCCGCCTGTGGCGCCGAGGGCGGCGGCGGGGGCCCGCAGGCCGGTGAGAAGACGGGTACTGCCGGGATCACCGTGCTGGCCGCGGCCTCGCTCACCGATGTCTTCGAGGCGGCCGGTGCGGCGTACGAGAAGGAGCACCCCGGCACGGAGGTGACCTTCTCCTTCAACGGCTCGCAGGAACTCGCCTCCCAGGTGCGCCAGGGAGTGCCCGCCGACGCGCTGGTCACCGCCGACACCACGACCATGGACGGGCTGAAGGAGGACACCGGCGACCCGGTCGTCATCGCCAGGAACCGCCTCACCATCGCCACCGCGAAGGGCAATCCGGAGAAGATCGGCGGTCTGGAGGACCTCTCCAGGGGCGGCCTGAAGGTGGTTCTCGCGGCGCCCGAGGTGCCGGTCGGCCGCTACAGCCAGAAGATTCTGGACGGGGCGGGGGTGAAGGTGAAGCCCGTCTCCCAGGAGCCGAACGTGCGCGCGGTACTGAGCAAGGTGGAGCTGGGCGAGGCCGACGCCGGTCTGGTGTACGTGACGGACGCCGCGGCGGCCGGGGGCAAGGTCACCACGGTCGCCGTACCCGACGCGCAGAACGCGGTCGCCTCGTACCCGGCCGCGGTCCTCGACGGCTCGGAGCACAGCGAGGAGGCCTCGGACTTCGTGCGGTGGCTCACTTCCCCGAAGGCGCAGAAGCTGCTGAGCGACGCGGGTTCCAGGCGCCGTGAGCCCGGTGAAGGGGCGTGCGCCGCTCACGCTCACGCTTCCGGCGGGGCTGGCTGTCGCCTTCCTGCTGCTCCCGCTGGCGGGGGTGCTCGCCGGCGCGCCGTGGTCGTCGCTGCCCCGGCGGCTGTCCGCGCCCGCCGTGACCGAGGCGCTCGGCCTGTCACTGGTGGTCTCCGGGTGGGCGCTGCTCCTGTCGCTCGTACTGGGCGTGCCGCTGGCCTGGCTGCTGGCGCGGGTCCCCTTCCGCGGCAAGGCGCTGGTGCGCGTTCTGGTGATGCTGCCGATGGTGCTGCCGCCGACGGTCGCCGGTGTGGCGCTCCTTCAGGGGTACGGACGGCGCGGGCTGATCGGTGAGCAGCTGTCGGACTGGTTCGGGGTGAGCCTGCCGTTCTCGGCGGCGGGGGCGGTCGTCGCGTCCGCGTTCGTCTCGATGCCGTTCCTGGTGATCAGTCTGGAGGGGGCACTGGCCGGGCTGCATCCCCGGTACGAAGAGACGGCTGTTTCGCTCGGTGCGTCACCGCTGCGGACGTTCTTCACGGTGACCGTCCCGATGGTCGCTCCGGGACTGCTCGCGGGTGCGGCGCTGTGCTGGGCGCGGGCACTGGGCGAGTTCGGGGCGACGATCACCTTCGCCGGCAACCTGCCGGGCACCACACAGACCCTGCCGCTCCAGGTCTACCTGCTGCTGCAGAACGACCCGGACGGCGCCGTGGCGGTGTCCCTGCTGCTGCTCGCGGTGGCGACAGCGGTGTGATCGCCCTGCGGGGCCGCTGGCTGGGCCCGCAGGGCGCGGACCGCGGCGCGCCGGCGACGGCGCCGGCTCCCGAGGACGACGGCACCATCTCCGGGTGCCCTGCCTGCGGGCCCGGACGCCGTTCCCGGGAACGCGCCCTCCGCGGGTGAGGCCGGTGACGCCGGTGACCGGTCCGGCGACGTTCCCCGGTGGCCGCTGGCCGCCGAGGTCGACGGGCACGCGCGCGTGGCGCTCGAACTCGCGGGCGGCCGTACGGTCGCCGTCGTCGGCCCCAACGGGGCGGGCAAGACCACCCTCCTGCGCGCCCTCCTCGGACTCACCGACCGGGCCACCGCACTCTCCCTCCGGCTCGGTGAACAGGACGTCGCTCCGCTCCCGCCGCACCGGCGCGGCATCGCCTGGGTGCCGCAGGACGGCGCGCTGTTCCCGCACATGACCGCCCTCGCCAACACGGCGTACGGGAGAACCTCCCAGGGCGCTTCCAGGGCACGCGCGCGCGGGGAGGCCCAGGAGTGGCTCGACCGGCTCGGCGTCGGCCACCTCGCGCACCGCAGGCCCGGCCAGCTCTCGGGGGGCCAGGCGCAGCGCGTCGCCCTCGCCCGCGCCCTCGCCGCACGCCCCCGCCTCCTCCTCCTCGACGAGCCGCTCGCCGCACTGGACCAGACGGCCAGGGCCCGCGTCCGGCACGCCCTGCGCGACCACCTCGCGGGCTTCCCCGGCGTCTGTCTGATCGTCACGCACGACCCGGTCGAGGCCGTTTCGCTGGCGGACCACGTCCTCGTACTGGAGGAGGGCGAGCCCGTGCAGTACGCCCCTCCGGCGGAGGTCGCCCGGCATCCGCGTTCCCCCTGGGTGGCCCGGATGCTCGGCCGCAACGCCTGGCCCGGCACGACGACGGCCGACCGCCTGGAGCTCCTGCGGCGGCGCACACCTGGTCGCCGCGGAACCGCTCCCCGGCGGCGCCCCGGGTCTCGCCGTCGTGGGCCCCGAGGCCGTGTCCGTACACCGGAACCGGCCCACGGGAAGCCCGCGCAACAACTGGCCGGGAACGGTCCGCGAGCTGACGGCGCACGGGAGCCGTCTGCGCGTCCTGATCGACGCCGGCCCCCGAGGTCGTCGCGGAAGTCACTCCGGCGGCGGCCGCGGAGCTGGGGCTCGCGGAGGGGGCGCGGGTGTGGGTGAGCGTGAAGGCGACGGAGGTCACCCTGGTCGCGCTCTGAGCCGTACCCCGGTGCGCACGGCCGACGCGGCTGCCCGTGCCGTCCCGAATGGCGCTCCCGGAGCGCACGCTCCCGCGTCCCGTCGCACGATGGGTCCATGCCGACTTCCGCCGCCCCGCGTGCCGCGGCCGTTCTCACCACCGCAGCCGTTCTCGTGTCCCTCGCCGGCTGTTCCGACAGCGGCGGCCAGGGCGAGAGCGGATCCGGGAACAGGGATCTCGCCGTCCAGGAGCTGGACTGGGCGGACTGCTCCGCCCCGTCCGTCGCGGAGGGCGGCGGCGCTTCCCCGGAACCCCTCCCCGGCGGCGACGCCTGGCAGTGCGCCTTCATGGACGCCCCGCGCGACTACGCGAAGCCCGACGGCGAGACGATCGAAATCGCCCTCATCCGCGCGAAGGCCCGTGACACGGACAACCGCATCGGCTCCCTCGTCTTCAACTTCGGCGGCCCCGGCGCTTCGGGCGTGACCGGCCTGCCCTCCCTGGCCGCGGACTACGAGCGGCTGCGCTCCCGTTACGACCTCGTCAGCTTCGACCCGCGCGCGTCGGCCGCAGTGTGGGCATCCAGTGCCTGGACGACGAGGAGCTCGACGAGTTCCACGCCCAGGACGGCACCCCGGACGACGCCGCCGAGGAGAAGGCCTTCACCGACAGCCTCACGTCGTACACCTCCGCCTGCGAGGAGAACTCGGGCGACGAGCTCCCGTACGTCGGCACCACCGACGCCGCTCGCGACATGGACCTGATGAGGCAGGTCCTCGGCGACGACAAGCTGCACTACTTCGGCATCTCGTACGGCACCGAACTGGGCGGCGTCTACGCGCACCTCTTCCCCGAGAACGTCGGCAGGGCGGTCTTCGACGCCGTCGTCGATCCCACCCAGTCCTCCGAGCAGAGCTCGCTCGGCCAGGCCAAGGGGTTCCAGCTCGCCCTGGACAACTTCGCCGAGGACTGCGTCGAACGCGGTGACGCGTGCGCGCTGCCCGGCGGTTCCGTGGAGGAGATCGAGGACTTCGTCGCCGGCCTCCTCCAGAGACTCGACAAGAAGCCCGTCAAGGGCATCGGCGACCGCGAGCTGACGCAGAGCCACGCCGCCAACGGGATCCTCCAGGCCCTCTACTCCAAGGAGTACTGGAAGTACCTGGAGCAGGGCCTCGACGAGGCGGACGGCGGCAGCGGCGAGCTTCTGCTCACCCTCTCCGACTCCATGAACGGCCGCAGCCCCGACGGTTCGTACAGCAATATCGGCGCCGCCGGCGCCGCCATCGGCTGCGTGGACAACAAGGCGCGTCACGACATGGCGCATGCCAAGGCGAAGCTCCCCGAGTTCCGCAAGGCCTCACCCGTCCTCGGCGACTTCCTGGGCTGGGGCCTGATGGGCTGCTCCGAGTGGCCGGTGCCCGGCGAGTCGGACACCCCCGACGTGAGCGCGCCCGGCTCGGCCCCCATCGTCGTCATCGGCAACACCGGCGACCCGGCGACACCCTACGAGGGCGCGAAGAAGATGGCCGGCGAGCTGGGTGAAGGCGTCGGCATCGAGCTGACGTACAAGGGCCAGGGGCACGGCGCGTACAACAGCGGCGACCAGTGCGTGCAGAGAGCGGTGGACGCGTACCTGCTGAGGGGCAAGGTCCCGGCCGCCGGGACCGTCTGCCCGTAAGCCTGCCGGCGGTTCCGTCGGTGGTCCTGGCGGGGGTCCTCTCAGGGGTCCTGTCAGTGGCTCCGCCTAGGATGACGAATCCGCTTTCGGATGCCGGTGTCTGTGGGGGTCGTGGTGGCGCATCTTGTACGGGCAGTCGCCCTGACGGCCGCCGTGCTGCTCACGGCGGGAGCCGCCACCGGCTGCGGCAGCGGCTCCACCGGCGACGGGGACAAGTCCCCCACGCCCGCGACGGCCACCTCCACCGCCCCGCGGGGCGGCCACGACGACGGCGAGCAGCCCGCCCTCCCCGCCGTCGCTCACCGGCAGCAGCTCGACTGGAAGCGGTGCGCCGCGCCCCGCAAGGCGGCCGGCAGCGCCGCCCGGGTCCCCGGCGGCGACTGGCAGTGCGCCACCCTCACCGCCCCGCTGGACTACCGCAAGCCGGACGGCGGGGCGATCGGCATCGCGCTGCCCGCTCCAAGGCCACCGACGGCGACCGGCGCATCGGTTCGCTCCTGTTCAACTTCGGCGGGCCCGGCGGCTCCGGCGTGGCGGGGCTGCCCGGTGCGGCACCGGCGTTCGACGCCCTGCACGCCCGCTACGACCTGGTCAGTTTCGACCCGCGCGGCGTCGCGGAGAGCTCTGCCGTCGTCTGCCAGGACGACAAGCAGGCCGAGGCCTCCTTCCGGCTGGACTCCACCCCCGACACCCCCGCCGAGGAGAAGGCCTACCTCGACGACTCGGCCGCCTTCGGCGCGGGCTGCGCCAGGCGTTCCGGAAAGGTCCTGCCGTACGTCGGCACGAGCAGCGCCGCCCGCGACATGGACCTAATCCGCCATGTCCTCGGCGACAAGAAGCTGAACTACTTCGGCTTCTCCTACGGCACGGAGCTGGGCGGCACCTACGCCCACCTGTTCCCGGAGAACGTCGGCCGCATGGCGCTGGACGCGGTCGTCGACCCGTCCGCGGACTTCGTCCGCCACGCGCGCAACCAGGCCCTGGGCTTCCAGCGCGCGCTGGAGAACTACTTCAGGAGCACCGGCACCACGGCAGAGGCGGGTACCGCGCGCGTCGTACGACTGCTCGACCGGCTCGACAAGGAGCAGCTGCCCACCGGCACCGGCCGCCCGCTCACGCAGAGCCTCGCGGTCACCGGCATCATCGCCCCGCTGTACGGCGAGGACGGCTGGCCGGCACTGACCAAGGCCCTGCGCGAAGCCGAGAACGACGACGGCACGGCGCTGCTGACGCTCGCCGAGTCGTACAACGACCGGGACGAGGGCGGGCGTTACGGCACGGCGCACCACGCCCAGCGCGCCATCTCCTGCGCCGACGCCAAGGGACGTGTGAGCGGCGAGCGGGTCAGAGCGGTCCACCTGGCCGACTTCCGGAAGGTCTCCCCCGTCTTCGGCCCGTACCTCGCCTGGGACCTGGCCGGCTGGTGCGCCTCCTGGCCGGTCGACGGGGAGCACGAGACCCCGGAGGTCGGCGCGGAGGGCGCGGCTCCCGTCCTCGTCATCGGCGGCAGGGGCGACCCGGCCACGCCGTACGAGGGTTCGCTGCGGATGGTCGAGGAGTTGGGCAAGGGCGTCGGCGTGCAGATCACGTACGAGGGCGAGGGCCACGGCGCGTACCTGACGGCCAACGGATGCATAGCGCGCGCCGTCGACCCGTACTTCCTGGACGGCAAGGTCCCGGCGAACGGCACCACCTGCGCCGCGTGACCAGCAGCCGTGCGAAGCGCCGGCCCCGGTACGGAACGGATGCGGCGGATGAGGCGGACGCGCAGGATCCGGCTCGCACCGACGGGCAGGAAAGGAAGGGGCCGCCCCGCACGTCATGTGCGGGGCGGCCCCTTCCTGCCTGCGTACAGCGAATTGCCCGCGTACAGCGAAGGCCTAGTAGATCGGCTTCTCCGGCTCGATCTGGTTGACCCAGCCGATGACGCCGCCACCGACATGCACCGCGTCCGCGAAGCCCGCGGACTTGAGCACCGCGAGGACCTCCGCACTGCGGACACCCGTCTTGCAGTGCAGGACGATGCGCTTGTCCTGCGGCATGTCCTGGAGGGCGGCGCCCATCAGGAACTCGTTCTTGGGGATCAGCCGCGCGCCGGGGATGGAGACGATCTCGTACTCGTTCGGCTCGCGGACGTCGATGATCTCGATCTTCTCGTCGGCGTCGATCCACTCCTTGAGCTGCTTGGGAGTGATCGTGGAGCCGAGCGCCGCCTCCTGCGCCTCCTCGGACACGACGCCGCAGAAGGCCTCGTAGTCGATGAGCTCGGTGACGGTCGGGTTCTCGCCGCAGACCGCGCAGTCCGGGTCCTTGCGGACCTTGACCTGGCGGTACTGCATCTCCAGGGCGTCGTAGATCATCAGCCGGCCGACCAGCGGGTCGCCCACGCCGGCCAGGAGCTTGATCGCCTCGGTGACCTGGATGGAGCCGATGGACGCGCAGAGCACGCCCAGCACGCCGCCCTCGGCGCAGGACGGGACCATGCCCGGCGGCGGGGGCTCGGGGTAGAGGCAGCGGTAGCAGGGGCCGTGCTCCGACCAGAACACGGACGCCTGGCCGTCGAAGCGGTAGATCGAGCCCCAGACGTACGGCTTGTTCAGGAGCACGCACGCGTCGTTGACCAGGTAGCGGGTCGCGAAGTTGTCGGTGCCGTCGACGATCAGGTCGTACTGGGAGAAGATCTCCATCACGTTCTCGGCTTCGAGCCGCTCTTCGTGAAGGACCACATTCACGTAGGGGTTGATGCCGAGGACCGAGTCGCGGGCGGACTCGGCCTTCGAGCGGCCGATGTCGGCCTGGCTGTGGATGATCTGGCGCTGCAGGTTCGACTCGTCGACCTCGTCGAACTCCACGATGCCGAGCGTTCCCACGCCGGCGGCCGCGAGGTACATCAGCGCGGGCGAACCCAGGCCACCGGCGCCCACGGCGAGCACCTTGGCGTTCTTCAGCCGCTTCTGCCCGTCCATCCCGACATCCGGGATGATCAGGTGGCGGGAGTACCGGCGAACCTCGTCGACAGTGAGCTCGGCAGCGGGCTCGACCAGGGGTGGCAGCGACACGGGGACTCCGTAGGTCGGTCAATCAGTACGGTTGTTCTCCGCGTAACACTGCCACGCCCCTCCTCATTCCGAGACACCCGGTCCGATCCGCGAGACGATTTCGTCCCAGTAACCGGGCAGTGTCTCGAATGGATCGTTTTGTCCTTCAGGGTCGCTGCGGTCGGTCAGGAAGACCGTCCCCGCGCCCTGCCAGCGGGCGATCCGCACGGCCTCCTCCAGGTGCATGCGCGGCAGGCCGTGCACCAGATGGCAGAAGCGCTCGGGCGGATGGTCCGCGGTCCATTCCGCCACCTGTGACCAGCGGTAGTCCGCCCACGGCCCCGAGAACGTCACCAGCTGGTCGGCGGTCTCCGCGTAGCCCGGGTGCGGGTGCGTGCCGTGGCCGAGGACCAGGTGGCCGCCGCCGTCGGCCAGCGCGGACAGCGCGGCGCCGAGGCGCCGCACCCCGGGGAGCTCTGTCCGGTCGGTGGGACAGCGGTCCAGATAGAAGCCGTCGACCCGGTACCAGTCGCGGAACCGGTGCGCGTCGGAGACGAGTTCGTCGAAAGGTCTCGCTCCGTACACCGCGTCGAGCCGGCCCAGCACCCTGACACCGGCGTTGCGGATGCGGCCCGCGGCCTCCAGGCAGTGCGGGTCGGGACGGGCGCCCGGGCCGTTGGAGACGCTGAGCACCACCCAGTGCAAGGGGGCCCCCGGGCGGGTGAGTTCGGCCCATTCGACCGGAGCGACGAGTGGGTGGGCGTAGCCGGGGACCCCGAAGCCCATGCGGTCGGCGGCGGTCGCGGCCTGCCGCGGCCGGGGCGTGGTCAGATGCGGCACGCGGCCTCCATCCAGATCTCGGCGAGCGACTCCTCCAGGTTGATCCGGGGACGCCAGCCGAGCCGGTCGCGCGCGGTGCGCACATCGGCCTGCTGCCAGCTGCCGCAGCCGTCCGGGTACGGGTACGGGGCTCCCAGGTGCTCCGGGGCCATCTCGCCGCGCGGTGCGCCCACCGAGGCGAGCACGCCGCCCACCCCCCCCGTTGCGCGCCGCGCCGACGCGCTGCCCGCGGCGTAACCGGGAGGGGTCGTCGAGCTCGTGCAGGGCACCGCCGTAGCCCGCGACCCTGGCCAGGACCGCGGCGGCGTCCCGCAGCCGGACCGCGCGGCCGGTGCCGATGTTGATGGCGCCCTGCGCGGCGGAGAGGGAGGCGGCGTGCACGGCGCGCACCGCGTCGCGCACGTCGACGAAGTCGCGCTGCACGCCGAGGCCGCCGAGCTTCAGCTCGCCGTCCCCGGACTGCATCGCGCGGCGCATCGCCTCGGCGAGCCGGCCGAGCGGCGAGCCGGCGGGCGTACCGGGCCCGACCGGTGAGAAGACCCGGAGCACGACGGCGTCGAGCCCGGAGCCGAGCACCAGCTCGGTGGCGGCGAGCTTGCTCACGCCGTACGGGCCGCCGGGGCGGGGTACGGCGTCCTCGGCGGTGGACGAACCCGGCTGCGAGGGCCCGTACTCGGCGGCGCACCCCAGCTGCACGAGCCGCGCCCCGCAGCCGCTGCGGCGCAGGGCCTCGCAGACGGTGGCGACGGCGACGGTGTTCTGCCGGGTCAGGTCGCGGGCGCCGCCGCGGGTGGCGCCCGCGCAGTTGATGACGACTCCGGGGTGGACGGCGTTCAGGAAGCGGGTCAGCGCACCGGGGCTGCCGGTGGCGAGGTCGAACCGTACGTCGGCGTCGTCCGCCGCGCCCGAGGGCGGTGAGCTGCACGGCCGGGTCGGTGAGCAGCCGGTCGGCGACGAAGCGGCCGAGATATCCGTTGGCACCCAGCAGCAGGACCCTCATCGCGCGTCCCCTCGGTGCCGACCGGCTGATGCTGGGGGTTGGGGGGTCATGATCACGTTCTCCTTCGGGGATGTTTCGGTGAGTGCTGCGGTGTACGCCCGCGACGTCGGATCCGCGGGAGGCGGTGACGATGGCGGAGGTGGTGGCGGATCTGTGCGGTCAGTGCGGACCCTGCGGGCCGGACGCGTCGGATGCGTCGGATGCGTCGGATGCGTCAGGCGTGCCGGGTCCGGGCGCGTGGGCGGAGGCGCGGGAGAGCGCCGCCGTGGCGTGGACGAGCAGGGCGAGCGCGGCCAGGGCGCAGGCGACCGCCGGGACGGCGCCCGCGCCGCCGGTCTCCACGAGCACCTCGACGGGCCGGGCGAGGAAGCCGCAACCGGGCAGGCGCGCGGCGAGTACGGCGGAAAGCGCGGCGATCTGCACGGCGGACGCGGCGGCGAGCCCGGTGGATGCGGGCCTGGAGAAGCCGTGGACGGTGAGCAGGCGGGCGAGGAAGAGGAGCGCGCCGAGGGTGACGCCGGACGCCGGAGCGGCCCACCCGCTGCCGCCGGTCACGCTTCCCGCCCCGATGTGGAGGCAGAGGAGCACGCCCACGAACAGTCCGGTGACGCCGAGCACGAGGGGCCGGGCCGCCGCCGCGAACTCCTCGGTGCCACGGCTCGTGGCGAGTCTGCGCCGGGCCCGTACGGCGATGAGGTGCGCGCACCAGGCCGCGGGGGCCAGCGCCACGGCAAGGGTCACCAGCGTCGTCGTCGCCACCGGCCAGGGCCCTTCGAGGCCGGGACCGGGGCCGCCCGTCGACGAGCCGGCCGAGCAGTCCGTCGCCGAAGACGGCGTATCCGAGCAGCCAGCACACCCACAGGCGCGCGGCGGGCACCGTGCGCCCCTCGGCGCGCAGGGGCCCGTGGCGCAGGCACAGGACGAGCGTGACCGCGGCGACCAGAGCCCCGGTCGCACCGACCGCGAACTCCGCCTGTCCGTGAGTCAGTTCGAGCCCCGCAGCGGTGAGGACGCAGGCGACGCCGGGCAGCAGCGCGTACGCGATCCAGCCGGCGCGCGCGGGTGACTCGGGCGCCAGGGGCTCCCGGACGCTGTCACCGGCGCGCGGCACGCGTGCGTACAGCTCCTCGGCGAGCGCGAAGACGTCCCGGTGGCGGAAGTGCGCGGCGGTCCTGTCGGTCACCCCGTGCGCTTCGAGGCCGGCGGCGATCTCCAGTGGGTCGACGGCCCGTTCGCAGAGCTCCCGGTGCCGGTGCATGAGCGCCCGCACGGGGTCGGCGGGTCCGCGGCGCGGCGAGGGGCTCCCCGAGCTCCCGGTGCGACCGGGGGCAGCCGGCGCACGGGATGCGCTCATCGGCGTGCCTCCCGCTCCGACGGTCGCGGCTGCCGTCGCTGCTGCGGCTGCGTCGCGGTCGCGGGGGATCTCGCCGGTTCCTGCCGACTGCGCGGCTCAGACATCACGCTCTCCCGCCCCCGGCCCCGCACCCGCGCCACCGGCCGGGCCGCACCGGCGCCCTTCGCCCAGCCGCGGCCCCGGCGCCCCGCCGACCCGGACCGCCCGCGCCCCTCCCGCCCAGCGGCCCGGCACATGCGCTTCCGCCGGGTTGGCGAAGAGCAGGGGCTCACCGTCCGTCCCGAGCGCTTCGCGACGCACCGGGCAGCGCGAGATCAACTCCAGGTAAATACCGCGAAATGCCGCGATGTTCTGCTCGACCGTGAAGAGTTCGAGCGCGCGTGCGCGCGCCGCCGCACCCAGCCGTTCGCGCCGCCGCGGATCGCGCAGCAGTGCCACACAGGCGTCGGCCAGCGCGCGGGGATTGCGCGGCGGGACCACCAGGCCCGTACCGCCGATGACTTCAACGACCGCGCCGACGTCCGTCGAGACCGTGGCGCGTCCGCAGAACATCGCCTCGACCAGGCTGACCGGGAAGCCTTCGACGACGCTGGAGAGCACCACCACGCTCCCCGCGGCGTACGCGTCGGCCAGGTCCGCCGCCTCGGGGCCGCCGATGTCCTCGAAGGAGACGGGGTTGTCGCCGACGGCGTGCGCGTCGGCCGCCTCGTCGGGGAAGAGCTGGGCGGCGAGCGCCTTGCAGTGCGCGAGATAGGCGGTGGCCCCGGCGCCCTGCCCGTGCCGGCTGTGGACGATGCGCAGCCGGGCCTGCGGCTCCTCCTTGCGCACCTCGGCGAAGGCGTGCAGCAGTGAGACGAGGTCCTTGGCGGGCTCGACGCGGCCGACCCAGACCAACGTCCGGGGGTCGCCGCCGTCGCTCCCCTCCCCCACGACCGCGAAACGGCCGGACTCCATGCCGGGGTGGACGGTACGCAGTTTGGCGCGGTCGGCGCCGTACCGCTCCTGCCACCGCCTGGCGTGCGCATTGCCCGGCGTGATGAGGGCGGCCCGGGCGTACACCTCGGCGGCGAGCCTGCCGTGGAAGGCGGCCAGGAGCGTCCGCACCGGCACGCTCCGGGACGTACCGCCGGCGGCGAGGTAGTGCGCGCGCAGCTGTACGCCGTACTCGGTGACCAGCAGCGGGACGCCGAAGAAGCGCCCGGCGAGCAGTCCCGGCAGAGCGGCCGACCCGCCGGAAGCCGCGTGGCACAGGTCGACGGCGCCGAGGCTCTGCGCGTCGTACCAGTCCAGGGACAGGGGCCGCAGCGCCCGCTCCAGCAGGCCGACGGCTTCGAGGTGGTCGGAGACCTTCGCGGCGAGCACCGCGCGGTGGCGCCGGGGGGCGCGGCAGGCGGCTTCGAGGGTGCGTACGGCGGTTTCGGAGCGCAGGGCGGCGTGGAGGCCGCCGCGCTCGGCGGCCAGTTCCGCGAGCCCGTAAAGACCGTCGGCGAAGCGGTCGCCCGCTCCTTCTCGGTCCGGCGTCGCAGATCGCGACGGCCTGTTCCCCGAAGTGCCCGGCGAAGCGGCGCCGTTCGCGCCGGCCGTACGCCCTGCCGTCGCCCTGCGGCGCCCACAGCGGTGCGGTGCGCACGCGCCGCACCTGGGGCGGCAGCCGGACCCGGCCCTGCGCCTCCTGACGGGCGCTGCGGCTCAGGGCGTAGATGTCGAATTCGTGCTGCGCGAGCCCGCGCACGAGCCGGTCGCACCAGAGCCGGGACTCACCTGTGGCATACGGATAGCCACCCTCCGTAAGCAGTCCGATCCGCACGGGCGCACCTCCGATCTCCCTTGCGGGGGGCCGCCGTTGGTCCGGCGGCTCACAGCGGGACGACCGTATGCGGACATGCCGGTGACGCGACGGACGGTTGTCCGTCGCGCCACCAAAAGGGGTGAACGCACGTAACTTTCGCCCCGCAGCGGCGTTCCGTCGCGCTAAGGGATTGCCCGGTTACGAAACGTCAGGTTGCGGCCAGTGCGCAACGGCCTCAATTACCGGGATACACCCAGGCGTTGGGCTTGCACTTGATGCCGTCGATGTCCAGCGACTTCGTCTGCTGCTGCATGATCGGCGCGAGCTCGCCGGGTGTCTCGCAGTTCTTGTGACCGTGCCCGAGCCGGTGGCCGATCTCGTGGTTGATCAGCATCTGGCGGTACTCGAACATCTTGTCCTTGCCGAACGTCTTCGCCCCCTGCGCCCACCGGTACGCGTTGATCATGACGCGCTCGGTCGCCGCCGAATCGCACGAGACGTTGCCGGAGAGCGTGTCGAGACCCGACTTCGCACACCACACCCCCGTGGTGCCCGGGCTCGCGAGCGTGATGACGAAGTCCGGGCGGCCGGAGGAGATCCGCTCGAACGTCATGGCACCGTTGTGCGCCCAGCTCCGGTCGTCGTTGAGGGTCTCCTGCACGGCGCGGGCGAAGAGAGCGCCGTCGAGTCCGAGCCCCTTCTCCACGTCCACCCGGTAGGAGAACTTCTGTCCCTTGCCGGGCGCCTTGTCGAAGCCGCCGATCGCCTCGAAGTCGCCGTCCGCCGTCAGCTTCGGGTCGATCGGGTACGTCCTGGCCATCTGCTGCTCGTACGTCACCGGGGCGGCTTCCGCCTTCCGGGACGGCGTCGGCCGGGCGTCCGAACGGGAGGCGTCGCTCTCCTTGGCGCTCCGGCCCCCGGCGGCCGGGGCCGCGGCGGACTCCTTCTCGCCCTGGGCGACCTGCCCGGCCACCACGACGGCGAGCACGGTGGTCACCGCGGCTGCGGTGATCCCGGTGAAGGTCCGCCCCTTGCCGTTCCTGGCCGGCGCGTCGCCCGCCCCGCCGAAATTGCCGTCGTGCCGGTCGTGCCGTCATGCCCGTCGTGCCCGTCGTGCCCGTCATGGTCACGAGACCGCCGGCAGCGGCAGCAGCGGCCTCGCGCCCTGCTTCCCGCCGGTCCGGACCGGCGCCGTGGCACCGGAAGGATCGCGCGGGGCGGACGGAATCCGGGGCGGGGCGTCGAACGCGTTGACGAAATCCTGCCGCGGCCCGGTATCCGGGCCCCGGCCGCGAACCGCACCTGGGGCTGAGGGCCGGTCGAGTCCAGCTGCGGCCCCTGCGTCCCTTGCGGCTCATGCGACCCCTGCGACCCGCGAGGCGCTGCCTGCCAGTCGCCGTACCGGCCGCCCTGCGCGCGCCCCAGCCACCGCCGGACTCACGCTGCTCGGGGTGCCCGCCGCGCACGTGCGGCACCCCGCGAGCCGGAGTGCCGCCGGGACTGGCTGACGCTGCTGTGACTGCTGTTGTCGTGGCTGCGGTGGCAGCGGTGGCCCCTGCCGGTACCCGGGCGTCGGCGGGGCGTCGTACCCGGTCTCTCCCCCGCGCCTGCGCCGTCCGCTTCCCGCACCCCGCTCCACCACGGCTTCCTCGCCGGTGCCGGATATGGCGGGATTCCCGGCCGCCCCCTTGGGGGCAGGGCCTCGGCGACTATGACGTCCCACGCGCCGGATCAGCTCCTACCGCAGTCATCGATCAGTTCCCGGACAGCGCTGGCGACCGCCTCCGGATATTCCATCATCGCCACGTGTCCGGCATCGGGCAGTGTCAGCAGCCGCGCATCGCGGAAAGCCACTGCCGCCCTGCGCGCCATACGGTACGACACGAGCTGGTCCCGCCCTCCGTACACCAGCAGCGTCGGCGCGAGCACCCGCTCGGCCTGTCGCCACAGGCCGTGCTGTCCGCCCAGTGTGTACGCATCGACGATGCTCCGCGCCGAACGCGTCATCGCGTCCCAGAAGTACGGAAGTTGCAGCCGCCGCTCCATCTCCTCCACGGCATGCCGGAAGGCCTCGGGATCGACCGCCCCGGGATCGCCGTAACAGAGCGCCATCACACCGCGCGTGCGCTGCTCCGCCGTCCAGTCCTTGCTGAGCCGGGCGAACAGCGAGGCGACACCCGGCAGTGCGAGCAGCCCGGTCGGCACCGCCGTGCGCTGCACCCGCAGTTCCGGAAGGGCGGGCGAGACGAGCGTGAGCGTGCGCACCAGGTCGGGCCTGACGGCCGCGATGCGCGTGGCGACCGCGCCGCCCAGCGAGTTGCCGAAGAGGTGCACCGGTCCGCGCCCGCTCGCGTCGAGCAGCCGAATGCACGCGCGCGCCTGCCCGTTGAGCGAGTAGTTGCCGTCGTCCGGCGGCGGGGAGTCCCCGAAGCCGCAGGTCGACGGCCTCGCCGTCCACGTGGTCGGCGAGCAGCGGCATCAGCGCCGACCAGTTCTGCGAGGACCCGCCGAGACCGTGCACGTACAGCGCGGGCGGGAGGCCGGCGCGCGTCGCGGGCCGCGTGCGTACGTTCAGCGTCAGCCCGGGCAGGGTGACGGAGCGCAGCTTCTCGCCCTCGGCGACCCGCACGGCACTGACCCGTGGCACCGCGGTGGCGGCGGCGAGGCTGGATCCGGGCAGCTCGGTCGAAGGCATGCGGCAATGTTACGAGACGATCACGTACTGAATCGTGTGTTCGCCGTCACAGATCTACCCTCGGAGCAAGGGGGTACGCGTCGCCCCTGCCCCCGTCCCCGGAAGGAAGCCACGCATGACTGTTGATCCCACCGATCCGGACACCTTCGCGGAAGTGGAGGAGGAGTCCCCCGGCGAACCGGGGGTACTCGACGACGACGTCTCCGAGGCGGACGCCGCGGAGCAGCACACGGCGTGGCAGGAGAACCACGACGCTCCGCTGAACGACCTCGACCCGGGCTCCGCGAACGAGGCGGACGCCGCGGAACAGGCCCGCGTCGTGGCCCTCGACGAGGACGACTACCGCTGATCAGCTCCTGGTCAGCGCCTGATCAGCCTTCCGCGGCTGTCCGGTCCGTGAAATTCTGCGTCCGCACCGCGCACAGGCGGGTTACCCAAAAGTACGATGGCGGGCGTGGCGCACACGGCACACGGAACGGCCGTGCTGCTGGAAGGCCGCGACACCGAAAGACATGGGAGGCGGCGTGACAGCCACCGAGCAGACAGAGGCGGCACGCCCACGAGGCACGCGCCTGCCCCGCCGAGCCCGACGCAATCAACTTCTGGGCGCGGCGCAGGAGGTCTTTGTCGCACAGGGGTACCACGCGGCGGCGATGGACGACATCGCCGAGCGGGCCGGGGTGAGCAAGCCGGTCCTGTACCAGCACTTCCCGGGCAAGCTGGAGCTCTACCTGGCCCTCCTCGACCAGCACTGCGAGTCGCTGCTCCAGGCGGTGCGCACCGCCCTCGCGTCGACCACGGAGAACAAGCTGCGCGTGGCCGCGACGATGGACGCCTACTTCGCGTACGTCCAGGAGGAGGGCGGCGCGTTCCGCCTGGTCTTCGAGTCGGACCTGACGAACGAGCCCGCCGTGCGCGAGCGCGTCGACCGGGTGTCGCTCCAGTGCGCCGAGGCGATCAGTGAGGTCATCGCCGAGGACACCGGCCTGTCCAAGGACGAGTCGATGCTGCTGGCCGTCGGGCTCGGCGGTGTCTCCCAGGTGGTCGCCCGTTACTGGCTCTCCAGCGGCAGCACCATCCCGCGCGACACGGCGGTGCAGCTGCTGACGTCGCTCGCCTGGCGCGGCATCGCGGGCTTCCCGCTGCACGGCACGGAGCACGGCACGGAGCACTGACGCGGCGCGTCCCGGAACGCCTTCCGCATCGTCCCGGGAGCGTGTTCCCGGTCCGTGTTCGCTTCTGGCGTGCGGCGTCGGAGCGTTCCGTGTCCCCTCACCGGGCTAATGTGTGCTGCGTACAGCGCGGCTGACCGCGCACCGCAGCACCGATCGTCGGAGGGACATAGCCGTGGAGGTCAAGATCGGCGTGCAGCACGCGCCCCGGGAGATCGTTCTGGAGAGCGGGCAGTCCGCCGAGGAGGTCGAGCGCGCGGTATCCGACGCGCTGGCCGGCAAGGCGCAGCTGCTCAGCCTCAAGGACGAGAAGGGCCGTACGGTCCTCGTTCCCGCGGACCGGATCGCCTACGTGGAGATCGGCGAGCCGGTGGCGCGCAGGGTGGGCTTCGGCGCGCTGTAGGCGTCGACGGCACAGCAGCACCACAGACGGAACCGGCCCGGTGGGACGTCCCACCGGCGGTTCGTCTGCCTGCGCGCCGGTTCTCCTCCGCCGGGCCGACGGAGGGTTGTCTTCCGCGAGGCGGGGGTAGTACGGGCTACAACCCATTCACACCCGGCTGCACGGGAGGAAACCACGTGATCCTGGAAACTCTCGGCTCCATCGCCCTCGGCTTCGCCCTTGCCTGGGCGGCCGGCCACCGGCTCGGAGACCGACTGCCCTCACGGCGCCTGGTCCTGGCCGCGGGCCCGCTCGGCGCCCAGTTCGGCGCGTACGTCACCCACTCCGCCCTCGGCCCCGGCCACGTCGTCGCGACACTGGCCGGCGCGGTGGCGGTGGGAGCGGTCCTGCTGTCGCTCCTCATCCGCCCCCGGGGCCGCGTCCGCCGTTCGGCGGCGGCGTAACGTCCTCCTGCGGCGTTACGCCGCCAGCCCCAGCGCGGCCATCCGCTTCGTGTGCGCCTCGGTGATCCGCGAGAACATCCGTCCCACCTCCGCCAGGTCGAAGCCGTCGGCGACGCCGCCCACGAGCATCGTGGAGAGCGCGTCGCGGTCCGCCACGACCCGCTGCGCCTGCGAGAGCGCCTCACCCATCAGCCTGCGCGCCCACAGCGCGAGCCGGCCGCCGCAGCGCGGGTCGGCCTCGATCGCGGCGCGCACCTTCTCCACCGCGAAGTTCCCGTGGCCGGTGTCGTCGAGCACGGCGAGCACCAGCCCCCGGGTGTCCGAGTCGAGCCGCTCCGCGACCTCGCGGTAGAAGTCGCTGGCGATCGAGTCGCCGACGTACGCCTTGACCAGGCCCTCCAGCCAGTCCGACGGCGCGGTCTGGCGGTGGAAGTCGTCCAGCGCCTTCGCGAAGGGCTCCATCGCCGCCGTCGGCTCCTCGTCGATCGCGGTCAGCCGGCCCCGCAACCGCTCGAAGTGGTGGAACTCGGCCGACGCCATCTTCGCGAGCTCCGCCTTGTCGGCGAGCGTCGGGGCGAGCTTGGCGTCCTCGGCGAGGCGCTCGAAGGCCGCCAGCTCCCCGTACGCGAGTGCGCCCAGCAGATCCACGACCGCGGCGCGGTAATTCGGCTCGACGGACGCCGTCGCCCAGTCCTGGGCTGCGATACCGGTCCGGGGGGTCTCGTCGGGTGCAATGGCGTTGTCAGGCGTCTCCATGAACCGCACAATAGCCCGCTCCGCACGGTACGTAAGGGCCTGGTCAGCCACTCGCGTCACACCGATCCGGGAAATCGTTCCAACACACCTGCGCGAATCCGGGGTACAGTGGTAAAGCGCCTGCAGAGTACCCAGGGTATTTCGCGGCGCAATTGAATGAGGATGCCCGGTCGGTGGCCCGATCGGCTCCGACCCGACAGCCCTCCACGCGGTGCGTACCAAGGCGTACGACCGCAAGATGAGGGGCCCCCTCAGCGGCACGAGCGCTTGAGCGACGGCACGTGGTCCCGCGCCACCCGGCCCATCAGCGGCCGGACGAGAAACAGGCACGGTACGACCCCCTTCGTTCGCGTCATGCCGCGTCTCACAGAAGAGGCAGCACCCTGACTACGTTCCGAGACCTCGGGATTCTCTCCGAGACCGCCGAAGCCCTTGAAGCCGTCGGCATTCTGTCCCCCTTCCCCATCCAGGAGATGACGCTCCCCGTCGCCCTCTCCGGCAGCGACGTCATCGGCCAGGCCAAGACCGGCACCGGCAAGACGCTCGGCTTCGGCCTTCCGCTGCTGGAGCGCGTCACCGTCCCCGCGGACGTCGAGGCGGGCCGGGCCGGGCCCGCGGAGCTGACCGAGGCTCCCGCAGGCGCTCGTCGTCGTCCCCACCCGTGAGCTGTGCCAGCAGGTCACCAACGACCTGCTGACGGCCGGCAAGGTCCGCAACGTCCGCGTGCTCGCCATCTACGGCGGCCGGGCGTACGAGCCCCAGGTCGAGGCGCTCAAGAAGGGCGTCGACATCGTCGTGGGCACGCCCGGGCGTCTGCTCGACCTCGCGGGCCAGAAGAAGCTCGACCTCTCCCACGTGCGTTCGCTCGTGCTCGACGAGGCCGACGAGATGCTCGACCTGGGCTTCCTGCCCGACGTCGAGAAGATCATGAAGATGCTGCCGCCGAAGCGCCAGACGATGCTGTTCTCGGCGACCATGCCGGGCGCCGTCATCGGTCTCGCCCGCCGGTACATGTCGCAGCCCACGCACATCAGCGCCACGTCGCCCGACGACGAGGGCGCGACCGTCGCGAACATCACGCAGCACGTCTTCCGCGCCCACAACATGGACAAGCCGGAGCTCGTCTCCCGCATCCTCCAGGCCGACGGCCGCGGGCTCGCGATGATCTTCTGCCGTACGAAGCGGACCGCCGCCGACATCGCCGAGCAGCTGGAGAAGCGCGGCTTCGCCTCCGGCGCGGTCCACGGCGACCTCGGCCAGGCGCGCGCGAGCAGGCGCTGCGCGCGTTCCGCAACGGCAAGGTCGACGTACTGGTCTGCACCGACGTCGCCGCCCGCGGCATCGACGTCGAGGGTGTGACGCACGTCATCAACTACCAGTCGCCCGAGGACGAGAAGACGTACCTGCACCGCGTCGGCCGCACCGCGCGGGCGCGAAGGGCATCGCCGTCACGCTGGTCGACTGGGACGACATCCCGCGCTGGAAGCTCATCAACAAGGCGCTGGACCTGCCGTTCGACGAGCCCGAGGAGACGTACTCCACCTCTGCTCACCTGTACGAGATCCTGAGCATCCCCGCCGGTACGAAGGGCGTGCTGCCCCGGGCCGACCGGACCCGTGCGGGTCTGGGCGCGGAGCAGGTCGAGGACCTCGGCGAGACGGGCGGCCGCGGGCGCAGGTCCGCGGCGGCCGCTGCCGCGCCGGCCGTCGTCGTCGTCGAGGAGCGCGCCCGCGTACGCCGCGTCAGCGTCGCCGTACGCGCAATGGCGCGCCGGTGACGGCGGACGCGAACGAGGCGACGGCGGTCTCCGCCGAAGCCATCGCGGCGCCGGAGACGGCGTCCGAGGCCCCCCGAGGCCCCTGCCGCCGAGCCGCGCACCCCCGCGCCGTCAGCCGCCGCACCGTGCGGCGAACGCGGTGGAGGCCGTGGCGGAGACGGCCCAGGCCCAGATCCCCGCTCCCGCGGAGGAGCCCGAGGCCCCGAAGAAGCCCCGTCGCGTACGCGCTCGGCGAAGCCGGCCGAGGCGGCGGCCGAGGCTCCCGCGTCCGCCGAGGCACCGGCTCCGGTGAAGGCGCCCCGCCGCCGCACGCGCGCTGCCGCCGCGGCGCAGCCCGAGAGCTGATCCCGCACGCCCCGGTGGCCCGGTTCCCCTTCGCGGGAGCCGGCCATCGGCGTACGGCGGCGGGGGCACGGCCCCCCGCCGCCACGGAAAGTGCGGCCGTACGGCCCGTGCGCCGCGCCGCGCAGCCGTTAGCCTCGTCGCATGAGCAGGCCGCCCACCTTCACCCCGCCCCCCGGCACGACGCCCTCCCCCTGCGCACGTCGCGCGGTGTGTTCGCGGCGCGCGAAGCGCGGCCGCGGCGCGCGGAGCCCAGAGGCACCGCGCTGCTGCTGCCCGGGTACACCGGGAGCAAGGAGGACTTCATCGCGATGCTGGCGCCGCTCGCCGAGGCCGGGTACCGGGTCGTCGCGGTCGACGGAGCGCGGGCAGTACGAATCCGACGGGACGGGCAGCGAACAGGCTTACGCGCAGAGTGAGTTGGCCCGGGACGTGCATGCGCAGGCGGTCGCCTGCGGTACGCCGGTGCACCTCGTCGGGCACTCCCTCGGGGGCCAGATCGCCCGCGCGGCCGCCCTGCTCGACGCGGCGCCGTTCGCTTCGCTGACGCTCATGTCGTCGGGCCCGGCCGAGGTCTCGCCCGCGCAGCGGCAGAGGATCGCGCTGCTGACGCAGGCCCTCGGCGCCATGACCATGGCCGAGGTGTGGGAGGCCATGCAGGCGCTCGACCCGCCGGAGGACACCGACCTCGACGGCGCGGCCCTGCGCGCGCGCTGGCTCCGGCACGACCCCGCGCAGCTCGTCGCCACCGGCAGGCAGCTGACGGGCGAACCGGACCGCGTGGCCGAGCTCGCCGCGGCGGGGCTCGTGGTGCATGTGGTGTCAGGAACCACGGACGACACCTGGCCGGTGCCGCTGATCGACAAGATGGCCGAGCGGCTGGGCGCGCACCGGACGGTCGTCGAGGGCGCCGGGCACTCCCCGAACACCGACCGGCCCGAGGAGACCGCGAAGGCGCTGGCGGGGTTCTGGGACGCCCTGTGACGCCGGCCCCGGCAGCGGGGGGCTAGTACTGGGCCTGGAGGTGCTGCCAGAAGCCGTCCCGCAGCGCCCTGCGGAGGTCCGCGTGGCCGCGCAGGGACCGCTGGAGCAGCCGCTCCGCCTCCACCAGGAGCTCCTGGTCCACCGAGCCGGGCAGGTAGGGGTGGCCGGGCAGCAGGTCGGCCAGCGACTCCCGGCCACGCGCCCCCAGCCACGCCGCCGCGATCTGCGCACCGACGAAGCGGACATCCTCGCGGGAGGGCCGCGGAGCGCCTTCGTTCTCGTACGTCGTGACGGGGCGCCGCGTGACGTACGGCTTGCAGAAGTCGAGGTCGAACGTGCGCTGGCTGTCGACCTCCCACAGGAGCGGTTCGGCCTGGTTGCGGCCCTCGCCCGCCTCGATGCCCCACAGGTGGACCCGTGCGCCGTAGCCCTGGGCGGCCTCGACCGCGGAGACCAGGTCCTCGTCACCGCCCACCAGCGCCGCGTCGCTGATGGCACGGTGCCTGGCCAGTGATTCCAGGTCCGTACGGATCAGGGAATCGACACCCTTCTGCTGGTTGTTGGCGTTGAGGTTGCCGAGGCGGACCTTGACGTCGGGCAGCTCGGCGATCGACTGCTGCTCGGTGGTGTGGATGCGGCGCCTGGCCCCGTCGTACCAGTACACCCGCAGCAGCCTGCTGTCCGCGAAGATCGTGCGGGCCTTGTCGATGAAGGCCTCGATGATCCCTTCCGCGTCGAGGTCGAAGGACCTGCGGTCCTCGGTCCCGGTCACGAGCAGCCCGGCCGCCGCGTAGACGTATCCGGCGTCGACGAAGATCGCGTGGGTGGAAGGGGTCTTCGCCACCTCGGCGAGCATGCGGTGGAGCAGCTCGTTGGTGCGCTCCAGGCGGGCGGCGATCCCGTCGAGTTCAGTGGGGCCCGAAGGCTGTGCGTCGTCCATACGGATCTCATTGTCCGTGGCGTGAGCGAGCGGGCACAACCGGTCCCGCTACCGGTGAGTATTTAGATAGTCGAAAATTTTCTTTAGCGTAGGGAATGACTGCGGTGTGCACACGTTGTAACTCTCAGAGAACGTGCGGCGCCTAGCCTCGCGTTCCCACCCACAGTTCTCCAGCAGGAGGATCAGACGAAGGGAGAAGCCTTGCGCTTCGAAATCATGCGCCTGGACGACGTCGACGGTTCCGCCGTCGACAGCACCGTCGTGGACGCCGCCTCCGTCAATCGGATCGTGCAGCAGGCCGCCTCTGTCGGCCAGCGCATCTACATCCGCCCGGCCGAGACCTCGGCTTCGTAACGCCGTAGTGGTTTGTTGAGGTAAGCGCCCCCGTACGTCACGTACGGGGCGCTCGTGCGTGTCAGCTGCCCCGGATCACCTGGGTGACGCCGTTGATGATCTGCTGCACCGCGATCGCGGACAGCATCATGCCCGCGAGACGCGTCACCAGGACCACGCCGCCGTCCTTGATCACCCGGATGATCAGCAGCGAGTAGCGCATGGCCAGCCACAGGACCACGTGCATCGCGGCGATCGCCGCCCAGACCGAGACCTGCGCCGTGGCGCTGTCCGCGTGCTGCACGGCGAGGATCACCGAGACGATCGCACCGGGGCCCGCCAGCAGCGGCATTCCCAGCGGTACGAGCGCGACGTTGACGTCCTTGGTCTGCGTCGGCTCGTCGGTCTTGCCGGTCAGGAGGTCGAGCGCGATCAGAAGGAGCAGCAGGCCGCCCGCGATCATCAGCGCCGGCACGGACACGTGCAGGTAGTCGAGGATCTGCTGGCCGAGGAGGCCGAAGACGGCGATCACGCCGAAGGCGACGGCGACGGCCTGCCAGGCCATTCTGCGCTGCACCTTGGCGGGCCGGCCGAGGTCAGGGCAAGGAAGATCGGGGTGATCCCAGGGGGGTCCATAATCACGAAAAGCGTGAGAAAGAGGGATCCGAAAACGGCAAAGTCGAGCACAGTGATGCCTTGCGAGAAGAGGGTCGTACGAGGGGGGAAGTGCGGCGTTACGGGCGGAGGCTTCCGCCCGCGCCGGGCACCGGGAAGGCGCCGGTCGCGCGTCGCGTGATCTCGCCGTAGATCTCGGGGTCCGTCGTGTACTCACCGAGCTGTACGGTCTTGCGGCTGCCGTGGTAGTCGCTGGATCCGGTCGTCAGCAGCCCCAGGTCGGCGGCGAGGCCGCGCAGCCGCGTACGGGTGGGCCCGTCGTGGTCCATGTGGTCGACCTCGATCCCGTCGAGGCCGGCGGCGGCCAGCGCCGCGATCGCGCTCTCGGGAACGGTCTCGCCGCGCTTGACGGCGGCGGGGTGCGCGAAGACGGTGACTCCGCCGGCCGCCTTGACGAGGCGGATCGCGTCGAAGGGGTCGAGCTCGTGCTTCTCGACGTACGCCCGGCCTCCGTCGGCCAGCCAGTCGGGCGTGAAGGCGTCGGAGACGCTCTCGACGACGCCGAGCTCCATCAGCGCGGACGCGATGTGCGGACGGCCGACCGAGCCGTCTCCGGCGATACGGGCCACCTGCCCCCACTCGATCGGCACGCCCAGCTCCTGGAGCCTGGCGACCATGCCCCGCGCGCGGGCACCCGGTCGTCCCGCAACCAGCTCGCGCTCGGCGCGCAGCTCGCGCTCGTCGGGGTCGAAGAGGTACGCCAGCATGTGCAGCCCGACGCCGTCGAGGCGGCAGGAGAGCTCGGCGCCGGTGACCAGCGTCAGCCCCGCCGGGAGCGCGGCGATCGCCTCGGCGTGGCCGCGCGTCGAGTCGTGGTCGGTGAGCGCCACGACGTCGAGCCCGGCCGCGGCGGCGCCCCGCACCAGTTCCGCGGGGGTGTCCGTGCCGTCCGATGCGGTGGAGTGGGTGTGCAGGTCGATCAGACGACGCGTGACTCCGGGGCTCGGCGGGACGGGGGACCGGTCAAGGATAGCCGGGAATCGAACAGCCCCCTGTCCCCTCTCCCGTCAGGAGAGCAGCCGCGGCGACAGCGCCCCGCACGGCACCAGGTCCACTTCCGCGCCCGCATCGCGCAGATCGGTCAGTATCAGTTCGTCGTACATCAGCAGGCCCGCCTGCTCCGGCCAGGCGATCGCCCACACCCACAGCCCGCACGCCTCGCCCGCGCGACCGCGCGGTCGTCGGGGGTGCCGGAGACGTGCCACAGGCGGGGTCGGCCGGCGGCCGCGAGGACCTTGGCCTGCGGCGGTTTCTCCATGTCGATGTACGCCCCCGGGTCGGGCCCGTCCACGCCCGCGTAGCGCGCGCCGAGACCGACCCCGAGCTCCTCGGCCACCAGCAGCAGCTCGCCGAGTCCGCCGAGCGGTCCGGGCCGGAGCAGGCGACGACAGTGGCGCGGGAGCCACTGCGGTCGTCACCCGCGCAGGACACCCCGGTGAACAGCCACCCGACGGGCAGCGGCCACGGCATCCACACCGGAACCTTGGCGCGCTTCACCGCGACGGTGAGGGCCTCCACGCTGGGCGGGACCACAGGCTGCTGTGGATGCACCGTCCCGTGCACATCGCACTGCCAGGAGTCGGAAAAGAGACCGGGCGCCCTGACCCGGCCACCGCACTTCGGGCAACTGGGTTCGCCCCTCATAAGGCCCAACGGTCCTCCCCGGCCGTCCCCGCGTCAAGGACGATCACCCGTCCGGAGCCGAATCCGTCCCGAGCCCAGATCCACCATCGCCCACTCGTTCGAGTGGAAGGTCCCTGACGGGCCTCCCCGGTCAGGGGCCGGACGGCACGGCGCCGCGCGTTCCGCAACGATCAGTCGAGCGGCACCGACGCACGCAGCGGATCGCGCAGGTCCGTGCCGTGCGTCAGCCAGCGCTCCTGGAGCTCCTGCGCGCCCTTGACCCGCTTCCACGCCGCCTCGTTCGGCGTCATGGGCAGCAGGGGCAGGAAACGCACCGGGTCCATCGGGGCGTCCAGCTCCAGGTCCTCCACCAGGCCGCCGGACTCCGCGACGAGCACGGAGCTGAACGGCGCCCCGGGCCACAGCGGCTCCCCGAGGTCCAGCGAGGCGCCCGGGGCCACGATCACACCCTCCACCTGTGGCGACGCCGCGAGGACCGCGAGCGGGCGCAGCACCTTGTCGGTGTCGGCGAGACCGGCCCGTACCGACAGGACCAGCTCGGCGCGCGGGCCCTTCACCGGGTCGGCGAGGACCGCGGTCGGGTCGGCCATCGGCTGGGCCGACATGCCGAGGGTGGCGTAACGGACGACGTCGTCGTCCACGAAACGCAGTACCTCCATACGGTCCGTACCGAGGAACGTGACGGCGGCGCGCGCGTCCGGTTCGCCCAGCGCCGTACGCAACCGGGCTTCCACCAGCGCAAGAACATCTCCCATGCCCGTGAGCATAGGCGCGTACGGAAACGGTGAAGAAAGACCTTGACACAACAGTGGGCTGATAGTCTTGGCCGCTGGTCGGGGCAGCACGCAGAAGCGTGGCTTTCGAGTCCCGACATCACGTCATCCCCCAAGGGGGACCGGCCGGAGGAGGTGGGGCTGCGGTGGATCGAAGTCGACCAGGCAGTACCAACCGCTCTTCCGCACCGTCAGTGTTCCCCGGGGCCTGAAGCCCTTCGTACCCGGCTGCCAACCGGTGAAACCTACGGGGCTCACGGCATTTCGCGCGACGGAAGAGCACTTCGTTTTTGCCTGATCCGTGTCTGAGCGAACGCCGTCACCGCGTCCCTGCGGTGCCGCCCGCTTTGCCGACGTACGGTGCCCCGATGCCGTGGCCCGCACGTCTCCATTCCGGGCAGTGCCATGCCTCGCCGACGGCTTCTCCGTGAAGGAGCCCGCCATGTCCATGATCCGTGACCTGCGCGCAGCGGTCCGTCCGTCCCTGCGCAAGAGCAGCACTGTGTACAGCAGTTACGACACCACCCGCGACCCGTCCGCGAGCAGCGCGGTCGTCGACTGCGCGGTCTACCGCGACGGGCGCCGGGTGAAGGACGCGGAGTGCCTCACTCCGCACGAGGCGATGGTCCGCGTCCGGGAGGGCGGCGGCTTCGCCTGGATCGGTCTGCACGAGCCGACCGAGGCCGAATTCGCCGGTATCGCCGCCGAGTTCGGACTGCACCCGCTGGCCGTCGAGGACGCCGTACACGCGCATCAGCGGCCCAAGCTGGAGCGGTACGACGACACCCTCTTCACCGTCTTCAAGACGATCCACTACGTCGACCACGCCGAACTCACCGCCACCAGCGAGGTCGTGGAGACCGGTGAGGTGATGTGCTTCACCGGCAGGGACTTCGTCATCACCGTGCGGCACGGCGGCAAGGGATCGCTCCGCGCGCTGCGCCACCGGCTCCAGGACGATCCGGAGCTGCTCGCCAAGGGACCGTCGGCGGTGCTGCACTCGATCGCCGACCATGTCGTCGACGGGTACATCGCGGTGGCGGGCGCCGTGCAGGACGACATCGACGAGGTCGAGATCGATGTCTTCTCCGCGCCGGCCAAAGGCAGTCCGCGCGGTTCGGACGCGGGCCGGATCTACCAGCTCAAGCGGGAGGTCCTGGAGTTCAAGCGGGCCGTCGCGCCGCTGCTGCGGCCGATGCAGCAGCTCAGCGAGCGGCCGATGCGGCTCATCGACCCGGACATCCAGAAGTACTTCCGCGACGTCGCCGACCACCTCGCGCGGGTGCACGAGGAGGTCGTCGGCTTCGACGAACTGCTCAACTCGATCCTCCAGGCCAACCTCGCGCAGGCGACCGTCGCCCAGAACGAGGACATGCGCAAGATCACGTCCTGGGCGGCGATCGTGGCCGTGCCGACGATGATCTGCGGTGTCTACGGCATGAACTTCGACCACATGCCGGAGCTGCACTGGCGGTACGGCTATCCGCTGGTGCTCGGCTCCATCGTCGTCGTCTGTGTCAGCATCCACCGCACGCTCAAGCGGAACGGCTGGCTCTGACGACGAGCGCGAGCCCGGCCAGGATCACCAGCAGGGCGGGGTAGGCGGCCACCGGCGGCTGCTGCCCCAGCCACAGCGCGGCGATCAGGGCTGCGCCCGGGGTCTCCAGGAGGATCGCCGTCGAGGTGACGGAGGGGCCCAGGGTGCTCACGACACGGTTGAGCAGGGAGTGGCCGAGGAGCTGGGCGGCGGCGGTGAGGGCGGCGAGCTGGAGCCAGGTGGTGGCGTCGTACCCGCCGAGTCCGGCGCCCGAGACGAGACAGACCGCCAGCAGGATCAGGGCGGTCGTCGAGTAACAGACGTAGGTGTACGCCGTCGTGCTCACCGTCCGCCGCACCTCGGCCCCGAGCAGGACGTACCCGGCGGCGGCGATGCCGCCGCCGAGCGCGAGCGCGTCGCCCGCGAGCGCCCGGGGGGACAGCGTCATGTCGACCCCGGTCAGGATGACGACGCCCACGACGGCGAGCACCGTGCCGGCCCACACCATGCGGGGCGGCCGGTGGCCGCGCATCCGCAGCAGGATCGTCGTCCAGATCGGCGTGGTGGTGCACAGGGCGGTCGACGACGCGACCGAGGTCATCCGCAGGCTCGGCAGCCAGAGCCCGAAGTGGAGCGCGAGCAGGGCTCCCGCGGCGACGGTGAGGAGCAGCGGCCTGCGTCCCATGCGCCGCAGCCCGGTGCGGTGCCCGACGAGGACCAGGGGGGTCAGTACGCCGACCGCCATGGCGTTGCGCCAGAACGCGATGGCGAGCGCCGGGGCCGCGGTCGCCGCGATGAGCGGCGCGGAGAACGAGACGCTGGCGACGGCGACGCCGAGCAGGTCGAGGTCGCGCGGGGGGCGGCGTGGAGTCCGGGCGACTGCGGATCCGGCGCGGTGGTGGGGCCGTCGGTGCGGCGGGCTGTTGCGGGCACGGGATTACGGTAAGGGGCGTGGCGCGGTTACGGAACTGTCCGGCCCCGGTCGAGCCCCGCAGCGCACGGGGCCTAGGCTTGCGCCCATGACGCAGACCTTGCTCGACCAGGCCCTCGTCGAGGAGGCCACCAAGAAGTCCGGGCTCATCTGGGTACGGGGCACCGGCCCCGCCCGCTCCCTGTGGCACGTGTGGCACGACGGCGCCGCCTACGTGGTCGGCGACGGCCCCGGCGAGCAGCCGCTGCCCGGACTGACCGGCGGCGGGAGCGCCGAAGTGACCGTACGCAGCAAGGACAAGGGCGGCCGGATCGTCGCCTGGACGGCCGCGGTCACCGAGCATCCGGCCGGGTCCGAGGCGTGGGAGGCGGCCGTCGCCGAGCTCAAGGGCAAGCGTCTGAACGCGCCCGACGCCGAGCAGATGACCGAGCGCTGGGCCCGCGAGTGCCGCGTGCTGCGCCTGGAGCCGCTGAGCGTGAACACCGACCTGCCGGACGGCTCGCTCTCGGCCGCCCCGCTGCCGACGGACGCGACGACGCGGCGGCCCGCACCGGCAGCGCTCCCCCGCCTCCTGCTCAAGCGCGGGAAGCGCTAGCGCCGGCTAGGAAGCGCCGTCCGAGGTCTTGGGGAGCCGGCCGCCGTAGTCGACGGTCTCGTCCTTGTCCGGCGCTTCCAGCGTGAACCCCTCGTCCCAGTCGGCGAGCCTGACCACACCCGCGTCGCCCGCCCGCTCCAGCTTCAGCGGGTACGGCGTGCCGATCAGCGACACGGCGAGGCTGCCCCCCGTGCCCTTGCCGCCGGTGACCTCGATCGTACGGACGCCGCCGACCTTGCGGCGGTCGCCCTTGGCCAGCTTGCCGTGCAGTCCGAGCAGGCCGTCGAGCAGGACGTCCTTGTCCGTGAAGCCGCGCAGCTGGTCGTACGCCGGATCGCCGTCCGGGACCTTCACGTACTTGTCTTCCAGCTTGCCCGCGGCCGTCTCGTCGGACTCGGTGGGCTGCTCCGCCCCGTGGTCCCAGAAATCGGCGCCGGCCTTCATGAAGAGCTCGTCCTCGATGCGCAGCAGCTCGAACGTGCTGTCCTCGGAGGTCACGGAGCCCGTGCCGCCGTCCTCCTTGAGCCGCATGTCGAGCTTGTACGAGCGTCCCTTGCTGACGACGGTGCCCGAAAGCCGTACCGACTCCGCGTCGCGCGCCGCGTTCCGCGCCTTGGCCTCGATGGCCGAGGCCCGGAGTCTGCCCACCCCGTTGGTCCCCTTGTCCGGGTCCGGCGGTTGTTCCTCACCGCAGGCGGTGAGCGCCGCGGTCAGCCCGACGCACACGACGCCGAGCAGGGCAGCCCGGCGGGCTCGGGCGGCCGGGGGAAATGCAGTCACAAGCGCACTGCCTCTCATACGGGTGTCCGGGGTGGCAGCAGGCAGCGTACCTGTGCCGTCTACGCTGTCCGGAAGGGAGCCGTCCGGGCGTCCCTTGAGAGCGGGGCGGACCTGCACGGGCTAGCCTGAACCCGTTATCGGCCTCTATTTACCGACATAGGGAGGCGCATCGGATGGCATCAGGCGCTCCCCGGATCTTCGTCTCGCACCTCGCGGGCATCGCCGTGTTCGACCCGAACGGCGACCAGGTCGGCCGGGTGCGCGACCTGGTCGCGATGTTGCGGGTGGGCCGCAGGCCCCCGCGTCTGCTCGGCCTGGTCGTCGAGGTGGTGAGCCGGCGACGGATCTTCCTCCCCATGACGCGCGTGACGGGCGTCGAGTCGGGACAGGTCATCACGACCGGCGTGGTGAACGTGCGCCGTTTCGAGAAGCGCCCGACCGAGCGGCTGGTCCTGGGCGAACTCCTCGACCGCCGGGTGCGCCTGGTGGACACCGGCGAGGAGGTCACGGTCCTCGACGTCTCGGTCGTGCAGCTGCCCGCCCGCCGCGAATGGGAGATCGACAAGGTCTTCGTGCGCAAGGGCAAGGGCGGGGCGCTGCGGCGGCGCGGAGAGACGCTGACCGTGGAGTGGTCGGCGGTCACCGGCTTCTCGCTGGAGGAGCACGGACAGGGCGCGGAGAGCCTGCTGGCCACCTTCGAGCAGCTGCGCCCCGCCGACCTCGCGAACGCCCTGCACCACCTGACGCCCAAGCGGCGCGCCGAGGTGGCCGCCGCACTCGACGACGACCGGCTCGCCGACGTGCTCGAAGAGCTGCCCGACGACGACCAGGTGGAGATCCTCGGCAAGCTCAAGGAGGAGCGGGCGGCCGACGTCCTGGAGGCGATGGACCCGGACGACGCGGCCGACCTGCTCTCCGAGCTGCCCGAGGAGGACAAGGAGCGGCTGCTGATGCTGATGCGGCCGGACGACGCGGCCGACGTACGGCGCCTGCTCGCGTACGAGGAGCGGACGGCCGGCGGTCTGATGACGACCGAGCCGATCGTGCTGCGGCCCGACGCGACGGTCGCGGACGCCCTGGCGCGCGTACGGCAGCAGGACCTCTCCCCCGCGCTGGCCGCGCAGGTGTACGTCTGCCGGCCGCCGGACGAGACGCCGACGGGCAAGTACCTCGGGACGGTGCACTTCCAGCGGCTGCTGCGGGAGCCGCCGTTCGCGCTGGTCGGCTCGGTCGTGGAGTCCGACCTGCCGCCGCTGTCGCCGGACACGCCACTGCCCGCGGTGACGAGCTACCTCGCGGCGTACAACATGGTCGCCGCCCCGGTCGTGGACGAGGGCCGTTCACTGCTCGGCGCGGTGACCGTCGACGACGTGCTCGACCACCTGCTGCCCGAGGACTGGCGCGAGACGGAGTTCCACGAGCCGCCGGGGGCCGCGCAGGACGAGGAGGCCGTCCGTGGCCGGTGACAGGGGCGCCGAGCCGAGGGAGCGCGGCCGGGCCGCGACGGGCGCGAGCGCGCTGCCGCGGGCGCCCGGGTGCGCCCTGGACCAGCCGCGCGCCCCGCGCAAGCGGCTGCTTCCGGAGTACGACCCGGAGGCCTTCGGCCGCTCTCGGAGCGGATCGCCCGCTTCCTGGGCACGGGGCGCTTCATCGTCTGGATGACGCTGATCATCATCGTGTGGGTGGTCTGGAACGTCTTCGCGCCCCCCGCCCTGCGCTGGGACGAGTACCCGTTCATCTTCCTGACGCTGATGCTGTCCCTCCAGGCGTCGTACGCCGCCCCGCTGATCCTCCTCGCGCAGAACCGCCAGGACGACCGGGACCGCGTCACCCACGAGCAGGACCGCGCGCAGAACGAGCGGTCCATCGCGGACACCGAGTACCTCACGCGGGAGATCGCGTCGCTGCGGATGGGGCTCGGCGAGGTCGCCACCCGCGACTGGATCCGCTCGGAGTTCGTGGACCTGATCAAGGAGATGGAGGAGCGGCGCTCCCTATTCCCGCCCGAGCCCGCTTCCGGGAGTGACGAAGGCGACCGCTGACGGGGCTTTCCCGGGGCGGCAGTACGCGCCGTACCATCACGGTATGGCTATGGAAGACGCGGTGCGCGAAGCACTGGCGACGGTGAACGACCCCGAGATCCACCGACCGATCACTGAACTCGGCATGGTCAAATCGGTTGAGATCGGGGCAGACGGCGCGGTTGCTGTCGCGGTCTATCTCACCGTCTCCGGCTGTCCGATGCGCGAGACCATCACCAGCAACGTGCGCGAGGCGGTCGAGCGCGTCGAGGGTGTGACGAGCGTCTCCGTCGAGCTCGACGTGATGAGCGACGAACAGCGCAAGGAACTCGCGGGCGCGCTGCGCGGCGGCACCGCCGAGCGCGAGGTGCCCTTCGCCCAGCCCGGCTCGCTGACCCGGGTCTACGCGGTGGCGTCCGGCAAGGGCGGCGTCGGCAAGTCCTCGGTGACGGTCAACCTGGCCGCGGCGATGGCGGCGGACGGGCTGAAGGTCGGTGTCGTCGACGCGGACATCTACGGCCACAGCGTGCCGCGCATGCTGGGCGTGGACGGCAGGCCCACCCAGGTCGAGAACATGATCATGCCGCCGTCGGCGCACGGCGTGAAGGTCATCTCGATCGGCATGTTCACGCCGGGCAACGCGCCGGTGGTGTGGCGCGGCCCGATGCTGCACCGCGCGCTCCAGCAGTTCCTCGCGGACGTGTACTGGGGCGACCTGGACGTGCTGCTGCTCGACCTGCCGCCGGGCACCGGCGACATCGCGATCTCGGTGGCGCAGCTCGTTCCGAACGCCGAGATCCTCGTGGTGACGACGCCTCAGCAGGCGGCGGCCGAGGTCGCCGAGCGGGCCGGCTCCATCGCCGTGCAGACCCACCAGAAGATCGTCGGCGTCGTCGAGAACATGTCGGGCCTGCCGTGCCCGCACTGCGACGAGATGGTCGACGTCTTCGGCACCGGCGGCGGCCAGAAGGTCGCCGAGGGACTGACGAAGACGACCGGCGCGAACGTGCCGGTGCTGGGCGCCATCCCGATCGACGTACGGCTGCGGGAGGGCGGTGACGAGGGCAAGCCCGTCGTGCTGACCGACCCGGACTCGCCGGCCGGTGCCCGCACTGCGGGCGATCGCGGGCAAGCTGGGCGGCCGCGCGCGCGGCCTGTCGGGCATGTCGCTGGGCATCACCCCCCGCAACAAGTTCTGACCCGTTTCGGGGCTCTTGCCGGGGACGACGAAGGGGGGCACCGCCCGTGTGGGCGCGCCCCCCCTTCGTCATGCCTCCGGGCCGGCTCCGCCTAGTCGTGGGCGTACGTCGTGATGTCCTTGATCACCGAGAAGCCCAGTCCGTACGCGCTCATTCCGCGCCCGTACGCCCCCAGGATCACGCCGTCCTCGCCCGCTCCCGCCAGTACCCAGCCGAACTCCGTCTCACGGTAGTGGAAGGGCGCCGGAACGCCGTCCACCGGCAGTGACAGCGACGACCAGACGGGTCCCGACAGATCGTCGGCCAGCTCGAAGGCCGTCTCGGTCTGCTGGTCCAGCCAGTCGTCGCGCAGCGAGTGGTCGAGCTGCGCGGGCCAGGTGGCGGAGAGCAGGCCGGAACCGGCCAGCCAGGCGGCGGAGGAGACCGACGTGGCCTCCAGCACACCCGTACCGTCCTCACTGCGCCGAACGGGGCTGTTGGCGACTGTGACGACCACCACGAAGCTCTCCCTCTCCTGGGCGTCGTCGGCGGTGGGCCGTATCGACGGCTCTTCGCCGTGGCCCGTGGATCCGTACTGCACCGTGCCGTCCGCCGCCATGCCGACCTGCATCAGCCAGCGGGGCCCGGTGAACGCCTCGTCCAGCCCGTACCAGGGGAAAGGTGCGCGCAGATAGCCGTCGACCGTACGCCGGGCCGCTGGCACCCCCTCCGCTGTGGACGTGCTGGGCGACAGGGGTGCTTCCTGCGCTCCGACCCGACTCGTGGTCTCCATCTATCCGGCCGCCTCCTTGATCCGTGGCGTCCGGCGCGGCCCGCCCCCCTCGGGCGTCCTCGCATCCGGACAGATGGAGGATAGCCACCTTGACGCGGCTCGGCCGGAAGGGCGGGCCTCAGGTGGCGTCTGCGTCGAAGGGCGGGCGCTCGCCCCCGGCAGGCGTTTCGCGCTTCTTGAGCAGGTCCGGAGCACCGGCCGGCTCCTTCGACAGGTTCGCCCTGCCGGCGGAGCCGTTCGGGGAACCAGCCGACGAACCGCTGTCGCGCCCGTGCACCGCGTCGGCGACCTCGGCCATCTCGCTCTTGAGGTCGAAGCTGCTGCGGATCTCCTTGAGCCCGAGGTCGTCGTTCTCCATCAGCTGCTTGCGGACGAAGGTCTTCGGGTTCAGGTCCTCGAAGTCGAAGTCCTTGAACTCCGGACCGAGTTCGGAGCGGATGTCCTGCTTCGCGCTCTCGGAGAACTCACGGAGCTTGCGGATCATCCCCGTGACGTCCTGGATGAGCTTCGGCAGCTTCTCCGGCCCGAAGACGAGCACAGCGAGGACCACGAGCGTCACCAGCTCGAGTGCGCCTATGTCACTGAACACCTTGTTGCTCCTTGGGTTCTCCGCGCCCGCAGGTCGGGTGGGCCTCCCCGCCGCAGGCAGAGGACCGGTCCGGGCCCGGTCCACGGTACCCGCCCGATCTGTCCGGACGGTACCTTCACGCAACACTCATGTGGACGCTTGTGCCGTCGCTCACGTTCTGCCGCTCACGTGCCGTCCGCCGAGCCGAGCGTCACGGTCACGGCCCGCTCCCGGCCCGCGCGCACCACGGTCAGTTCGAGGCGGTCGCCGGGGCGGTGGGCGCGGATCCTGACGATCAGCTCCTGGCCGTTGTGCACCTTCCGGCCGTCGACCTCGGTGATGATGTCGCGCGGCTCGATGCCGCCCGGGCGCCGGGGCCGTCGGGCGTCACCGCCGGGCCTTCTGCGCCCTTGGTGCCGACGCGGGCGCCGTCGCCCGCGTACTTCATGTCCAGGGTGACGCCGATCACCGGGTGCGTCGCCCGGCCCGTGTTGATCAGTTCCTCGGCGACCCGCTTGCCCTGGTTGATGGGGATCGCGAAGCCCAGACCGATGCTGCCGCCCTGGCCCCCCTCCAGGCCCGTACCGCTGTCGGCCGCCCGTATCGCACTGTTGATGCCGATGACACGGGCCTGGGTGTCCACCAGCGGTCCACCCGAATTGCCCGGGTTTATCGGAGCGTCGGTCTGGAGCGCGTTGACATAGCTGATGTCGCTGCCGTCGCCCTTCTCGCCGCCCGCGGTGATGGGGCGCTCCTTGGCGCTGATGATCCCGGAGGTCACGGTGTTCTGGAGGTCGAACGGTGCGCCGATGGCCACCACCGGATCCCCCACCCGCACGTTCTCGGAGTTGCCCAGGGGCAGCGGCTTGAGCCCGTCGACCCCCAGGACGCGGACGACCGCGAGGTCGTAGCCGCTGTCCTTGCCGACGATCTTCGCCTTGGCGCTCTGGCCGCCGCTGAAGGTGACGGTGATGGTGCCGCTCGCCCGGCCGGGTCCACCACGTGGTTGTTGGTGAGGATGTGGCCCTTCGCGTCGAGCACGAAGCCGGTGCCCGTGCCCTGCTCGCCGGCCCCGCTGACATGCAGGGTGACCACGCTCGGCAGGGCGCTGGCCGCGATGCCCGCGACGCTGTCGGGGGCGCGGCCCTTGCCGTCCTCCGCCCGGGCCTGGGGAAGCTCGACGCGGGTGATGCCGCCGTTGCGTTCGACGTACGACCCGACGCCGCCGCCGACGCCGCCGGCGACCAGCGCGATCAGCAGCGCCGGCGAGCAGCGCACCCGGGCGGCCCTTCTTCTTCCGGCCGCCGTCCGCTCCCGACGGATCACCGGGGTGGACCAGCGGCTGCCGGTGCGCGCCCCAGGGGTCGTACTGCAGCCAGTGGGAGGGCTGGAGGTGCGGCGCCGGGGGGCGCGCCGGCCCCGGTCGCCGAAGGCGCTGCCGGCGGTACGAAGGTGCCCTGCGGCGGGGTCGGCACCGGCCGCTGCACGGGCGGCGCGGGGGCCCAGGGCCCGGGGCCCCGTACGGCGGTGTTCGCGTACGATCGGGCGCGTGCAGGGGCTGCGGACGCGGCTGCGGACGCGTGGGCCCGGAGCCCTGCGGCGTCACGGGGACGGGCTCCGCGGCTACCGGCACCGGCTCGGCGGCTTCGGCCGCCGAAGGCCCGGCCGTCCGGTCGGCCGCCTGGGCCGGGACCGGCCCCGGTGTCCGGTGGACCGGCGCGGGACGGCTCCACCACTTCGCCTTCGGCCCGGTGGGCATGCCCTCGTCCATGTTCTCCCCGCAACCCCACGAGCACGCCCGTCGGGCAGTGCCACTTCGCTGTCCGCGCCCCCGTGGGGGCACCCCTCCCAGGATTCAACCAGTCTCAGGGGTAAACGGGCAGCCCGGACGGGGAGGGAGCGGCCAGCCGCAGCGGCGACGGCGGTGCGGTCAGCAACGGGCTCCGGCCGGGGACCGGCCCCAGCGACAGGGCGGAAGCCGACGGACGTATCAGCGGCACCGGGAGCTGGCCGGTGAGCGCGGGCGCCGAGAAAGGCTGCGTCAGCGAGACATCCTGGGCTCCGGCAGCCACCGGGCCGGCCGTGGCGGCGGGGGCGGGCCGCGCGGTGGACACGGCGAGGAGGCCGTTGCCCGCGGTGCGGCGGGCGTGTTCTCCGTGGCGGCACCGCTCGGGCCCGCCGCACGCAGCGGCGTGACGTTGTTGCCCGATCCGCCGCTCCTGGCACTGGGCTCGCCCGCGGATCCGACGGGCATGGCGCCGCCGATCGCGAACGCGGCGAGCGAGACGGCGCTCGCCGCGCGAAGGCCAGCCGCCTGCCGCGCCCGCCGGAGCGCTCCGCCTCCGCGCGACCCACGTCATGGATCCGGAAACCACGGCCGGACGCGGCGCCGGGCAGTGCGCCGCCGTGCCCGGCGGCCGGCACGTAGTGGAAGTCGAAGGTGCCGCCGGGTCTCGCTCCCGGGGCATTGCCGCCGAAGACTCCGTGCCCGAAGCCTCCCTGCCCGAACGGTCTGGTGCCGTCGCCGTCCTCACCGTCGGGCCCGCCACCGGATCCGCCGCCGGGCAGCCCCTGGAGCCGGGCGAGCAGCCCCTCGGAGGGCGGCGGCGGAGCGGTCGTGGAGAAGACGTTCTTCAAGCGGCGCTGGGCATCGGCCTCGGCCTTGCACTTGGCGCAGGTCGCCAGGTGCGACAGGACACGCTCGCGGACGTCGTGGCTCAGCTCGCCGTCCACCAGGGCGGCCAGCCGGTCCCCCAGGTGCTGCTCGGCAGAGGTCGGTCGGGTGCCACTCACTCGGCTCCGCCCTCTCCGCCCACCACGGGGCCACCGGGGCCCACGGTCGCGAGCGAGCGCTGCTCGGCGCGCGCTTCGGGAGACCGGTGCTTCAGAGCCTTGCGCAGGTGGGAGCGGCCGCGGTGGATGCGGCTGCGTACGGTCCCGAGCTTGACGCCCAGGGTCGCGGCGATCTCCTCGTACGACAGGCCCTCGATGTCACAGAGCACGACCGCCGCCCGGAACTCGGGCGCGAGGGTGTCCAGCGCCTGCTGCACGTCCGCGTCGAAGTGGGTGTCGTTGAAGACCTGCTGCGGGGACGGCTCGCGGCTCGGCAGCCGCTCCGCAGCGTCGTCGCCGAGCGCGTCGAAGCGGATGCGCTGCTTGCGGCGGACCATGTCCAGGAACAGGTTGGTCGTGATGCGGTGCAGCCAGCCCTCGAAGGTGCCGGGCGTGTACGTCGACAGCGAGCGGAAGACGCGGACGAAGACCTCCTGCGTGAGGTCCTCGGCGTCGTGCTGATTTCCTGTCAGGCGGTAGGCGAGACGGTAGACGCGACCGCTGTGCGTGCTGACGATCTCCTCCCACGTGGGAGCGTCCACGCCTGAGATTCCGCATCTGAGGCGAAAGTCGCGGTCTGTGCGGAGTGCGTGGGACGTGCGCGGTCAGCAATGTCGGTCACGGATTTCGGCTCACCCGCCGACCTGAGAAAGCGCCGCAGCACTCCTCCCCGATCCACAGGCGCAGCCGCACCTCCCCTATCGGCTCTGGTGGTGTCCAGCGGAGCCCCTACCATAGCCACCTCGCCCGTTAGCTCCGGATAAGCATCTTTACGTGAATTTGGAACTTGCATGCGGTCCTGATCCATGTCTCCCCGTCCTCTTCTAACGCCCGGTCCCATCTGCGGGTTCCCGACGCCAGCGGATACAGTCACGGTTGCGCCAACTACGGGGACAGGAGAGGGCCATTACCGCCAACCGGCAGACGAACTGGGCGTTCGCCGACGCCTATGTCGCCGAGGACGAAGCCCTGCGCTGGGCGCGTGACCGGGCCGAGGAGGCAGGACTGCGCTCGGTGTCGCCCGGCACCGGCGCCGCGCTGCGCCTTCTCGCCGCCACCGCGGACGCCAAGGCGGTGGCCGAAATCGGTACGGGCACCGGCGTTTCCGGCATCTACCTGCTGAACGGGATGCGGCCCGACGGCGTGCTCACCACCGTGGACCCGGAGCCGGAGCGGCAGCAGTTCGCCCGCGAGGCGTTCCGCGCGGCCGGCTTCGCCGGGAACCGTGCGCGCTTCATTCCCGGCCGCGCCCTGGACGTGCTCCCCCGTCTCGCCGACGGCGGGTACGACCTCGTCTTCTGCGACGGCGACCTGCACGAGTGCCTGGACTACCTCGCCGAATCGTTGCGTCTGCTGCGACCCGGCGGAATCGTCGTGTTCGAAGGCGTCTTCGCGGACGGCCGTACGGTCGACTCCTCGGCGCAGGCGGTGGAGGTCCAGCGCCTGCGCGAACTGCTGCGCGAGGTGCGCGAGAGCCGCAGTCTCCTCCCGACGCTGCTCCCGGTCGGCGACGGCCTCCTCTGCGCGGTACGCCGCAGCTGACCCGGGCCGCCCCGCGCGGCGGCCCGGGGCCGGACACACCACTGCCCCGGCACGCTCGTGGCGTGCCGGGGCAGTGGAAAGTTCGGTGCTTCCGCGTTAGCCGACGACCTTCTTCAGAGCGTCGCCGAGCGCATCGGCCTCATCCGGAGTCAGCTCGACGACAAGTCGTCCGCCGCCTTCGAGCGGAACGCGCATGACGATGCCCCGCCCCTCCTTGGTCACCTCGAGCGGGCCGTCGCCCGTTCGCGGCTTCATGGCCGCCATGCTCGTTCCCCTTCCTGAAACCAGCTCATCGCAGCCGGCGGCCCCGTGTCGGGCAGCTGTGTCACCGGCATCGAACACATTGCTTCCAGGCCATTATCCCGCATCACAGGACCCAATGACCAACATCGTTCGGCATCGCTTACGCAACGCGCTCTCTCAAAACCACTCAATTCGGCGTTCCGCCTGCGATACTTCGCCGCCGCCGGGCTCCTGAGGGCCTCGCTTTGTTAGACGCAGGTCACATGTGCAGCTCCGGTGATCTCCGCCATGCTGGGCAAGGACATGCCTGCCGAGCTGCAAAAGGGGACCCACCGATGGCCGACACCGTGCTCTACGAGGTGACCGACGGACTCGCGACGATCACGATCAATCGTCCCGAGGCCATGAACGCCATGAACACCGAGGCCAAGGTCGCCCTGCGGGACGCGGTGGAGGCCGCGGCCGCCGATCCGGCGGTACGGGCGGTCCTGCTCACCGCCGCCGGCCGGGCGTTCTGCGTGGGCCAGGACCTCAAGGAGCACATCTCCTCGCTCGCCGCCGACCGCGAGGCGGGCACCGGCCGGACCATGAACACGGTGCGCGAGCACTACAACCCCATCGTGCGGGCCCTCACCGGGATGCCGAAGCCCGTCGTCGCCGGGGTCAACGGCGTCGCCGCCGGCGCGGGCGCGGGCTTCGCGCTCGCCGCCGACTACCGGGTCGTCGCCGACACCGCCGCTTTCAACACGTCCTTCGCGGGGGTCGCGCTGACCGCCGACTCGGGCGTCTCGTGGACCCTGCCGCGCCTGATCGGCCAGAGCCGCGCCGCCGACCTGCTGCTCTTCCCGCGCTCGATCTCCGCGCAGGAGGCCTTCGAGCTGGGCATCGCCAACAAGCTGGTGCCCGCCGCCGACCTGGCCGCCGAGGCCGAGGCCGTCGCCCGCGCCCTGGCCGCGGGCCCACCCTCGGCGCTACGCCGCGCTCAAGGAGTCCCTGGCGTACGGCGCGGACCACAGCCTGAGCGAGACCCTCGAGAAGGAGGACGAACTCCAGACGAGGGCGGGCGCGTCGGAGGACCACGCCATCGCGGTCCGGGCGTTCATCGCCAAGGAGAAGCCGCAGTACCTCGGCCGCTAGGTCCGTGCCGCTCCGCGCGCCACGCACCGGGCGAGGTGGTCGTCCACCAGACCGCACGCCTGCATCAGCGCGTACGCCGTCGTGGGGCCGACGAACCGTATGCCGCGCTTTTTGAGCGCCTTGGAGAGCGCGACGGACTCCGGGGTGATCGCGGGGACGTCCGAGACCGTCCGCGGGGCCGGGCGCGCCGCGGGATCCGGGGCGTACGACCAGATCAGGGTGTCCAGCTCGCCGGCGCGCCAGCCGGCGAGCGTCCTGGCGTTGGCGAGGGTCGCCTCGATCTTGGCGCGGTTGCGGATGATCCCCGGATCGGCGAGCAGGCGCGCGGCGTCCTCGTCGGTGAAGGCGGCCACCGACGCGATCCTGAAACCGGCGAAGGCGGTACGGAAGCCCTCGCGCCGGCGCAGGATCGTCAGCCAGGACAGACCGGACTGGAACGCCTCCAGGCAGAGGCGCTCGTACAGCGCGTCGTCGCCGTGGACCGGCCGGCCCCACTCCCCGTCGTGGTACGCGACGTACTCCTCGGTGGCCAGCCCCCACGGGCAGCGGAGCCTGCCGTCGGGGCCCGGCGCGGCGCCGCCGCCCGCCTCCGTCATGACCGGGGCTCGTCGTCGGAGGCGGGTGCGTCCTCGGAGGGGGCGTCCTCGGAGGGGGCGTCCTTGGGGAAGGTGTTCTTGAAGGGGGCGTCCTCGAAGAGGCCCGCGCCGCCGATCGCGCCGGCCTGGACACCGGCCAGCGCGGCCTCCAGCTCGGCGATCCGCGCGTCCCGCTCGGCGAGCTCGGCTCCGAGGCGGCCGAGCACGTCGTCGACGTCACCCATCCGATAGCCCCTGGGGGCCATCGGAAGACGAGCGCCTCGATGTCGGCGCGGCCCACCGGGCGCGTCGCGGGCAGCGGGTCCACGAGCTGTTCGGGCGCCGCTTCGGGCAGGGCCCCGCCGGCGCTGTCTCCTCCGCCGACCACGGCGAGGGTGACCGCGGCGACCACGACGACCATCGCCACCACCAAGAACAAGAACACGAGAGTCTCCCCGGGCCACGCGCGCATGCCGAAACCGTCCAGTCCCGATCGTGCCATGCGGCACCGGCAGTTAAGGTCGCAGGCGACCGACGCAAGGAGGAAAAACGGTGCTCAGGCTGGGACGACGCGAGTTCGGAGCGCACGAGCCGGTGATCATGGCGATCGTGAACCGGACCCCTGATTCCTTTTACGACCAGGGTGCGACGTTCCGCGACGAGCCCGCGCTCGCCCGCGTCGAGCAGGCGGTGTCGGAGGGCGCCGCCATCATCGACATCGGCGGCGTGAAGGCCGGCCCCGGCGAAGAGGTGAGCGCGGCCGAGGAGGCGCGGCGCACGGTCGGTTTCGTGGCCGAGGTGCGCAGGCGCCACCCGGACGTGGTGATCAGCGTCGACACGTGGCGGCACGAGGTGGGCGAGGCGGTCTGCGAGGCGGGGGCGGACCTGCTGAACGACGCGTGGGGCGGCGTCGACCCCAGGTTGGCCGAGGTGGCGGCCCGTTACGACGTGGGCCTGGTGTGTACGCACGCCGGCGGCGCACAGCCGCGGACCCGGCCGCACCGGATCGCGTACGACGACGTGATGGCGGACATCCTCGGCGTCACGCTCGGCCTGGCGGAGCGCGCGGAGAGCCTGGGCGTACGGCGTGACGCGATCCTGATCGACCCGGGGCACGACTTCGGCAAGAACACCCGGCACAGCCTGGAAGCGACCCGCAGGCTGGGCGAGATGGTGGAGACGGGGCGGCCGGTGCTGGTCTCGCTGTCCAACAAGGACTTCGTCGGCGAGACGCTCGACAAGCCGGTGAAGGAACGGGTCGTCGGGACGCTGGCGACGACGGCGGTGTCGGCGTGGCTGGGGGCGCAGGTCTACCGCGTGCACGAGGTGGCGGAGACGCGGCAGGTGCTGGACATGGTGGCGTCCATCGCGGGGCACCGGGCGCCGGCGGTCGCCCGGCGGGGGCTGGCCTGAGCGGGACGAGCGGGGCGCAGGACCGCGCTCCCCGGACTCCCCCGGGCTGCGTCCGGGCCCCGAGGGGCTGAAGGCCGCCGCGCTGCCGCGGCCTTCAGCCCCTCCGGCGCCCGCCGGCTGCTACCGCTCCGACTCCTTCGACACCAGCGCCACCGCTTCCTCCACACTGTCCGTCACGTGGAACAGCAGCAGGTCCCTCTCGGACGCCTTGCCCTGAGCGATCACCGTGTCGCGCAGCCAGTCGACCAGACCGCCCCAGTACGCCGTGCCGAAGAGCACGATCGGGAAGCGGGTGACCTTGCGGGTCTGCACGAGGGTGAGAGCCTCGAAGAGTTCGTCCAGGGTGCCGAGGCCGCCCGGCAGGACCACGAAGCCGTGCGCGTACTTCACGAACATGATCTTGCGGACGAAGAAGTAGCGGAAGTTCACGCCGATGTCGACGTGCGGGTTGATGCCCTGTTCGAAGGGCAGCTCGATCCCGAGGCCGACCGAGATGCCCTTGGCGTCCCGCGCCCCCTTGTTCGCGGCCTCCATCGCGCCGGGACCGCCGCCCGTGATCACCGCGAACCCCGCTTCGGCCAGTGCCCTGCCGAGCTCCACGCCCGCCTCGTAGTCGGGCGTGCCGGCCGACGTGCGGGCAGAACCGAACACGCTGATGGCGGGCGGCAGTTCGGCGAGGGCGCCGAAGCCGTCCACCAGTTCCGCCTGCATCCGCATGACCCGCCAGGGGTCGGTGTGCACCCATCCGGTGTCGCCGTCGGAGTCCAGCAGCCGCTGGTCGGTCGTGCCCGGCTGGATCTGGTCGCGGCGGCGTACCACAGGGCCCAGACGCTGTTCTTCCGGTACCCGCTCCTCTTCAGGAATCGTCATGCCGTACTCCCTCCGCTGCCGAACATTGTCCGGTCAGGGTAGATCCACAGACGTGACGAACAGTGAAATTCAGGCAGTCAGCCAGGCACGCAGTCGTTCTTCGCAGTGCGTGATGCGCTCGACGGCGACGTGCTCGTCCCGCTTGTGCGCGAAAAGCGCGTCCCCGGGCCCGTAGTTGACCGCGGGCACACCGAGCGAGCTGAAGCGCGCGACGTCGGTCCAGCCGAACTTGGGCTGCGCGCTGCCGCCCACCGCCTCCATGAACGCTGCGGCGGCCGGGTGCGAGAGGCCGGGCAGGGCCGCCCCCGAGTGGTCGTCCACGACGAACTCCGCGATGCCGCAGTCCTGGAAGACCTCCCGCACGTGCGCGAGCGCCTCCTCCTCGCTGCGGTCGGGCGCGTAACGGAAGTTGACCGTCACCGTGCACGCGTCGGGGATGACGTTGCCCGCCACGCCGCCCTCGATCGCGACGGCGTTGAGGCCCTCGCGGTACTCCAGGCCGTCGATCACGGGCCGCCTCGGCTCGTACGCCGCGAGCCTGGCCAGGATCGGCGCGGCCGCGTGAATGGCGTTGGACCCCATCCAGCCGCGCGCCGAGTGCGCCCGCTCGCCCGTCGTGCGCAGCAGGACCCGCAGAGTGCCCTGGCAGCCGCCCTCGACCTGCGCGTCGGACGGTTCCAGGAGTACGGCGAAGTCACCCACGAGCCAGTCGGGGTGCGCGTCGGCGATGTGCCCCAGGCCGTTCAGGTGCGCGGCGACCTCTTCGTTGTCGTAGAAGACGAAGGTCAGGTCCCGGTTGGGTGCGGGGACGGTCGCGGCGATACGCAGCTGAACGGCGACGCCGGACTTCATGTCGCTCGTCCCGCAGCCCCACAGGACGCCGTTCTCGTCGAGCCTGGACGGCACGTTGCCGGCGATCGGGACGGTGTCGATGTGCCCGGCCAGGATGACCCGCTCGGCGTGCCCCAGGTTCGTACGGGCCACCACGTTGTTGCCGTGCCGGTCGACGGTGAGGTGCGGCAGCGCGCGCAGCGCCTCCTCGACGGCGTCGGCGAGTGCCTTCTCGCTGCCGCTCTCCGACGGGAAGTCGACGAGCCGGGCGGTCAGCGCGGGGGCGTCCAGGGCGAGGTCAAGCATGGTTTCGGCCATGCCCCGAGCCTAACGGTCCGGGCCGGGCAGGAGGCAGGCGGACGGAAGCGCGAGGACCCCACGAGGCCCGTACCCGCCTCCAGTACCTTTGGCAGCGTGCCTGAGTCCACCTCTTCCATACCCCGCGGCCGCATCCTGCGCATCATGGCGGGTGTCGCCGTGCTGCTGGCGCTGGCCGGGTACATGGTGGCGCAGTACGTGACCGGCGGCGGAGGCGCGCCGCGCTGCGTCGTGCGTTCCGCGGAGGGCGACGGGGCGACGTACGAGATCACTCCGGAGCAGGCGGTCAACGCCGCGACGATCTCCGCCGTCGGCACCTCGCGCGGGCTGCCCGAGCGGGCGGTGACGATCGCGCTCGCGACCGCGCTCCAGGAGTCGGCGCTGCGCAACATCGAGCACGGCGACCGGGACTCGCTCGGCCTCTTCCAGCAGCGCCCCTCGCAGGGCTGGGGAACCGAGAAGCAGATCCTCGATCCCCGTTACTCGGCGGGGAAGTTCTACGAGCACCTGGAGAAGGTCCCCGGCTACTCCCGGCTGCCGCTGACCGTCGCCGCCCAGCGCGTCCAGCGCAGCGGCTTCCCGCAGGCGTACGCGAAGCACGAGCCGGACGCGGCCCTGCTGGCCGCCGCGCTCACCGGGCGCGCGCGCCGCGTCGCAGACCTGCTCGGCGCCCCTGGACGCGCAGCGGGGCGAGCCGGCCGACGTACGGGC
>RHMC01000339.1 GCA_003719395.1 Streptomyces altiplanensis
CCCGGCGCCCCCCGCGCCCCGCAGCGGCCGGCACCCCCGTCCCCCCGAAGCTGGGACGTTTCCTCGCGAGGGCCGCAGCGGTCACCGCCGGGCTGACGGCGGCAGGGGCCCTCCTGGGACTCGTACGGGACCAGGCCATCGCCCACCTCTTCGGCGCGAGCGTGGACAGCGACGCCTTCCTGATCGCCTGGACCGTGCCGGAAATGGCCTCCACGCTCCTGATCGAGGACGCGATGGCGCTCCTCCTGGTCCCCGCCTTCAGCCACGCCCTCGCCCACCGTGCGGCCCGGCGCACACAGGACCCGGCCCTTTCGTACGACGCCGTCCGGGCGCTGGTCCTGTCCACCCTTCCCCGGCTGTCGGCCCTGCTGGCCTGCGTCGCCTGCCTGCTGATCCTGGGGGCGCCCTGGATCGTGCGGATCCTCGCGCCGGGCTTCAGCGAGCCCGGACTGGCCGTGGAGTGCACCCGCCTGACGGCCGTGACCGTACTCACCTTCGGCATCACCGGGTACTTCAGCGCCGCCCTGCGCGCGCACCGCAAGTTCCTGCTGCCGGCCCCGCGTCTACGTCGCGTACAACCTCGGCATCATCGTCACCACGCTCACCCTGCACTCGCTGTGGGGCGTACGGGCCGCCGCGGCCGGGGTCGCGGTGGGCAGCCTCCTGATGGTCCTGACCCAGCTGCCCACCTTCCTCGGACTGGTGACCGGAACCCGCTCCCGTCCCCGCACCGGAATCCGTCCCCGCCCCCGCACCGGAACCCGAACCGCCGCCGCCCCCCTCTTCGGCACCGCCGTCCTGGCCCCCGTGGTCCTCTTCGCGGTCGGCCGCCAGTCCCAGGTCCTCGTCGAGCGCTTCCTCGCGTCCTCCCTGCCCGGCGGCGCCATCTCGCACCTGAACTACGCGCAGAAGGTCGCGCAGATGCCGATGGTGCTGTCCCTCATGATCTGCACGGTGACGTACCCGGTCGTGGCCCGCGCCATGGCCGAAGGAGACCACGAGGGGGCCCGCCTCAGGGTCGAACGCGACCTGGCCCTGGCCGCGCTGGTGGTCCTCCTGGGAACAGCGCTCGTCCTCGGCTACGCGCCGCAGATCGTCGAAGTCCTCTTCGAGCGCGGCGCGTTCGACGCGCAGGACACCGCGACGACGGCGACCGTCATGCGGGTGTACGCGGCCGGCCTCCTGGGCCACTGCCTCGTCGGCGCCCTGAGCAGGCCGTTCTTCTCCGCGGGCCGCCCCACCTGGTACCCGGCGCCGCGATGGCGGCCGGCCTCCTGGTCACCACCGCCGTCGGCGCGGTCGCGGTCGGCCGCTTCGGCGTCCACGGCATCGCCGCCGCCAATGCCGTCGGCAGCGCACGACGCGCTGCTGCTGCTCAGCGGCCTCGGCTCGCGCGTGGTCCCCATCCGGGTACGGACCGTCAGCGTCTCCTTCGCCCGGCTGACCGTCGCGGCGGCCGCCGCCGCCGCGACGGGCTGGACGGTCGCACCGATGACGGCCGGCCCCCTGCTGAGCGTGGCCGCCGGCTGCGTGCTCGTCCCCGCCGTATTCGTCCTCACCGGACTCGCAGTAAGAGCTCCGGAAGTCGTTCACCTGCTGGCACTCACCCGACAGAGGTTCCGTCATGGCCGCTGACACGGCGATCCGTAGCGCCGAACGTCCCACACCCCGACCCCGCTCGGCCCGCCACTCGGCCGGCCCCTCCCAGCCGTGGATCCTGATGTACCACTCGGTGGGCGATCCGACGGGCGACCCGTACGGCATCACCGTCGCCCGCGACCGGCTCGACCGCCAGCTGGGCTGGCTGCGGCGCCGAAGACTCACCGGCGTCGACGTCGGCACGCTGCTGCGCGCCCACGCGGCCGGCCGCTCCCGGCACCTGGTCGGGCTGACCTTCGACGACGGGTACACCGACTTTCTCCACGAGGCGCTGCCGGTGCTGCGCCGGCACGCGTGCACGGCGACCGTGTTCGTCCTGCCCGGCCGGTGCGGCGGCTCCAACGAGTGGGACCCGCTCGGTCCGCGCAAGCGGCTGATGACCGAGGAGGACATCCGGTCGGTCGTGGCGGCGGGCATGCAGATCGGCTCGCACGGCCTGTACCACCAGCGCCTGGCCGGCCTGTCCGACGACGCCCTCCACCAGGAGACGCGCCGCAGCCGGGAGCTGCTCCACGAGATCACCGGCACCGCCCCCGAGAGCTTCTGCTACCCGTACGGCATCGTCGACCGCCGGGCCGCCGACGCGGTCCGCGCCGCCGGTTACACGTACGGCTTCGCGATCGACCCCGGCCCGCTGCTCGGTCCGTACGCCCTGCCCCGCACGCACATCAGCCACGCCGACCGGAACCTCCGGCTGTGGGTGAAGCGCCTGCGCCACCGTTTCGTGCCGCCCGGGGACGCCCGGTGAAGGCCCTGCACATCATCACCGGACTCGGGGTGGGAGGAGCCGAGCAGCAACTGAGGCTGCTGCTGCGCCACCTGCCCGTGCGCTGCGACGTCGTGACGCTGACCAACCCGGGGGTGGTGGCGGACGGTCTGCGCGCGGACGGCGTCCGGGTCACGCACCTGGGGATGAGGGGCAACCGGGACCTCAAGGCGGTGCCCGCGCTGGTCCGGCTGATCCGGCGGGGGAAGTACGACCTCGTCCACACGCACCTGTACCGCGCCTGCGTCTACGGGCGGGTCGCCGCACGCCTGGCCGGGGTCACCGCCACCGTCGCCACGGAACACTCGCTGGGGCACGCGGAGATCGAGGGCCGCCCGCTCACCCCGGGCGCCGTCGCGCTGTACCTGGGAACCGAACGCCTCGGCTCGGCCACCGTCGCCGTGTCCGCCACCGTCGCCGGGCGGCTGCGCGACTGGGGCGTACCGGCCGGCCGGATCCACGTCGTACCCAACGGGATCGACGCGGCCCGCTTCCGCTTCGACAGCGCGCGCCGCCGCGCCACCCGCGCGCGGCTGGGCGTCCCCGCCGACGCGTTCGTGGTGGGCGGCGTGGGCAGGATCGTCCCCGGCAAGCGGTTCGACGTGCTGGTCCGCGCGGTCGCGGCCCTGCCCGGCGCCTGGCTCCTGCTGGCCGGCGACGGCCCCGACGAGGACGCGCTGCGCACCCTCTCCGGCCGGCTGGGGGCCGCGGACCGGATCCGCTTCCTCGGCGAGTGCGACGCCCTCCCTGCGGACAGCCCCGCGCCCGGATCCGCCGCCCCGGCCGCCGCGACCTGCGCCGGCGGCGTCCTCACGGCCGAAGCCGCCCCCCACTCCGCCGGTACGCCCCGCCCCGCGCCGCGCACCACCGCGTCCCGCCCC
>RHMC01000340.1 GCA_003719395.1 Streptomyces altiplanensis
AACACAGTGGACGCGAGCAACTGAGGACAAGCCCTCGGCCTATTAGTACCAGTCAGCTCCACCCGTTGCCGGGCTTCCACATCTGGCCTATCAACCCAGTCGTCTGCTGGGAGCCTTAACCCCTCGAAGGGGGTGGGAACACTCATCTCGAAGCAGGCTTCCCGCTTAGATGCTTTCAGCGGTTATCCTTTCCGAACGTAGCCAACCAGCCATGCCCTTGGCAGGACAACTGGCACACCAGAGGTTCGTCCGTCCCGGTCCTCTCGTACTAGGGACAGCCCTTCTCAATATTCCTACGCGCGCAGAGGATAGGGACCGAACTGTCTCACGACGTTCTAAACCCAGCTCGCGTACCGCTTTAATGGGCGAACAGCCCAACCCTTGGGACCGACTCCAGCCCCAGGATGCGACGAGCCGACATCGAGGTGCCAAACCATCCCGTCGATATGGACTCTTGGGGAAGATCAGCCTGTTATCCCCGGGGTACCTTTTATCCGTTGAGCGACAGCGCTTCCACAAGCCACTGCCGGATCACTAGTCCCGACTTTCGTCCCTGCTCGACCCGTCGGTCTCACAGTCAAGCTCCCTTGTGCACTTACACTCAACACCTGATTGCCAACCAGGCTGAGGGAACCTTTGGGCGCCTCCGTTACTCTTTAGGAGGCAACCGCCCCAGTTAAACTACCCATCAGACACTGTCCCTGATCCGGATCACGGACCGAGGTTAGACATCCAGCACGACCAGAGTGGTATTTCAAGATTGACTCCACACACACTGGCGTGCATGCTTCACCGTCTCCCACCTATCCTACACAAGCCGAACCGAACACCAATATCAAACTGTAGTAAAGGTCCCGGGGTCTTTCCGTCCTTCTGCGCGAAACGAGCATCTTTACTCGTAGTGCAATTTCACCGGGCCTATGGTTGAGACAGTCGAGAAGTCGTTACGCCATTCGTGCAGGTCGGAACTTACCCGACAAGGAATTTCGCTACCTTAGGATGGTTATAGTTACCACCGCCGTTTACTGGCGCTTAAGTTCTCAGCTTCGCAACCCCGAAAGGTCACTAACCGGTCCCCTTAACGTTCCAGCACCGGGCAGGCGTCAGTCCGTATACATCGCCTTACGGCTTCGCACGGACCTGTGTTTTTAGTAAACAGTCGCTTCTCGCTGGTCTCTGCGGCCACCCCCAGCTCACCGAGTAAATCGGATCACCGGTGATGGCCCCCCTTCTCCCGAAGTTACGGGGGCATTTTGCCGAGTTCCTTAACCATAGTTCACCCGAACGCCTCGGTATTCTCTACCTGACCACCTGAGTCGGTTTAGGGTACGGGCCGCCATGAAACTCGCTAGAGGCTTTTCTCGACAGCATAGGATCATCCACTTCACCACAATCGGCTCGGCATCAGGTCTCAGCCTTAACGAGGGACGGATTTGCCTACCCCTCGGCCTACACCCTTACCCCGGGACAACCACCGCCCGGGCTGGACTACCTTCCTGCGTCACCCCATCGCTTACCTACTACCACCTTGGGCCGGCGGCTCCACCACTTCCCTTTGCCCGAAGGCTCCGGGACGGCTTCACGGCCTTAGCATCAGAGGATTCGATACTGGGCGTTTCAAAGCGGGTACCGGAATATCAACCGGTTGTCCATCGACTACGCCTGTCGGCCTCGCCTTAGGTCCCGACTTACCCTGGGCAGATCAGCTTGACCCAGGAACCCTTAGTCAATCGGCGCACACGTTTCTCACGTGTGTATCGCTACTCATGCCTGCATTCTCACTCGTGTACCGTCCACCACTGCCTTCCGGCGCGGCTTCACCCGGCACACGACGCTCCCCTACCCATCCACACTCCCGTTGGGGATACATGTGTGAATGACACGACTTCGGCGGTACGCTTGAGCCCCGCTACATTGTCGGCGCGGAATCACTTGACCAGTGAGCTATTACGCACTCTTTCAAGGGTGGCTGCTTCTAAGCCAACCTCCTGGTTGTCTCTGCGACTCCACATCCTTTCCCACTTAGCGTACGCTTAGGGGCCTTAGTCGATGCTCTGGGCTGTTTCCCTCTCGACCATGGAGCTTATCCCCCACAGTCTCACTGCCGTGCTCTCACTTACCGGCATTCGGAGTTTGGCTAAGGTCAGTAACCCGGTAGGGCCCATCGCCTATCCAGTGCTCTACCTCCGGCAAGAAACACACGACGCTGCACCTAAATGCATTTCGGGGAGAACCAGCTATCACGGAGTTTGATTGGCCTTTCACCCCTAACCACAGGTCATCCCCCAGGTTTTCAACCCTGGTGGGTTCGGTCCTCCACGAAGTCTTACCTCCGCTTCAACCTGCCCATGGCTAGATCACTCCGCTTCGGGTCTAGAGCGTGCAACTCAACCGCCCTGTTCGGACTCGCTTTCGCTACGGCTTCCCCACACGGGTTAACCTCGCTACACACCGCTAACTCGCAGGCTCATTCTTCAAAAGGCACGCAGTCACGACTGTTGCTCCGAAGAACAACAGCGACGCTCCCACGGCTTGTAGGCACACGGTTTCAGGTACTATTTCACTCCGCTCCCGCGGTACTTTTCACCATTCCCTCACGGTACTATCCGCTATCGGTCACCAGGGAATATTTAGGCTTAACGGGTGGTCCCGCCAGATTCACACGGGATTTCTCGGGCCCCGTGCTACTTGGGTGTTGCACAAGCAAGCCGTTGATGTTTCGGCTACGGGGGTCTTACCCTCTACGCCGGACCTTTCGCATGTCCTTCGCCTACACCAACGGTTTCTGACTCGCCCAACAGCCGGCAGACTGTTGAAGTGCAATCCCACAACCCCGCATGCGCAACCCCTGCCGGGTATCACACGCATACGGTTTGGCCTCATCCGGTTTCGCTCGCCACTACTCCCGGAATCACGGTTGTTTTCTCTTCCTGCGGGTACTGAGATGTTTCACTTCCCCGCGTTCCCTCCGCATACCCTATGTGTTCAGGTATGGGTGACAGCCCATGACGACTGCCGGGTTTCCCCATTCGGAAACCCCCGGATCAAAGCCTGGTTGACGGCTCCCCGGGGACTATCGTGGCCTCCCACGTCCTTCATCGGTTCCTGGTGCCAAGGCATCCACCGTGCGCCCTTAAAAACTTGGCCACAGATGCTCGCGTCCACTGTGCAGTTCTCAAGCAACGACCAGCCACCCATCACCCCGCCCTGACGGACGAGTGCACTGGGGCCGGCATCGCGAAGCCACAGACCAAAAGGCCCGTGCCCTCAGACACCCAACAGCGTGCCCG
>RHMC01000341.1 GCA_003719395.1 Streptomyces altiplanensis
TCCCCGCTCGCGCCGCCGCGACGAGTCCGAGCGGCGCCCTCGGCGCGTCGGCGCCGGCCCCGCCCACGCCGCGGGCGGGGCGGCGGCCGCTTCGCTCGTCGAGCGCCTCGACCGCCCCTCGTCCGTACGGGATGCGGCACCCTCACCCGTTCTCCGTCCGGCAGCACCGCCACGTGGTCGACGTCCCCGGCGTCGATGTACACCGCCTCGAAGACTCCGTACGGAGCGCCCTTCCCGGGCGGTGCCGTCACGTGGAACCCCGGGTAGCTGCCGAGCGCGAGCTCGACCGCCGCTCCGCTGACCGCGCGGCCGACGTTCGCCGGATCCGGGTCCCGCACGGTCAGCCGCAGCAGCGCGCTCGCGCACTCCTGTGTGTCCGCGTCCGGCCGGTCCGTGCGCACCAGTTCCCAGCGGACCTCCGCCGGCCGCCCGGCCGCCGGCAGTGCGTCCTCCACCTGGTCCCGTACGAGCGCGGCCTTCGCCTCGACGTCCAGGCCGGTCAGTACGAACACGACCTCGTTGCGCCACCCGCCGACGCGGGTCAGCCCCGCCTTGAGGACGGGCGGCGGGGCCTCTCCGCGTACGTCCGAGATCCGCACCCGGTCGGGCCCGTCCTGGGCGAGGCGCACGGTGTCGAGGCGCGCCGTGACGTCGGGACCGGCGTACCGGGGTGCGCCCGTTTCGTACAGCAGCTGCGCGGTGACCGTTCCCGTGTCGACGTGGCCGCCCGTTCCCCGGTGCTTCGTGACGACCGAGGAACCGTCGGAACCGATCTCCGCGAGGGGGAACCCGGGACGCCTCGCGCGGTGTTCAGGGGAACGGTCCGCGAAGAACGCGTAGTTGCCGCCGGTCGCCTGCGTCCCGCACTCCAGCACGTGCCCGGCCACCACCGCCCCCGCGAGGCGGTCGTACTCCTCGGGCCCCCAGCCGAACCACCACGCGGCCGGCCCGGTTGACGAGCGCCGCGTCCGTGACCGTCCGTCACCACCACGTCCGCGCCCGCCCGCAGGCACTCCGCGATCCCGCCGCCGCCCAGGTAGGCGTTGGCGGTCAGGGCCCCTTCGGGCAGCGGCAGGCCGTCGCCCTCCACATGCGCGACCCGCACCGGCACACCGGTCCGGCCGGCGAGTTCCCGTACGGCGTCGGCGAGGCCGCCCGGGTTCAGCCCGCCCGCGTTGGCCACGATCCGCACCCCGCGCTCGTGCGCCAGGGCGAGGTTCTCCTCCAGCTGCCGCAGGAAGGTCTTGGCGTACCCGAGCCGCGGGTCCTTCAGCCGGTCGCGTCCGAGGACGAGCATGGTCAGTTCGGCGAGGTAGTCCCCGGTGAGGACGTCGAGTGCGCCGCCGGTGAGCATCTCCCTCATCGCGTCGAAGCGGTCGCCGTAGAAGCCCGAGGCGTTGCCGATCCGCAGCGGCCGCCGCTCCGTCGCGGCGGTCACGCTCCTCCTCCGTCCCGCTTCGGCTCGCGCCCCGCCCCCGCCGGTCCGGCGAACGCCTGCGCGATGTCCAGCCACCGGTCGGCGTCGGCGCCCTCGGCGCGTACGGCGAGATCGTCACGGTGGGCCCGCTGCGTCACCAGGAGGCAGAAGTCGAGCGCCGGGCCGGTGACCCGCTGCCGGGCGTCCTCGGGCCCGTACGCCCACAGCCCCGGCCCGTCCGGCGCGGTCAGCTCCACCCGGACCTCCTCGGCGGGCGGCGTCAGCCCCCGTACCGCGAAGGCGTAGCCGCGCGCCCGCACCCCGATCCGGGCCACGTGCCGCAGCCGCGCCGTCGGCTCCCGTCGTACGCCCACCGCGTCCGCGATGTCCTGCCCGTGCGCCCAGGTCTCCATCAGCCGCCCGGTCGCCATGGACGCGACGCTCATCGGCGGCCCGTACCAGGGGAATCTCGCCCCGTCCGGTGCCGCCCGCAGCGCGCGCCGGAGCCGCTCGCGCCCGTCCCGCCACCGTGCCAGCAGTTCACCGGCCGGCAGCCCGGCTCCCGCCTCGGCGCCCTCGTCGACGAAGCGCTCGGGCGCGGCCAGCGCCTTGCGGACCTCCGCCGCGAAGCCCTCGGGGTCGGTGACGGACAGCAGCGCCGCCGTGTCCGTCCAGGCCAGGTGCGCGATCTGATGGGCGATGCTCCAGCCCGGTGCGGGCGTGGCGAGCGACCACTGCCGCTCGCTCAGGCCGTCGGCCAACTGGTCGAGTTCGTCCCCTTCGGCACGGAGATCGTCGAGCACGGCTGCCGGATCGGACACGGTGCGCTCCCCTCGGGGCAGGGCGGTGTGTCCCGGAGCATGACAGCGCTTCAGAAAACAAGCAAGCGTGCTTGCATTATTTCTGTGACGGCTTCGTGCGGGACGGCGCGACGGACCCGGTCCGCTCCCGGTCCCTGTGCCGCGTCTGGCTCCGGACCGCTCCCATGCTCGCTCCGATGACCAGCGCGATCGCCAACGCGTCGGTGACGGAGAGCGCTTGGCGCAGCACCAGGAATCCGGCGACCGCCGCGATGGCCGGCTCCAGGCTCATCAGTACGGCGAAGGTCGCGGCCGGCAGCCGGCGCAGCGCCAGCAGCTCCAGCGTGTACGGCAGTACGGACGACATCAGCGCGACCGCCACGCCCAGCGCCACCGTGCGCGGCTCCAGCAGCCTGCCGCCCGCCCCCGCGAGCCCGAACGGGAGGCTGAACAGCGCCGCGACCGCCATCGCGAGCGCCAGCCCGTCCGCCTGCGGAACCTGCGCCCGGTGCGCGCGCTGAAGAGGATGTACGCCGCCCAGCAGCCGCCCGCCGCGAGCGCGTAGGCCGCGCCCACCGGATCCAGCCGGCCGAAGCCGCGCCGCGAGCAGCGCGACGACGCCGCCGAGCGCGAGCGCGGCCCACACCACGCTCATGGCGCGGCGGGACGCGAACACGGAGAGCGCGAGCGGGCCGAGCACCTCCAGGGTCACGGCCACGCCCAGCGGGATGCGGTCCAGCGCCTGGTAGAAGAAGCCGTTCATGCCGGCCATGGCGAGTCCGAAGGCGACGACGGTCCACCAGGTCGGCGCGCGCGTACCCGCGCACGCGTGGCCGGCACACCACGAGCAGGATCACGGCCGCGGCGGCGAGCCGCAGGGCGACGACACCGGCCGCTCCCGTACTCGGCATGATCGTGACCGCGACGGCGGACCCGAACTGCACCGACAGCCCGCCGGCCACCACCATCGCCACAGGACCGAGCCTGGCCCCGGGGCGCGCCCCGGGGCGCGCCCCGGGGCCGGTGCCCCCGCTGGGGACGGGCTCGGGTACCGAAGGAGCGGGGGTGGGG
>RHMC01000342.1 GCA_003719395.1 Streptomyces altiplanensis
AACGGGACGGGAGAAAAGCGGAAACGGGGCAAGGAGGAAAAGGCGAACGGGACGGAGGAAAGAGGGGACCGGCTCCGGAGCGGTGCGCCGGCTAGCGGCGCGGGCGGCGACGCGACAGGGCAGGCAGCGGCCAGCGCCGGTTGACCAGGAACACCCCGGCGGCCAGCGCCACCAGCGCACCGCCCGTGATCGCGAGCGCGGCGCCGACGCCACTGGCGCCGCCGTCGGTCGCCGCGAGCCGGGTCGCGTGTCCTGCGCGGGCACCGGCGGTTTCCCCGCCGCCGTCGCCCCCCCTGCCCTTGGCGGGCGGCGCCCCCCGGCCGGTCCTGGCGGACTTCGGGGGCACCAGTTCGCCCACCGGGGCGACCTTCCCCGACGCCGCGAAGCCCCAGTCGAGAAGGCGGGCGGCCTCCTTGTAGACGGCGTGGCCCTCACTCGCGGACGGGTTCATGACGGTGACGAGCAGCACCTTGTCACCGCGTTGCGCGACACCGGTGAACGTCGCTCCCGCGTGCGTGGTGTTGCCGTTCTTGACGCCCGCGATGCCCTTGTACGGGGTGATCCCCAGGTCGCCGGTCAGCAGGCGGTTGGTGTTCTGGATCTCGAAGCTCTCGCGCTTCTTCCCCTTCTTCTTCTCGCCGGGGAACGTGGCGCTCACCGTCGAGCAGTACTCGCGGAAGTCCTTCTTCTGCATGCCGCTGCGGGCGATGAGCGTCAGGTCGTACGCGCTGCTGACCTGGTTCTTCGCGTCGTAACCGTCGGGTGAGACGACGGTGGTGTCCAGCGCCTGGAGCTCGTCTGCGTGCTTCTGCATGTCCACGACGGTCTTGTCCCACCCCCCGTTCATCTCCGACAGGACGTGCACGGCGTCGTTGCCGGAGCGCAGGAACACGCCGAGCCACAGGTCGTGGACGGAGTACGTGTGGTCCTCCTTGATGCCGACGAGGCTGCTGCCCTCGCCGACGTCCGCCAGCTCCTCGTCCGTCACCTTGTGCACCTGCGTCTTGGACAGCCGGGGCAGGACCGTGTCCGCGAAGAGCATCTTCATGGTGGACGCGGGGGGCAGCCGCCAGTGGGCGTTGTGCGAGGCGAGTACGTCGCCCGATTCGGCGTCGGCGACGATCCACGACCGGCCGCTCAGCTCCTTCGGGAGGACGGGTGCGTCCGGGCCGAGCTCCACCTGCGTACCGGGCTGCCCGAGCCGCGCGCCGCCGACCGTCGACATCAGGGCGGGAGGCTTCGGCTGCTTGGCGCCGGGCTTGTCGTCCGCGGTCGCGCGTGCGCGGGCAGGGCGGTGAGCGCGGGCAGCAGCGCGGCGGAGAGAACCGTCAGAGCGGTCTTTTTAACGGCAGGCACGATCGAGAACGTACAGGGCGCCCATGTGGATGTGGACATGGCGGGGACCACCCGTCGCGGGCTCCGCCGGGCGGAGCCGCGACGTGTCCGTGTACGGGCCCGGGCCCGCGTCCGCACCCCGGCGGCGGAGGCCGGAGAACGGTGGCGATACTGGGCTCATGAAGCTCAGCCGCCCCGTCTCCTGGTTCCTGCTCGCCTTCGGGGTGTGGAGCTGGTTCATCTGGATCACTTTCGTCAAAAACCTGTGGAAGGACGGCAGCGGGCTCGCCTTCGACGACGCGGGTGACCCGACCACGTACTTCTGGGTGCACCTGCTGCTCGCCGTCACGTCCTTTCTTCTGGGGACGGCCGTCGGGGTGATCGGGTTGCGTGGGGTGCGTGCCCTGCGTCGTGAGCGGAGCCGGGGATAACCGTGGGTGCCGTACTGGGTGTCGTCGTGGGCGTGTTGGTGGCCGTCGGTCTGATCGGTGGGGCGCACTGGTACGTGTGGCGGCGGCTGGTCCGCGACACGACCGTGCCGGGCGGTGCCGCCCGGCGGGCGGGCACGGTGGCGCGGTGGTGCTGCCGCTGCTGCGGTGGGCGCGCTCGTCTCGGGGCGCTCCGGCGCACCGTTCTGGGCGCAGCAGGTGCTGGCGTGGCCGGGGTTCCTGTGGCTGCCGGTGCTGATGTACCTGCTCTGGCGCTGGTGGTGGGCGAGGCGGTGCGGCCCCTGCTGCGGTGGTGGCTGGGGCGCAGCGACGGAGCGACGCCGGACGGGGTGGCCGGGGAGACTTCCGCCACCCCGCCCCTCCCCGCGACCGGGGGGCGGGCCGCCCGGGCCCCCGGTACCGGCCGGATGCCGGCAGTGGCGGCGCAGGGCGGCACGGAAACGGGCACGACGCACACGGGTACGCACACCGGCACGACACGGTGACCTCGCCCGCGGCCTCCGTGGCGCCCCCCGCCCCCGCCGGCGGGAACGGCGGAACCGGCGGAACCGGCAGGACCGCCGGCGCCGGCCCCTCGGGGGACCTCTCGCGGCGGCTGTTCGTCTCACGGGTGGTGGGCGCCGGTGCCGCGGTGGCCGCGCTCACCACCGTCGGGTACGGGACCTACGGGGTGCTGCGCGGTCCGCAGGTGAAGCGGGTCCGGGTGCCGCTGGCCAAACTGCCGCGGGGCGCGCACGGGTTCCGGATCGCCGTCGTCAGCGACGTACACCTGGGGCCGATCCTCGGACGCGCGCACACCCGGCGGATCGTCGACACCATCAACTCCGTCCAGCCCGACCTGGTGGCGGTCGTCGGTGACCTCGTCGACGGGAGCGTGGCCGACCTGGGGCCCGCGGCCGAGCCGTTGGCGCAGCTCCGGGCCCGGCACGGGGCCTTCTTCGTGACGGGCAACCACGAGTACTTCTCCGGCGCCGGGCAGTGGGTCGAGCACGTGCGCGAACTCGGTCTGCGGCCGCTGGAGAACGACCGCGTCGAGATCGCCGGCTTCGACCTCGCCGGGGTCAACGACGTCGCGGGCGAGAGCGAGGGGCAGGGCCCCGACTTCGTACGGGCGCTGGGGGACCGGGACCGTACCCGCGCCAGCGTCCTGCTCGCGCACCAGCCCGTCGTCATCCACGACGCGGTGGAGCACGGAGTGGACCTGCAGCTGTCCGGGCACACCCACGGCGGCCAGCTCTGGCCCGGCAACCACATCGCCGCCCTGGCCAATCCGACCGTCGCCGGTCTTGAGCGGTACGGGGACACCCAGCTGTACGTCTCGCGGGGCGCGGGCGCGTGGGGCCCGCCCGTCCGGGTCGGCGCGCAGTCCGACATCACCGTCGTGGAACTGGCTTCCCGCCAGGCGTGACCGCCTGCCGCTCCCCGGCCACGGAGCCGCAGGGCCGCGGGCGGGGGAGGCGGGGAGAGGCGGGGGAGGCGGGAGAGGCGGGG
>RHMC01000343.1 GCA_003719395.1 Streptomyces altiplanensis
GCCGGGGCGCCGCCCCGCGCCCCGGTCCTCAGACGCCGGACGGGCTGGAAACGCCGGCTCACGGCTTCAACTTGTAGCCGAAGCCGCGGACCGTCTCGATGCGGTCCTGGCCGATCTTGGTACGCAGGCGCTGCACGTGGACGTCCACCACCCGGGTGTCCCCGCCCCACCCGTAGTCCCAGACCCGCCCCAGCAGCTTGTCGCGCGACAGCACCGTGCCCGGCGCGGACGAGAACTCCAGCAGCAGCCGCATCTCCGTCGGCGTCAGCCCCACCGGCTCACCGCTCCTGCGGACCTCCATGCCTTCGGTGTCGACTTCCAGCTCACCGAAGACGAGCAGCCCGCCGTCCGGCCCCGCGTCCCCGTCGGACGTACGGCCGGCCGGTCCGCCCGCGTGCCCGAAGCGGCGCAGCACCGCGCGGATCCGGGCCACGAGCACCGCCCCGTCGAAAGGCTTCGTCACATAGTCGTCGGCCCCCGCCTCCAGGCCCAGCACGACGTCGATCGAGTCGGCCCGCGCCGACAGCATGATCACCGGAACCGTCGACTCGTCCCTGATGCGCCGGCACAGGCTCACGCCGTCCAGGCCGGGCACCATCACATCGAGCAGCGCGATGTCCGGCCGGTCGCTGCGGAAGGCATCGAGGCCCGAAAGCCCGTCGGGCATGGCGGTGACGGTGAAGCCGTCGCGCTCCAGCGCGAGCTGTGTCGCCTCGCGGATGACGTCGTCGTCCTCCACGAACAGGACATGGGTCTCGGCCATCGGCTGCTCTCTGCTCTCTGCTCTCTCGGTCGTTCTCTCAGCCGTCCGACGGGCCGGTCGGAGCAGCCTCGGGTCCGTCCGCTTCGCCGTCCCCGCCGACCGCACGGCTGAAGTCGTTGTGCACGTGGTCGTGCACGGTGAACTTGCTCCCGGACCAGCGGTACGTGATCACTTCTTCGCCGGACGGGTACGCCATCGGGTCGTTCTTCCCGTAGACCGGCTTGGTCAGCACCAGGTCGCCGCGGTCGATCTCCGCGTAGACCGCCGGGCTCTCGGCCGCGAAGACGTTCTTGTACGCGCCCTCGTCCTCGCGGTACACGTACGTCCCGATGCCCACGGCGTCCCCGCACGTCATCACGTTCACCACGACGTCGTTGGCGGTCCCGCCGGTCAGCTTCCCGTACGACGTGTCGACCGGGTACTCGTCCTTGACGCACGGCTTCAGGTCCCGCTTCACCGTGGCGCTGACCTCCGGGTCCCCCTGGAGCAGCGCCACCGCGTCGACCCGCTTGGCGGCGGGCTGCGACGGCTCGTCCTCCGAGAGGGTGGCCCTGGCCACCGGGTCCGTACGCGCCGGACCCGCGTCCCGCGCGCCCGTCCCCCCGGCGTGGCACGACACCACGAACAGGCCGACGACGGCGGCACCGGCCATCGCCGTGCCGCCCGCCGCCAGTGAGGACCTGCTGCCCCTGCCTAGGCCGCGCAACGCTCCATCTCCCGTTCGTCGCCCTGCTCCGCACGCTCCAGGGCGTGCGCGTCCAGTTCGCGGCTCTCCAGCTCCTGCCGGAGCCGGGCCAGTGCCCGGTGCAGCGTGCTCTTGACCGTACCCGCCGACATGCCCAGGGCCGCGGCGGTCTCCTCCGTGCTCATCTGCTCCCAGTGTCGCAGCACGACCACACTGCGCTGCTTGGGTGCCAGTACGCCGAGTATGTCCATCAGCAGGGCGCGGTCCGCACGCTGCTCGGTGCCGTCCTCGACGCTCGCGTCGGGCAGCTGCTCGGTCGGGACCTCTTCGAGCCTGCGGGCGCGCCACCACTCGGTCCGCGTGTTGATCATGACACGGCGCAGGTAGGCGTCGGCCAGCGACTTGTCCGCTATGCCGTCCCAGCGGCCGTACGTACGCGCCAGCGCGGTCTGGAGGAGGTCCTGGGCGTCCACCGGGTCGGGGACCAGACGCCTGGCACTGCGCAGCAGGGCTTCCTGCCGAGTGCGTACGTACTCTTCGAATTCGAGCACCTCGCCGTGCGCCATCAAGAACCGCCTCCGTCCCACTTGCCAACCCCGTGACCTGCTTGCTTACGGCGATGACGCTACGGAGGCGTTGTCACGGCACTGTCCGGGGCAGCCGTCGGCGAACGCACGGCTACCCATCGGTTGTGTAACGGCGGACGCGCGACGGCGGATGTGCACGGGCTGTGCCCGGGCTGTGCTCGGGCGGCGCTGCGCTCAGGCGGCGGGGAGCCGGTAGAGGCCGTTCTCCAGGGGCTCCACGAGCCCGTCCGCGACCAGCCCGTCCAGCGCCCGCGCCCGCTGCACCGGTTCGTGCCACACCGCGTCGAGTGCGGCCTGCGGAACCGGCTCGTCTGCGTCCCTGAGTACGGCGAGGAGCTTGCCGCGCACCTGGCGGTCCGTGCCGGCGTACGTCTGACCGCGCCGCGGCGGCCCGTCGTGCGCCGGCTTGCCCGCCAGCCGCCACGCGCACTGTCCGGAGACCGGGCAGACCCCGCAGTCCGGGCTCTTCGCGGTGCACACGAGCGCGCCGAGCTCCATCGAGGCCGCCGCCCACCGGGCCGCCCGCGCCTCCTCGTCGGGGAGGAGGGCGCGCCGATCCTGCGCTCGGCGGCGGTGGTGGCGTTCGGCGGGTACTGGACGCCGGTGACCGTACGGGCGAAGACGCGGCGGACGTTCGTGTCGAGGACGGGGTGGCGCTGCCCGTACGCGAAGGAGGCGACGGCCGCGGCCGTGTACTCGCCGACCCCGGGCAGGGCGAGGAGCTGGGCGTGGTCGCTCGGTACGTCGCCGTCGTGCCGGTCCGTCATCGCGACGGCCGCGCCGTGCAGCCGCAGCGCGCGGCGCGGGTAGCCGAGCCTGCCCCAGGCGCGGACCGCTTCGCCGGGGGCGTCGGCGGCCAGGTCGGCGGGGCGCGGCCAGCGCCGCATCCACTGCTCGTACACCGGCAGGACACGGCTGACCGGCGTCTGCTGGAGCATGAACTCGCTGACCATCACACCCCAGGGCGGCTTCGGGCCGGCGCCAGGGCAGGTCGCGGGCGTTCGCGTCGAACCACGCGATGACGGGGGTGTGGAGGGCGGTGGCGGCGGTGGCGTTCGTGGGGGTTTCACTTGTGGCAGTCATGGCACCACCGATCCTGACACGTTTCGGCGCGTGATCCCGGTACGCCAGGACCTGACGACGCAGGGGCGCGGACGGCACGGCCGCTTGTAGCGTCGGCGGGATGCCGCCCGCCCGCTCCCGCACCCCTCGTCCC
>RHMC01000344.1 GCA_003719395.1 Streptomyces altiplanensis
CGCCCCGCCACCAACGCGGCCACCGCCCGCAGCCGAAGAGCCTCCTGCGCCGACGGCGACAGATGCCGCGCGTCCCCCCACCAGATCGCTCACACACCATCAACGACCCAGAACCCAAACCCTTTCGGATCAATAGGTGTTGCGGGGCATGACGTTGGTGATAGGCCGGTCGGGTTGAGGTAGCGCCGCCCCGCCCGCACTGCCGCAGACGGGGCGGCGCAGGCTCTAACCCACGCCATAGTTCCATTCACCGTCGTTACACACCGCGCCAAAGGAGCTGGAGGCCCCGTCAGGCACCGTTTCTACATAGTCACCGTTGCCGTACCAGGAGCAGCTTTCCCCCGCGGAAGCCGCGGGTGCCGCCGTAAGGACTGCGCCAAGAGCGAAGAGAAGCACTGCGAGGTACTTCGTCACGTTGTTCTCCTAACTGATCTGCATGGTCAAGCGCGTCGCAGAGGAGGGATCACATGGAACCTCCAAAGCATGCGGACACGCACTCGGGGGAGTGCATGCCCACGTCCGTGACCGGCATTTGCGGTAAGCCGTTCAATTCAACCGATTGGGGGATTCGATCACTCCTGCCGACCCCACAGCGCCGCGGGCAGCCAACCGCCAGCATCCCGACTCAAGACCCGCGTCACCAAAGTCCGGCCTTCGTACAGCTAGTTAGGAGACCCCAGCCAGCTGCGCCCTGTGGGGGCGGCCGGGCCCTGATCTCGACACTCGTCCGGCCCACCGGGCGAGCCTCCCCGACAGAAGGCCGCGCCGCCCAGGAGAGGGTGGCACCGGGAGGGGGCTGGAGGGTTGCACGTAGAGGTGCACTAGGGGTTGCACCGGAGGTACTGCCGGGAGTGGGACCCTCAGTTTCGTGATCTTGAGCATCGTTGCTGGTCAGGCCCGGTGGGCAAGCCTGATCTCCGCGACGACGCCTCCTAGTTCGTTAGTAATGAGAGGTTCTGGATCTCCGATGGGCCCGGGGCGGCGTTGTCCAGTCCGGGGCAGGACGTGTGTGGTCCGGTCGGTGCCGTGGTGACCCCTACGACACCTCCGACCGTGCGAGGTCTTTGAAAAGACTGGTGGTGCTGGGCGCCGACCGGTCCTCGCACGTTCTGCCCCCACGGGCCCGTCGGGTTCGGGATCCTCGAGGGATGAGTTGCCGCACGGTGACGCGTTTCTCCCCACGAGCTCCGAGCTCCGAGCTCCGAGCTCTGGACACGGCGCGCGCCCGTGCGGTCCAGCGGTGCCACGCACGGCTGATGAGGTGGCGGGCCTTGGAGCCCTGGAATTACTGAGGTTTTCGGTCTGGCATCGGATAGTGACGGTCGGTGATCCCCGCGGTATGCCGGTGGTATGCGTCATGGCGAGGGTGGGGGCCTGACCGCTGAGCGTTGGGCGTCTCGTGAACAGGTGCGGCTTCAGGCCGGCGTGCGGTTCGCGGCGGGTGAGAAGACCGCGGTGATCGCGAAGGATCTGCGGGTGAGCGTGCGGTCGGTGGAACGCTGGCGCCGGACCTGGCGCGAGGGTGGGGTGGAGGCCCTGCGTTCAGCGAGTCCGGCGAGCGTGCCGAGAATCTCGGCTGCCCAATTCGCGGTGCTGGAAGAGGAACTGGCCAAGGGGCCGGCCGCGCACGGTTTCGAGGATCAGCGGTGGTGAACCGTTCCGGGTTCGATCGAGACTCGATCATTTGAAAGGATCGAGTTATGGCACGTCCTTCCCAGTGCCCGCTTGAGCTGCGCCGTCGTGCGGTGCGGATGGTCGCCGAGGTGCGGCCCGATTACGACACCGAGTGGGCCGCGATGAAAGCGGTCGCCGCGAAGCTCGGCATCGGCACGACCGAGGCACTGTGCAAGTGGGTCCGTCAGGACGAGACCGATGCCGGGACCGGCCGGGGACGACGACGGAGGAGTCCGCGCAGATCAAGGCAATGAAGAAGGAGATCGTCGAGCTGAAGCGGGCCAACGAAATCCTGAAGGCGGCGGCAAGTTTCTTCGCGGCCGAGCTCGACCGGCCACACACACGCTCGTAGCGTTCATCGACGAGCACCGGGACCGCTTCGGCGGAGTCGAGCCGATCTGCCGTGTTCTGACCGAGCACGACTGCAAGATCGCCCCGTCCGCCTACTACGCCCATCTCAAACGCCGGCAGGCACCCTCGGCCCGCACCGTCCGCGACGCCGAGCTGAAGACCCTGATCCAGGAAGCGTACGACGCCAACTACCGCGTCTACGGCGCGAGGAAGATCTGGCGGCATCTGAACCGCCAAGGCCAGTCCATGGCCCGCTGCACCGTCGAACGCCTCATGCGCGAGCTCGGCATCACCGGCGCCGTCCGCGGCAAGAAGGTCATCACCACGATCCCGGACCCCACCGCCACCCCCGGGCGCCCGGACCTGGTCGACCGCAACTCCGTCGCCGGAGCGCCGAACCGCTGCTGGGTCGCCGACTTCACCCATGTCGCCACGTTCTCCGGCGTCGTCTACGTCGCCTTCGTCGTGGACACCTTCTCCCGCCGGATCGTCGGCTGGTCCGCCTCGACCACGAAGCAGACCCGGCTCGTCCTGGACGCCCTGGACATGGGGCTGTGACAACGCGACCGTGACCAACACCCGCCTCTGTCAGGGGAGTTGGTCCATCACTCGGACGCGGGATCGCAAGGCGGATTCAATCGGTCGTTGCAACACCTCGTCCTCGGAGGTGTTGATGGGCAGGCCAGCAGGGTGGATGGCGTCGTTGACCGGACGGTCGCCGATGAAGTCCCCGGGTGCGCCGGTGCTTCGGCGAGAAGTGGAACGTCAGTTCTGGCGGGAGATCGCGAAGGGGATGCTCGCCGAGGAGGCGGCAGCTGCGGTTGGCGTATCCCCGGCGGCGGGTTGCAGGTGGTTCCGTCACGGTGGCGGCATGCCACCAATGGATCTTGCTCCGCAGTCCGGCCGGTCCCTGTCCTTTCACGAGCGTGAAGAGATCGCGATCCTCAAAGCACAGGGCATCGGGGTCCGGGAGACCGCGCGGCGTCTCGGCCGCGATCCATCAACGGTATCCCGGGAGCTGCGGCGCAACGCCGCGACCCGCGGTGGTCGGCTGGACTACCGGGCTTCGGTCGGGTCATGTCCCGTGTCGTGGTGTAGGTGATCAGTCGGTTGTGTCGGGCAGGTGGG
>RHMC01000345.1 GCA_003719395.1 Streptomyces altiplanensis
GATTCCGCATCGAGCTCGGGGAGATCGAGGCGAAACTCACCGAACACCCCGCCGTCCAGGAAGCCCGCGTCGTGGTACGCGAATACGACGACCAGGACCGCCGTCTGGTCGCTTATGTGGTGCCGTCGGCCGAGCGGGCCCCCGCTGTCCGCGAGCTGCTGCGCATGGGCCGCACCGAGCCCGAAGCGCTCGCGCAGACCTATGAACTGCCCAACGGCATGACGGTCTTCCAGCAGAACAAGAGCGAGACGGAATTCGTCTACGAGGAGATCTTCACCAACCTCGAATACCTGCGGAACGGGATCACCATCCGCAACGGTGACCGCATCTTCGACGTGGGTGCCAACATCGGCATGTTCACGCTCTTCGCCGGAAGCCGCTGCCCCGACGCGAAGATCTACGCCTTCGAACCGATCCCGCCCGTGTTCGATTCGCTGCGCCGCAACGTGGAACTCCACGGCCTCGACGTCAAGGTCTACGCGTGTGGTCTCGCCGCGGAGGCCAAGGAGGAGACCTTCACCTTCTACCGGCACAACACCGTCATCTCCTCCAGTGTGACCACCGTCGAGCAGGCGCACGAGATGGTCCGCTCCTACCTCCGCAACCAGGAGGAACTGGCCACGGACGGAGCAGGCAGCACTGACGGTGAGGCAGCCGGCGACGAGCTCGTGGACGAACTGGTCGACGCGCGGCTCGACAGCGAGCAGTTCACCTGCAGCCTCAGGACCCTCTCGGAGATCATCGAAGAGGAGGAGGTCGACCGGATCGACCTCCTGAAGATCGATGTGGAGAACGCCGAGTACGAAGTGCTCAAGGGCATCCACTGGCGGGACTGGCCCAAGATCCGCCAGCTTGTGGTGGAACTCCATGACGTCAACGGACAGCTGGAGAAGGTCGTCACCCTCCTGAAGGCCCTCGGCTACGACGTCGTCTGCGAGCAGGACAACCGGCTGCTGCGCAACACCACGCTCTACAACGTCTACGCGCGCCGGGCCGACGAGGCACCGTACGTCGCCGGCGCCGACGAGCCGTCCACGGCCGGTACCCGCTGGTCCGGCTCCGCCGCGCTGCTCGGGGACGTCCAGAGCGCCCTGCGCGCGGCGCTGCCCGAGTACATGGTCCCCGCCGCCCACGTCCTGCTCGACGAACTGCCGCTCACCCAGAACGGCAAGCTGGACCACCGCGCCCTGCCCGCTCCGGAGAGTCTTCGCGGGAACGCGGAGCGACTGGTCGCCCCGCGCACCGAGTCCGAGCGGACCGTCGCCACCGTCTGGGCAGACCTCCTGCGCACGGACGTCGACGACCTCGGTGCCCACAGCAACTTCTTCCAGCTGGGAGGCAACTCGCTGCTGGTTACCCGGCTCGTCAACCGCCTGGCACAGACGACTGGCGCGGAACTGCCCATCCAGGCCGTCTTCGACGGTCCGACACTCGCGGAAATGGCCGCCGAGCTGGAACGGCGTGCCCCCATGGCGTCGGCCGAGGGCGCGCTCGACGTGGCCACGATCCTGGAGAGCATCGGCCTCATCGAGAGCATGAGCGAAGAAGAGCTGGACGCGTTGGAAGGCCACATCTAATGACCACGGGGCCGAACATGAGCACAACGAACAACGACAACTCGCTGGAACTGATCAGGAAGATCAAGTCCCTGCCCGCCAAGCAGCAGCGCGCCCTGGTCGCGATGCTCAAGAAGCAGGGCGTCGACCTTTCCGCACTGGAGGCCATCCGTCCGTACCCCCGCACCGGGGACGGGCCGGTCCGGCTCTCCTTCGCGCAGCAGCGACTGTGGTTCCTGGCCAGGCTCGACGGGACCAGCGCGTACTACAACATCCCGATGGCCATGCGGCTGCGCGGGCCGCTCGACCGCCCGGCGCTGCTGCGCGCCCTGGAGACGATCGTCCAGCGGCACGAGGTCCTGCGCACCCGCTTCGTGGAGCGGGACGGAGTGCCCTACCAGGACATCGGTGACGGCAGCGACTTCACCGTCTCGCAGGAGGAACTCGCCGACCCCGCCGAACTCCCGTCGATCTGCGAGCGCGAGGCGGTGGAGCCGTTCGACCTCGCCCGCGAATCACTTATCCGGGTACGCCTGCTGCGCCGGTCCGAGCAGGAGCACCTCCTGCTCGTGACCATGCACCACAGCGTGTCCGACGGCTGGTCGCTCGGTGTCTTCTTCCGCGAGATGGTCACCCTCTACGAGGCGTTCTGCGCGGGTGCGGAGTCGCCGCTCGCGCCCCTGCCGATCCAGTACGCGGACTACGCGCACTGGCAGCGCCAGTGGCTGGTCGACGAGGTCCAGGCCCGCCAGGTGAGCTACTGGAAGCAACAGCTGGACGGGATCGACCCCCAGCTGTCCCTGCCGACGGACCGGGCGCGTCCCGCCGTCAAGACGTACCAGGGCGCTCACGAGCGCTTCCATCTCCCGAAGGACCTGCTGACGCGGCTCAAGGCGCTCGGCGAACAGCACGACGTCACGCTTTACATGACACTGCTGTCGGTCTACGCTCTGCTGCTCCACCACTACGGCGAACAGACCGACATTCCCATCGGCACCCCCGTCGCCAACCGCAACCGCATCGAGTCCGAGGGCCTGATCGGCTTCTTCGCCAACACCCTGGTGATGCGTGCCGACCTGTCGGGCGACCCGACCTTCGCCCAGCTCCTCGGACGGGTGAAGGAGGTGGCCCTACAGGCGTACAGCCACCAGGACGTGCCGTTCGAGGCCGTGGTCGACGCGCTCCAGTTGGAGCGCAGCCTCAGCCACTCACCGGTCTTCCAGGTGGCGTTCGTCCTCCAGGAGGCACAGGCCGACAGTGAGGTACGCCTGGGTGACCTCGATGTCTCCCTCATCGAGTTCGACTTCGACATCACCAAGTTCGATGTGACGCTCGATCTGCGCGAGGCACCCGACGGACTGATCGGCGCCGTCGAGTACAACACCGACCTGTTCGACCGGGAGACCGTCCGGCGCTTCGTACGCCATTACACCGCCCTGCTCCATGCCGTCGTGGCCGAACCGCAGCAGCGGATCTCCCGGATCAGCACCCTCGATGAGGCCGAGCGGCATCAGGTCCTCGTCGAGTGGAATTCTGTTCCGGGTGTTGTTTCCGGCACGGGTTCCGGCA
>RHMC01000346.1 GCA_003719395.1 Streptomyces altiplanensis
AGGGGTGCGCGCGGGGGCACTCTTGGGTGCATGGGCCGAACAGAGGAACGCGTGGCGCAGGTCCGACACGGCGGCGCTGGCGCGCGAGCTGCGCGGGGCCGTCCGCGGTGAGGTGGCCTTCGACGCGGCGGCGCGCGCCCTGATGACGATGGACGCCTCCAACTACCGGCGCGTGCCGCTCGGTGTCGTCGCCCCGCGCGACACGGAGGACGTGGCCGCCGCGCTCGCCGTCTGCCGGACGTACGGGGTGCCCGTCGTGCCGCGCGGCGGCGGCACGTCGATCGCGGGGCAGGCGACCGGCACGGCGCGTCGTCCTCGACTTCACCCGGCACATGCGCGCCATCACGGAACTGGATCCCGAGACCCGCACGGTCGTGGTCCAGCCGGGTGTCGTGCTCGACGATCTGCGGGCCGCGGCGGGGGTGTACGGGCTGACGTTCGGGCCGGACCCCTCCACGCACAGCCGCTGCACGCTCGGCGGCATGATCGGGAACAACTCGTGCGGCTCGCACTCGGTGGCGTGGGGAACGACGGCCGACAACGTCTACGGCCTCTCGGTCGTCCGTTACGGCGGAGAGGAGCTGCGCCTCGGCCAGGGCTGGCAGAGCGACACCCCCGAAGGACTGCGCGCACTGGTGAACGGTGATCTCGCGCTCCTGCGCACCGGGTTCCCCGAGCTGCCGCGCCGCATCTCCGGATACGCGCTGGACGCGCTGCTTCCCGAGAACGGCGTGAACGTCGCGCGGGCGTTCTGCGGAAGCGAGGGAACGCTCGCAGTGGTGAGTGAGGCGACCGTACGCCTGGTGGACGCACCCCGCGCACGGGCACTCGCCGTTCTCGGGTACGCCGGTGAGGACGCCGCCGCCGAGGCCGCGCCGGCGCTCCTCCCGTACGGCCCGCTCACCGTGGAAGGCATGGCCGAAGACCTGGTGCCCGAACAGGAGCGGGCCCTGCTGCCACGCGGCTGTGCGTGGCTGTTCGTGGAGACGGGCGGGGACACGCCGGCCGAGGCGCTCTCCCGGGCGCGGCAGCTGCTGAAGGCCGCCCAGGCGCTCGACGCGGCGGTCGTCACGGGAGAGGCGCAACAGCGCGCCCTGTGGCGCATCCGCGAGGACGCCGCCGGTACGGCGACGCGGATGCCCGACGGGAGCGAGGCCTGGCCCGGCTGGGAGGACTGCGCCGTACCGCCCGCACGGCTCGGTGCGTACCTGCGCGACTTCAGGTCCCTGCTCACCGAACACGGTCTGCGCGGCACGCCCTACGGGCACTTCGGCGACGGCTGCATCCACGTCCGTATCGACTTCGACCTGCTGAGCGGGAGCGGCGTACGGCGCTTCCGCGCGTTCTCCGAGGAGCAGGCGGAACTCGTCGTCGCGCACGGCGGCTCGCTCTCCGGTGAGCACGGCGACGGACAGGCACGCGCCGAACTGCTTCCGAAGATGTACGGGAACGAACTCGTGGCGCTCTTCGGCCGCTTCAAGGACGTGTGGGATCCGGCCGGCGGAATGAACCCGGGCATGCTCGCCCGCCCCGCGCGGCTGGACGAGAACCTGCGCTTCGAGGTGCTCCCCGGGCACCCCGTCGACGTCACCTTCTCCTACCCGCACGACGGGGGCGACTTCTCGGCCGCCGTACGCCGCTGTGTGGGCGTCGCGAAGTGCCGTACCGAGCAGCCGGCGCCGGGAGCGGGCGTCATGTGCCCCTCCTTCCGCGCCACCGGCGACGAACAGCACTCCACGCGCGGGCGCGCGCGTCTGCTGCACGAAATGCTCGCGGGGGAGGTCGTCACGGACGGCTGGCGGTCGGAGGAGGTGAGGGAAGCGCTCGACCTGTGCCTGTCCTGCAAGGGGTGCCGGAGCGACTGCCCGGTGGGCGTCGACATGGCGACGTACAAGGCGGAATTCCTGCACCACCACTACAGGGGCCGCGTACGCCCCGCCGCGCACTACGCGATGGGGTGGCTTCCCGTGTGGCTGCGTGCGGCGGCGCCGTTCGCGCGTGTGCTGCGGCACGCCTCCCGGGTGCGTCCGCTGGCCGCTCTCGTGAAGCGTCTGGGAGGCGTCGCACCGGAACGCGACCTGCCGGCCCTCGCGCCCGGCACCTTCAGAAGCTGGTGGCGGGCCCGGAACGGGGCCGGGCGGCAGCCGTCCCACGCGTCCGGCGCCAGGACGGTCGTGCTGTGGCCCGATACCTTCACCGACCACCTCTGCCCGGACGTCGGACGGGCCGCCGTGCGCGTACTGGAAGCGGCCGGACTGCGGGTCACGGTGCCCCCGCGGCAGCTGTGCTGCGGCCTGACGTACGTCTCGACCGGGCAGCTCGACAGGGCCCGCGCGGTCATGCGCCGTGCCCTGGACGGCATGGAACGCGCCGCCGGACTGCCCGTCGTCGTCCTGGAACCGAGCTGCGCGGCCGCGCTCAGGGCGGACCTTCCCGAGCTCCTCCCGGACGACCCGAGAGCGGCCGCGCTCGCCTCCTCGGTACGCACCTTCGCGCAGGCGCTGGAGGAGTACGCCCCGCACTGGCGGCCACCGGTGATCGGCCGCCCGGTCGCCGGCCAGACGCACTGCCACCAGCACGCCGTACTGGGCGACGCGGCGGAACGGCGACTGCGCGAGCGGGCCGGCCTCACCGGGCCCCTCAGCGGCGGCTGCTGCGGCCTCGCCGGGAACTTCGGCTTCGAGCGCGGCCACTACGACGTGTCGGTGGCCTGCGCGGAGGAACAGCTGCTCCCCTCGGTGCGCGACGCCGCACGGGGAACGGAACTCCTGGCGGACGGCTTCTCCTGCCGCACCCAGCTGGAACAGCTGGCGGGCCGCCGGGCGAGGCACCTGGCGGAGGTACTGGCCGAGGCACTCGCGGAGGGACCGTTGGAGGAACCGGTGGAGGAGCCGGCGCACCGGCCGGCAGAAGGGCCGCAGGCGGAACCCGGTCAGGGGCGTGGGCGGTAGACGGTCCTGTTCCACTTACCGTGGAGCACATGGACCAGCCCACCTCCGCCGCCCCCGGCCACGCGCCCCCGCGGTCCTCGCCGCCGCCAACACCG